>JAPLHZ010000368.1 GCA_026389365.1 Cyanobacteriota bacterium
TGAATACTCGCTGGGGTGTTTGCCCAGTCTGGTGGGTCTATTTCAATTCCGTCGATCTGAGGTGCTTGAATCATAATTTCAAATCTAACCTCAAAAACTGGTCTGAAACGTTAATTCTTCGTTACCCCTGGAAGGCTTACCCCAAATCAACTTAAGGACTAACACCATTTGTTACAATGCCCGTGCCCTTAAACCCTTCAGAACCGCCATCCCAATTAAAGTCACTAACGACTAAATTAATCGATCCCAAGGATAGGGTTGGATTATAACGTAGCCGTATATTATAAGTACGACGACTATATTCTAGAAAATAATCCGTACTAATTTCTTTGGATGTATCTACATTCCATGCGGTCTGAAATCCAGCGCGAATTGGCCCATAGATTTGTTGGGTAAGCCCGCCTGCTAAGATTTTTCCATCTGCAACCCGATCGAATAAAAAGGGTGAACTCCCGGTTCTAATTGCTTGCGAATAGGTCAAGTTGACTGCCGTGTAGTCAAAGACAGGTTTTGAGAAATGACCCAATTGAGCATTGAATCCAACACTAAAGGTCACGTTATTTTGGCTATCTCCACTGGTGTAAGCGGATGCAACCCCTGTCGTCCCTATGATGAAATCGAGATAAGGCACAACAGGCGCTGGTGTATAGCGCATTCCTTCGGTTTGGGTTTGGGGTAGACCAACACCTTGCCATACTCGAAAATAGCGGCTGAGGGCGGCGGCGGCTTGGTACCGCTGTAAATTGACTCGGTTATTTGTTCGACCTGGCTTTAATAGGTCAGCCCGATCGGTATCGGCATTGATGTATTGATAACCCAGTTGATAACTTAGATTTATTCCGGTGTCCCACAATGCAATATTGGGCGAATATAAAAGTCCGCCTATGGTGCTTTGGACATCCTGGAAGCCTAGGGAGTTGTTGAATAGACGTTTACGATAGGCTCCTTGTAGGGCGAGGGTGTGGGTTCCGATCGGCTGAAGGAGTTGTAGGTTTCCCCGGAAGCGCTGTTCAAATTGGGTTAAGTCGAGGCTTGTCAGTTCGATGGCTGCACTGAGCTGAGTTCGTCCTATGTTGGCGGCTACTGTTGCTTTTGTGCCAAACCAGTCGATGACGTTGCTGGTGTTGAATGCTCGTTGTAGGTAAAGTTCTGGTGTGATGTCTAGATAAAAATTAGGGGATGCAACAACAGTGAAGCCGCGCTCAATGTAAAGTCCACCCCGATCGAGACTGTCATAGCCTGGAGAAATTCGCAACACGTCTTTTTTAGGACGCTTATCCAGCAGAATCCGATTACGGGGAATGGGAAGCTTGAAGCGTTGATCAAAGACGAGTTGGGGCTTATCAACCAGGAGTTCATCTTCGTAAATCGATCGTTTGCGGGAGCTAGCCGATCGGGCACGCAGTTCTAACTCGGGGGGCGAAAAGGGATCGTTGGTAATCCGAATATTTTTTGCATCCCAGCCATCCGGAAAGAACTCCGCTGAATCTGCCTCAAATCGCAATCGTCGAAAGCCTCGTCCGCCTTGCCCCTGTTGCCCAAGAGAAGCAAAGTCACTCCCGACGACTAGTTCTGCACCAATGCGGCTTTCGATAACGGTTGCGGGTTGGTTGCGGTAAATACGATCGCTGATGGATTTGCCGATGGTGGAACTGGCTGAGACATCGGTGCTGAGGGGGGTGGTGAAGTCAGTGAGGTCTTGGGTGCTTTGGGTTGCAATTTCTCCTTTGGCTCCGCGAATGCTTCCGTTTCCTTGGACAAAGTTGTAATCAAACCGATCGCCTTGAAGGACTTGCGAGCCTTTGACGAAGGTTACGTTTCCTTCAGCCACGGCGAAACGATTGACAAGATTGACTTGAAGCCGATCTGCCTTGACTCGGCTATCGCGAAACCGCATAAAAACATTGCCTTCAGCGGTAAAAATTTGGCGGCGATCGTCGTAGGTTTGTCGATCCGCTTTGAGTTCAATCATGCCATCGGCGGCGAGGGGTTGAATTGCGCTGGGCAACGGGACGGTGGGAACGGCTGGGATTGGAACGGCGGGAGTTTTTTGACTGGTAGATGCGGGAGTTTCTGCACTCGGAGGCATCGGGCTGCTGGAACGATCGGAATTGGGAGGAATTTCGATCGAGGGGATTGCTGGGGGAACTATGTCACTACGTGGGCTGATGGGCTGAGGTGCCTCTGACAATGAGGGGAGTGCTAAATTGGGCGCACTTTGGGCCACACTCTGGGTCAGGGCGGGGGGCGTTTGCGACAAGAATTCTGGGGTCTTGAGCAAGTCAGCGAAAACAGCCGGATAGGGCATAGAAAATGTCTCACAAAAAATAAGACAGCTAAGGTAAGGACTGAAGGCTTAACTGAAAACCGATCGCACAGTGATCTTATGAAGATAAATCTGTGAACGATCTGTTCTTTAGTTCAGTCTCAGAACCAACCCACTAACTGTCTGTCACGATAGCGAATAGATTTTTTCGTCAACCAACCAGAGAAATTACTCAAGGTCACGTTGGTTGGGGTTCCGGGATGGATCGCTGTTTAGGAGACCAAAAATGAACATCAATAAAAACATCGCCACAATGACATTAACAACTATTTTGAGGGTAAGCATGGCTAAATACTCCAAGAAGAGTTTGAGATGGGTGTGATCTATGAAATTTATCTTAGCCTGGAATGTTATCGACTTTGAAACAGAGTGACTAGAGCTTGCCAAATTGTTAAGAAAGTTTGCTCAATTTTCACTAAAATCCAATCGAGCCAGCCGATGCAGCGATCGGCCCAGTTTTTTTTGTAGCCGAGATCAATGGATTTTGCTTCTAGCCAGTCTGGGCTGTGTTTGGTGCCAGCGGTGGATTTTTTGACTAGATTGTTCCGGATGGGTGTACTGTCGTGTTCTTGGACAGAAGAGGTATTAGAGATACTACTAGAGGATTTGTTCAATACGATCGGTGCGGGCGATCGACTGATTATGCGGGGTTTAACCAGTAAATTTGTTGCGATTGGGATGGTTCCACCCATGAGGGGCATGGCGGTTATTGGGGATGTTCTATGATCGGAATTTGGAGCTTGAAGGTTTGGGGCTTGAGGGTTTGCACCTTGAAGTGCTGCGATCGGCGGAGTGCCCCAGAAGGTTTCAAGCTTGAACCAGGTTTCGTCGGTTAAGCGAGTTTGATTATCGCCGCGAATGTAGTATCGGCGCGAAGGCCCGAAAAAATAGCGTAAGGCCGCGTGGATTAGGTTGGGTAGCTCTTGTAGATTAGGTAAATCTTGGAGGTTGAGTAATGAAAAGAAGCCCAGGGATGATGGATTGGTCCAGAGGGTTGGAATGGTGATGGGAGAAAGTTTAGGCTGGGCGGTTGGAGGAAGTTCGATAGTTTGTCTTGGACTGCTCAAAAAGGCTTGACTCCGAACGATCCGAGTCCAAAAGGTTTGAATCCAAGACGTCCGATCGGATGCCGTGATTGTTTGTAACCTTGCGGGTGATGCGGATATTTGTGCGCTCGATGTTTGTCTCGATGTTTGTAATGTTCGCGATCGGACCCAACGCAAGTACATGGCAATCTCGTAACGAATGCGATGTTGAAGCTGGGCTTCTTGGGTGTCTGAAAGAAGATCTAAAACTTGTTGATCCCTCGTTACCAAGCCAACGCGTCGATCGCTTAGCCGAGATGCTACGCCTTGAATGGTGAGGCCGGAGGCGAGGGCCACGGTAAGGGCATCGGCAGTCCCTACGGTGGTTTGAGTGATCTGGCCTTGGGTTAGGGCGGTTAAGACGCTGGTGAGGGGCGCGTCACTGGTAAGGTGAACCAGATTTGTGGTTGGGTTGGATTGGCCCGATCGTAACCATCCGATGATGCCATCTGCGGATTGAATTTGTTTTCCCACGAGTTCAGCGGCTTGAATCACGGCGTAAATCGGATACATGATGGCTTGAACGCCGATCGCTAGTGCTGTGGAAACAGAAAGTTTCACCGTGCGCCAGATTATTCCCGTTTTATCCTTGGCGGTCTGGAGTTGACGGTTTAGAAAACTCAAAAGATGACTTTGGTAAGGGCGATCGGCTGCCATGGGAGAATTGGGGGAGGGTGAATTTAGAGGGGTGAATTGAATAGATTTTTGAGAGTTGTCTTGCCTCTTTAGTTTACGCGCTTTTGCTTGACAGGATATGTAACGTAGTATGACAAACTATGACAAAGTTGATTTTTTCTGTTGGGTCGGTGATGGGTTTTCTTGAAGAGTTGGTGGGGCGGTTGCGATCGCGGTGTGTTGTGGATGTGATGACGGGTTGGCGCTCGGTCGATGGCACTCCGGTTGCATTGAATGAGAAGGGGCAGATTGCTTGGGCTAAGGGACGAGAATCAGTTGAATTAATACAGCACGTCACGCTGCCTCAGTCTTGTGCGGGAATGATTGCGCGGCTTGGGTTGACGTGGTGGGCGGAGAGGGCGGATGTGTTTGTAGCGGGAGTTCTGCGTCAGAGCGGGGATTTGTTTGATCATACTTGTCGGGTCGTGTTGAGTCCTGCCGCGAGTCATGAAACTATTGAAGTTCGGTTAAAGCTGGTGAGTCCGGGGCATGACATTGGGGCATTGATGCGATCGTCCTTGGTTTTTGAGGCGGCGGATGGGGCGGTGGATGCTGGTTTTGTGGCGGATGAGGTGGAGATTGTTTGGAAATTTCTTACGGTATTTTATCCGGGTGAGGTTTGTGCTTTAGCGAGTAAATTGAGTGCGTTAGATGACTTGAATGACTTGGCGGCGATTCAATTGGTGTTGATGGAATGGAGCGATCGGATTAAGCAATTTAAAATTAAATGTTTAGGTCATGCTCATTTGGATCTGGCGTGGCTTTGGACGGTGGATGAGACTTGGAATGCGGCGGAACGGACGTTTGTTTCTGCGTTGAATTTGATGGAGGATTTTCCTGATTTAATTTTTGGACATACTACTCCTGTTTTGTATGAATGGTTTGAGAAGAATCGACCTGAACTATTTGCGAAAATTCAATCTAAAGTGCGATCGGGGCAATGGGAAGCAATCGGTGGGCTGTGGGTGGAACCGGAGATGAATTTGATTGGGGGTGAGTCTATTGCACGGCAGATCTTGTATGGTCAGCGATATTATGCGGAGAAGTTTGGGGCGATGAGTCGGGTGGCTTGGTTGCCGGATACGTTTGGGTTTTGTGGACAATTACCACAGTTTTTTAAGTTAGGTGGGATTGATTTCTTTGGCACCCAAAAGCTTCGTTGGAATGATACGACTAAATATCCCCATGAGGTATTCAATTGGAGTGCGCCGGATGGTTCAACGGTATTGGCATTGATGTCTGCGCCTATTGGGGAGTGGGTTGATCCGATTAAGATGAGTGATTATTGTTGGGAATTTGCGACGCGATCGGGATTGCAAAGTTGTTTGTATTTACCCGGAGTTGGCGATCATGGTGGTGGTCCGACACGGGATATGTTGGAGATTTTGCAGCGTTGGGGGCGATCGTCCGTATTTCCGACAATTGAATTTACGACGGCTGAAAGGTTCTTAAATGAGATTCCAGAGATTCCCCTAAGCTCTACTCTAGAACAGGCTATACCAACGTTAAGGAGCGAATCCTCCGAGATCTATCTAGAATTCCATCGAGGTTGTTACACGACTCATGCAGATCAAAAAGCTTACAATCGGGATTGTGAGAATGCCCTTTATGAGGCGGAGCTTTGGTCGTCTTTGGCGGGGTTGACAGTAGGGTTTAAATACCCGGCGGCTGAGCTTGAAAAGACTTGGAAGAAAACGCTATTTAATCAATTTCATGACATTTTGCCGGGAACATCTATTCGTGACGTTTATCCCACGGCTAATCGATTTTCCGATCGGGTTTTAATTGATACAGATTGCATTATCAATAATGCGAAAGAACGGATTCTGAATTCAATTGCACTAATCGATGCGCCCCATCCTGAGGCTCGGTTGATTGTGGTATTTAATTCTAATAATTGGACTCGATCGCATTTAGTTAGCGTATTAATTGCAGCGACTCCGACCCAAGATCTTTCGCCCTATTGGCAAGTTCAAACCATTGAGGGTGGGGCGGTTGAGACTCATTCAGTCTTTAAATATACCGGAGATCAACAAGTTTGTATTATCAAGGCGATCGTTCCGGATGTTCCAGCTCTCGGATATGCTTGCTATTGGGCTGTTCCAAGAATGGATGTTCCTGCGATCGAATCTGTGGAAGGTCGCGAATATTACACCCTAGAGAATGAGTTTTTAAGGGTTGAGATTAGCGCTAGAACAGGCAATATTAAAACGCTATTTGATAAGAAAAACCAACGGGATGTGATGGGCGGTGAGAGCAATGAACTTCAGAGTTTTACCGACGAAGGACAGTATTGGGATGCGTGGAATATTAATCCGAAGTATCAAGATTTTCCATTACCTGATGCCAAACTTGAGGACATTCGTTATGTTGAGCACCATTGTTTACGATCGCGTATTCAAGTCACTCGAACAATTGGCAAGTCTACATTTATCCAAACCTATTCTCTAACTCAACATTCCCCCATTCTCGAAATCAAAAACTATATTGATTGGCAGGAAAAGCATGTCTTTGTTAAGGCGACATTCCCCATTAATTTAGATATAAAGTTTGTTACATATGAAGCAGCTTGTGGCGTTGCCGATCGGACTACAACTCCCAAGACTGAGGCAGAACGGGCGATGTGGGAAGTGCCGGGGCTGCGGTGGGCGAGTATGAGTGATGGACAGTATGGCGTGAGTATTCTGTGCGATCGTAAACATGGCTATGACTATAAACGCTATGATCATAAACCTAATGAAATTCGTATTTCTCTATTGCGGGGTTCTGAATTCCCAGATCCGATCGCAGACCAAGGGATTCACGAATTTACGATCGGGATTTATCCACATTTAGGCAATTGGAAAACAGCAGATACGCCAAAACGCGCCATTGAATTGAGTTTACCATTGCAAGCAGTTGTTCCGGATGAACGGATGTTGCAGGGACTATTACCGCCGAGGATGAGCCTATTGAACTTGAATGCTGACCACATGATGTTGATGGCGATTAAACGATCGGAGGACGATCGGAATCAATATATTCTTCGGGGTTATGAATATTGTGGCAATATGACAGAGATCTCGATTGGTGATGCAAATGAGAATGTTCAAGGAGTTCAATTGGGCGATCGGGTTGATATATTAGAACGCCCGATCGAGAATCAATCTCCTTCCATTGAACCTTGGACTATTGCTAGTTTTAAACTCATCCGCGCTTAACTATGGCGCATTGCTTTCTGGGATTTTGCAGTGTTTAAGATTCGATCGAATAGCTTGGGAAATAGTAAGTTACCCACGATCACTATCCCTAAAGGTCATCAGGCTTCTAGACAATCGCGATCGACTTATGAATAGCACTCCCGATCGTAATGAGAACTTCTTCAACGTCCCCAAAATCATCGCAGGTGACTAGAGCCTGTTTCAGAAAAATCTATTCTTTGATTTGCTCTAGGAGCTTTTTGGGGCTTCAGAAAGTTTCGATCTAACATTCCTATGGGATACAATAATAAGGTTCATCAATATGGTCTAGTGGATATGCGGAAAGTTTCTGACTAGCCATCCTGTGTGTCTGTTGATAGGAAACGTTCTCCCTATTATTTATAGTTAGGTCTTATTACTCAACACTCCGGACAGATTTTCAGTCGGTCAAGCCCTGAGAGAGCCGTATTCCAGTAGTCTCTGGTAGTTTGGATTTAATTTAACCAAAGTCGGGTCCAAACCAAACATTGCGATAAATAAGTCTAATAAATGCTCA
>JAPLHZ010000397.1 GCA_026389365.1 Cyanobacteriota bacterium
AGGATGATGAAATCTTTCGTAGTGTAGTTTTTCTATTTCTTCATCTGTGAACGTTAATTGGATCATTATGGGAAAACCTAAATTCTTTCCTCCCATTTTCACCCTTTTGCAAAATAAAGTCTACTACCTGCTAAAGTATATTTTATAGAGCAGGGAAATGGGGATAGTTTTTATAGCAACCTAATAAAATTGAATCAATTTGTCAAAGAGGAATGGGTCGAGAAAGGAAATAGCGAATCAGAATTTGAGGAACAAGGTCCGAGAGTTTTAATCGTGTTGGACAATGCAAGTTATCACAAAAAGCAACTCGTCTTGGACAAGATAATGGTGGAATGTCCAAATCTAGAACTGCTCTTTTTACCGCCTTATAGTCCAGACTACAACTTGATTGAGTTAGTCTGGCATTCTTGTAAAGAGTTTATTGCTCACCGATTATTTAAATCAGTGGATAAATTAAGAGATTTACTCGACCGTCTGACGAACTAGGGAGAGTTGAATATTCAATGGAAGCGAAAGATAAAAAACAAGGGAAATGCTGTACCTGTAAACTAAATGTTGTATAGCTTATCACCCAGGGCGTGTCTTTTAAATCTTGCAATCCTGAGAGATCTTGATATTGAACCTCATTGCGATTTGACCAATCGATAATATCTCCATATCGGTTAAAGTCATCAATTGAGAACAATCCCTCGCTCAGATCGCCATATAAGCGATTTTCTTCAAATAATTCAGGGTTGTTTTTGTAGTTCTCAAGTTCCGCTTTAAGCTGACCATCATCTAGTTTCACAGCGTTATTCCCAGCCTGAAAGGGTTACAGGAACTAGATTGTGCAAACTAAAAGACGAGCAGCTTACCTGGAAAATTATAATGATCTTCTCGATTTTCATTCGCCATATGGTTAAGGACCAGATCGGCATAGACCTTGAGGGGTGGAGTCATTTGACGACAGAGATCGATCAATTGTTGGAGATCCTTTTTTCCACCTAAATACGACAGCAGCACTCGATAATCTTTAGGTTGATACCGTTGCCACCGTTGATCACCTTTAACATCTGAATATAGCGAGGGCGGAATTAAGATCGCACCATAGCCCAGATCACTGATTTGTTGAACCTGGCGAATTAGATCTTGATAGTTCCAGTTAAACGCATGGAAGATCACATCATTCATAAAATTTTTAGCTATAATTTGATTTGCAACTTAATCGGTAACTTGTGTACTCGGTTGACACGCTTAAGAAATTTACTGATGACGATATTATAATTAAGGAAATTAATTCGTCAATATTTCCTCTATTACAAGATATGATGAAATTACTCCATCGACAGTCCCGGCTGGAATCTACAAGACTATGATGCATAATTTTATTCCACCCGATCGTTTTTTCCCATACCTGACTTGGACAGATATTCGCGATATGCCGGACAAGTCAAAAGTTGTGATCATTCAACCCGTCGGTGCAATAGAACAGCATGGTCCCCATTTGCCCTTGGCGGTGGATAGTGCGATCGGGTTAGCTGTTATCGGTAAAGCTTTACAACGATTAGATATAACTATTCCAGCCTTTGCAATGCCGTCGATTTATTATGGCAAATCTAATGAACATTGGCATTTTCCTGGAACCATTAGCATTTCAGCAGAAACGATGATTCGGGTATTAATGGAAACGGGAGAAAGCCTGTACCGTGCGGGATTTCGTAAATGGGTGTTGATGAATTCCCATGGTGGACAGCCGCAGATTATCGATATTGTTGCGCGGGATTTACATGTGAAATTTGAAGATTTTGAAGTATTTCCCTTTTTTACTTGGCGAGTTCCCCATATTACTAAGCAATTGATGACTGAAAAAGAAGCGCTATTAGGAATTCACGCGGGAGATGCCGAAACAAGTTTGATGATGGCGATTTTGCCGGAACAGGTAAGGACCGATCGGTTAGTGTGTGAATATCCTCACGGTTTACCGGAAGATAGTTTGTTGACATTAGAACGTAATTTATCAATTCCTTGGACGACCCGCGATATTAGTAAAAGCGGTGTGATTGGGGATGCAACAGTGGCGACAAAGGAGAAGGGCGATCGGATTTTAGACTCGTTAGCTCAGGGGTGGGCTGATGTGATTGTGGATGTCCATAAATTTGTTCAGCCGCAGCTTTGGAAAGAGAACTAAGTGGTTAAGTTTTAAATGGTTAAGTTTGCATTTCAGACCTATGCAAGAAAATTTGTAAAACCCTTTGTAACTGCCCATGGGGAATGGTCGGTCCGATCGGGGATTTTAATCGCAATAACAAATGATAATGGCATGGTGCGATTGGGAGAAATTGCACCATTGCCCGAATTTGGTACAGAAACATTAGCTGAAGCGATCGCATTTTGCCGATCGTTAGGAAATGAGTTTGATGCGTTACAGATTCCAGAAAACTATCCCTGTTGTCAGTTTGCCTTTGAGATGGCGGGATCCCCCTTAGCTTCCCTTACTCCTCTCATAGTCCCCCTTAGTAAGGGGGATTTAGGGGGATCGATCGCTGGCTTACTACCTGCTGGAGCCAAAGCTTTAGACGAATGGAACATATTATATTTACAGGGAACCCGATCGTTTAAATGGAAAATTGGAGTCGCAGATATTACATCAGAACTTGAAATCTTTAAACAACTTTGCGAAGTTCTTCCTGATGATGCAACTTTGCGACTGGATGCTAATGGTGGACTGAATTTAACACAAGCAAAACAATGGCTTGAACAATGCGATCGCATTACTTCAAAAATTGAATATCTAGAACAACCTTTAGGTATTCATGAATTTGATTCAATGTTGCAACTCAATCAGCATTACAAAACCCCGATCGCGTTGGATGAATCGATCGCTACTTATACTCAACTCGAAGACTGTTACAATCGGGGTTGGCGCGGAATTTTTGTTGTGAAACCCGCGATCGCAGGCGCACCCTCTCAATTGCGGAATTTTTGTAAAACTCATAAATTAGATTTAGTATTTTCGTCAGTGTTTGAAACTGCGATCGGACGTATGGCCGGGTTGCAATTAGCTCAAGAATTTGGAACAGAACGAGCTTTGGGATATGGCACCGATCGTTTTTTTGATCAAACAATGGTCGAACCCGTTGGGATTCTAGAATCTGATGCGGGCACATTTTTAGTGAAATTTTGGAAATCGATCGTAGAAAATCGATCGATTTTTCTGGGGAATCCACTATGGGGACGATCGGAGTTAGATCAATTTGAAGTCAGTATTCAATCAAATACTCAATCAAATATAGCTAATGAATCCTATATTCATATCCCAACAGGCGGAACATCAGGAAAACTTAAATTTGCAATTCATACTTGGGAAACCCTCAGTGCATCTGTGTACGGAATGCAAGAACATTTTAATATCAATCAAATTAACTCATTCTGTACCTTGCCATTGCATCATGTGAGTGGATTAATGCAATATTTGCGATCGTACCTAACCAATGGTCAATTCATCAGTTGGGATTGGAAACAACTTGAACAGGGGAACTTTCCCGATATTGAATTGGAATCATTCTTTATTTCTCTGGTTCCCACCCAATTACAACGCCTAATCAATCAACAAAAACTCAAGCAATTCAAAACCATTCTTCTGGGCGGCGCACCGACTTGGGAAAGTTTGCTAACGATCGCCCGACAAAAAGGCTTACCGATCGCCCTCACCTATGGTATGACCGAAACCGCTTCCCAAGTCACAACATTACTGCCAAGCGAATTTCTCACAGGTCAAACTAACGTCGGAAAACCGCTCCCCCACGTAAAAATCCAAATCTTCAACGATCGAAACGAGATTTGTCCCTCCAATCAAATTGGCCAAATTCAAATCCAATCCAAATCTCAAATGCTCGGTGTTCTAAATATTTGCCCCGATGACCTCGGCTATCTCGACCCAAACGGCCACCTTCACATCATCGGACGCAGCACCGACAAAATCATCACAGGCGGAGAAAATGTCTATCCCAGTGCAGTTGAAGCTCTGATCCATGCTACAGGATTAGTTCAGGATGTCTGTGTCATTGGGCTGCACGATGAAATCTGGGGCCAGCGAGTGGTGGCCCTGTGGGTCGGTGAATACCTTTCCTCTTGCCCCCCCCTTACCAAGGAGCGCTGGGGAGGATCTCTTCACCAATACCCAAAACAATGGATTCAACTTCCCCAACTTCCCCGCAATGCTCAAGGCAAAATCGATCGTACCCAACTCCTTCAATTAATTAAAAACCTAGAAATGTAGTACAAAACTTCGACAGATTACAAATAAAACACTACACTCGTAATACACAATCGTAAACCAACGGAGCACTCCACCATGCAAGCCCTCACCCGAATTTCCACCACTGACATGGAAGTCACCAGCATTCGCCTAGAACGGGAGCTAAAAGAACGACTAAAAGGACTTTCAGGCAGTCAAGGCTATCAGGCACTGATCAGAGATGTCCTTTGGAATTTTGTCCAGCAACGATCGCAAGACTTCCTTCCGAGCATCACCTCCACCGATATCCGCGCCACCATCAACGCCAAAGCTGAACGATCGGAACATTGTTCGTTATCCGGCAAAACCATCCAAATCGGCCAAGAAATTTTTCTAGGGTTGACGAATGAAGGCAATCTTGTGCCCATCCATCCCGACAGTTTGGCTTGAGCTTTATTTCCTAATTATTGCAAGCGTTTGGCCTTAATTCTCGCCGAAAATTCACACGCTACAGTGACATTTTCGGCGAGATCTCAATTAGATAGTATTGGAAAAGTATTTGATACGTGGATGGGTTGTTAATTTTCGATCGAATCTGAGGTTAGGCTAAGCCGTTAATTCTTGACAAAAATTTGGCGTTTTTTGGATTGAAGAGTAAGCTTACAATCAATCCTAACCCGTCTAGACAGGTAGTCTATTCAGATTCAACTAGGCATCTTCACTCCGTAATACCCCAGCGCTATGGTTGTCAAACGCGACATCACTAATTCTAAATCTCCCAAACCTTCGCAGCCAAAATCTACGAGCTTATCCCGATTATCTCGTGTAAAACGAGTTGTTCTAGACTGGCGATTTGTCACCCTGGCCGGCTTAATTCTCACCACCAGCCTCACGACACTCTCGATCGCATTTATTCTCAAGCTCCCCGCTATCCCAAATTGTCCATCCATTTTTTGGCCCTTAGCCACGGCTTCCATCCGTCTCCATTGTGCCCAAATTGCGGCGGGCAAACGTACAGTGCCAGATTTGATTGAGGCGATCGAATTGGTGAGTGGATTACCAAAAGATCATCCACTCTATCAAGAAGCAAGCCGTTGGATTGAAGACTGGTCGAATGATTTATTAGATCTGGCCCAAGACAAGTTTAATACTGGAAAACTAGACGAAGCGATCGCCGCCGCAAAGAAAATTCCGTCCCATGCTGCCGCCGCAAAGCAAGTTGAAGAACGCATTGCGACTTGGAAAAGAGTTTGGAAAGAAGCCGAGGATATTGTTGCAAAAGTTGATAAGTTTTTATCAAAGCGCAATTGGAAAGATGCCTTTAATGAAGCAACCAAATTGCTGGCCATTGACAATCCCTATTGGCAAACTCAGCGCTATACCGAAATTGGTGAACAAATTACGACGGCTAAAGATGAAATTACTAAATTAGCCTCAGCCGATCGTGCCATTGAGAATGGCAATGCTGATGAATTAGTCAAAGCATTCAAAGGTCTAGAAACCATTCCTGAAAAAAGTGCCATCTATAAAGATGCCCAAGACATGAAGCCCCGCATTGGCCAACGACTTATGACCTTAGCGGAGAATGCAGCCGATCGGGGAGGCTTGGATGAAGCATTGAGTATTGCTAATAAGATTCCAGATGGCATTAAGGTCAAACAAGATGTGGATGATTTTATTGGCTTAGTGAGTGCGCAATCAAAGGCAAAGAAAGGTCAATTGATTGAAATTGAAGATGCGATTTCTCAGGCCGAACGAATTCCGTTTGGACGACCATTGTACGATCGTGCCCAAAGGCTAGCAGCCCGATGGAGAGCAGAAGCCCGAGACATTGCCCAGCTCGATCGTGCCCGTGATTTAGCAAGATCTGGGAGTCCTGGGGCATTGCAGGCAGCGATCGCAGAAGCGGGAATGATTGGATTTTCTAATCCTAAGTACAAAGAAGCTCGTGCGTTCATCGATAAAAACAATACTCAATTACAAACCGACCAAGATCAAAACATATTAGATCAAGCGAATGCGATCGCGGCGGCGGGCGATCAAACCAGTATTCAAAATGCGATCGATCTGGCCCGACAAGTTCAATCCGGTCGTCCGCTTTATAGCCAAGCCCAAGCCCAAATCAAAAGCTGGTCTACGGCCCTTAGATCTCAAGACAATTATCCTGTTTCCCCAACCAATCCGCGATCGACCTCCCCCGATTCACCTCTTTCACAAGATGAGTCGTTGCTGGCCCAAGCCAATGCTGTAGCCCAGTCAGGCGGTGGTCGTCCCGATGATCTATTGAGCGCTATTTCGATCGCGCAGCAAGTGTCTGGGAGAGGTCGTGGTCAAGCTCAGCAGTTGATTGAACAGTGGAGTGGTCAGGTGTTGAATGCGGCTATGGGTCAGGCCGCCTACGATACGCCCGGTGCAATTGCAATTGCCTCACGGGTTCCGGTGGGGACAGCAGCTTATGGTCAAGCCCAGAGTAATATTGCAGCTTGGAAAAAACAAATTGGTCAGCGTTGAGTTGAGATCGGGGTGACGGTATGCCTCTTGATGTTGCAATGGCGCAGTTCCAGGAGAAGCTTCGATCGGTACAGGCGTAGTATAGCTATAGCCAGCTAGGTTAGGACATAAGATAGAAAGAAAGCGAATTGTC
Organism: Cyanobacteriota bacterium; assembly: GCA_026389365.1. GTDB lineage: Bacteria > Cyanobacteriota > Cyanobacteriia > Leptolyngbyales > Leptolyngbyaceae > JAAFJU01. Next base: position 6,861 of record JAPLHZ010000397.1, read on the forward strand.
TGAGCAATAACAATGCCAAAACCATATAGTTCCGATTTACGGCAAAAGGGAATGCAAGCAATCGAAATGGATGGGCTAAAGAAAAATGAAGCCAGTCAATTGTTCGAAATTAGTCGAAACCCAATCAACTTGTGGTTTAAGAGACGCGACAAAACAGGTGATATAAAGGTGAAAGCAAGAGCATCTTCTAGTCAGCAGCCAAAAATTAGGGACTGAGAAAAGTTTCGAGAATTTGTCAAAGAGCATGAAGATAAGACTCAAGCAGAGATGGCAGAGTTATGGGGAAGTATCATTCAAAGATCGATATCACGAGCATTAAAACAGATAGGATTTACCCGTAAAAAAAAACTTACGGTTATCGAGAGCGAGATGAGGAAAAGCGTGATGAATTTCGCGCAGCAGTAGGAGATCCAAAAGCCCCCCACTTGGTCTACGTTGATGAATCAGGGATGGATGAACGTGATAATTATGGGTATGGATGGTCTAAAAAAGGTGAACGAATTCATGGACTCAAAGCAGGTCGTCGTCAGGGACGCATCAACATGATTGCAGGATATCG
>JAPLHZ010000054.1 GCA_026389365.1 Cyanobacteriota bacterium
CAAGCCGATCTGAAGTCTCGCATTATCTTGTTTATTGACTACTTCAACCGCACTATGGCTAAGCCTTTTAAATGGACTTATAAAGGTAAGGCTTTAGCCGTCTAAAGTTTGTTCCTTCACTTTAGCCGCCTTGTACTAGCAATCAGGGGTTTGAGAACATCTTGACTGGGAGTTTTGCCTACAACTACTAACTCATCTTGGAACAAGATGACTGCGCCCGTTGCTCCGACTAAATCCAATAAATCTGTAGAAGATTGAGTTAAGGCCGCTACAACATCTGATTGTTGGGAAATAGACTTGAAAAAGGATGTTTTGAGGGCATTGAGTTTAATTTGATAGTCTCGATCTTTAAGTTCGTCTTTGGCATTGATTTCAAATGCGCCCACCTGACCCATAAATTCACATACGCTGCGCTGAAAGTAGGGGATCAGTTTTGGTTCGCTATGATGGCAGGCAATCAGTCCCCACAGTTGCCGATCGCGCATTAACGAAATCGACATCGACGATCGCACTCCCATATTTTGCATATACTCCACATGAATGGGGGAGACACTCCGCAATACTGACCAGCTTAAGTCTAGGGGAGCCTGGGTAATGGGATTGAGTGTGGGGATTAGGGCGACAGGAGTATAGATCACATCTGGAACGAGACGTAGGTGATTTAGAGTATAAAGATGTCTCGCTTGCAAAGGGATATCAGACGCGGGATAGTGCAATCCCAAATAAGGCACTAGGTCGGGACGCAGGGCTTCAGCAATTACGTCTCCAGATCCAAAGGGAGCAAAGCGGTAGATCATGACCCGATCGAATCCTGTAATGTGACGGACGTTGGCCACTAATTGGTTGCAGAGTTCCTCAAAGTTGGTCGCTTTTTGTAAGCTTTCAATGGGCGCTTTGACCTGTCGGTAAAAATCGAAATAGGTCAGATCGTTTCGTTCGGGCAGATTGGCTTGGCCTAGCGTAGTTTGTCCAAATTCAATCTCTAGGATCGCTATGGAACCCATACTATGCACTACGCTATGAGTGATTATTTTACCGCGAGGTGTATTAAGTTCGATTCGCAATGGGTTGACGTAGTTAAAGTCTCCAGCCAGACATTGACGAACGGCGTGCATTTCATCCTCACTCAACAAACAACTTAACGGTTGATTCAAAAGCTGTTCGGGTGTGACTCCTAGCCATTCATTGCTATTCTCACTCACTTGTACAATAGTTAAGGTGGGTTCATGGAGCGCAAACAAAACACCGTGAGGTTGGATATATCCTGGAATGTGAATGGGTTCACGATCGCAGTTACTTACATCGACCTGATCACTTGGCCTAAGCAAAGTAAGGGATTCAATATGGGTCTGAGTCATAGGGATGTATATGTTTGTAAGAAAAATTTGTAAATATTACAATGTGCTGAAAATTTAAAAACTGTTAGGGAATCCTATGGGAGATTTAGGGGGCATTGAACACTTCTTGAAAACAGGTTAGACAAGAAAGAGTTTATGAGATTGCAAGGAATGAAGAACTTAAAGCAGTCGATAAAACTATTTATTTGTGCGATCGCTTTGGCGTTAGAGAGTTGCAGCGCTCCAAGATTAAACATCAACGATCGCACGCTTTCACAAGTCATGTCAACTGAGCCTGCATCAATCAAACAAGCAGTAATTCAAGAAATAATTCCGATCGGTCAAAGGGTGCGCGACGTGAGGGAAGGGACGGATGGCTTTATTTACATTCTCACTGACGAGCAATCGGGTCAGTTAATTCGACTTGAGCCGAAGTTCTAGGGCTAAATTTCCTTATTCACCAGAACGCCTGAATAATTTGCAACAATAATATGAAACCCTTGAACGCTATGGAACAAACTGAATTCACCCCCGCCATGCTGACGCTGCTGGAGGACTGTACTGAAGAGTCTGTGTTTGCTCCGGGCTATATCCAAGCGCATGGCATCCTCCTAGTACTGCAAGAGCCACACCTCACAATCATGCAGGTGAGTGAGAATGTGGAGGAATTTTTTGGTCTGGCCGCCACCGCCTTATTGGGAAAATCGTTACACCCGTTATTTTCTCGTGATCAGGTCAAACGCATTAAAGCTCTTCTTCTGCAAGACAATCTAGAATCCTGCAACCCGTTTGAGTTAGAAGCACAGATTAATAGCCGCCTCCCTAGCCTCGTAAATTTAGGGAACGCCGCCGATTCCCAAAACTTGGAAGCGTTAGGAGCCACCGAGGCTAGCATACAAATCTTCAGAAGTACCATCCACCGCACAAAAGCTGGACTGCTGTTAGAACTAGAGCCTCAGCTTCCCACCGAGAACATTCATTCCACCCAGTTTTACCATCATCTGCAAGCAGTCATTCTGAACCTTCGCAATACGACCACTCTGGCTGCCTTGACGCAAATGCTTGCCGAGGAAGTAAAGGCGCTGACGGGGTTCGATCGCGTTATGGTTTACCGTTTTAAAGCCGATGAGCATGGTGTGGTGATTGCGGAGGCAAAAGAGCAACCCTTAGAAAGCTACTTGGGATTGCATTATCCAGCCACCGACATTCCTGTCCCGGCCCGCAAATTGTTTATGCATCACTCGATTTGCCAAATTCCCAATGTCAACTACAGCCCTGCTCGTTTAGTTTCCACGAATAGTAACCCAGAGGCCCCCCTGGATTTAAAGGACTGCATCCTGCGGGGCGTTTCCCCTTGCCACGTCGAATACCTACAGAATATGGGGGTCGGTGGGTCCCTCACTATTTCCTTAGTTAACGATAACCGCCTCTGGGGGTTAATTGCCTGCCATCATTCCAGTCCCAAACTGGTGTCCTATGAGACACGCAAAACCTGCGAATTTTTAGGACAGTTTGTCTCCACCGAACTGGTCCATCAGCAAGAGCGTGAATTAAACCGTTACCACACTCAGGTCAACGCGATTCAAGATCACTTACAGCAGGCTTTCCTCCAGGAACCTGATTTTATGCAGCAGGTGTTGACTCGGAATGCGACTCAATTGCTAGAGCTGGTTCATGCTGAGGGCGTGGCCATTGTGCTCGACCAGCAAATTTCCTTAATGGGTCAACTTCCGTCACTAGAGGCGGTTAAAGCTCTTGTCGCTTGGCTACCACAGCTAAAGCAGCATAATCTCTATCGAACAAATAGCCTCGCTCAAGCCTACCTACCAGCCAGCGCGTTCAAAGATACTGCCAGCGGTCTTTTGGCTATCTCGCTGGTGTTGCACCAAAAGTCTTACCACCTGCTTTGGTTTAGACCAGAGCAAATTCAGATGGTTCACTGGGCTGGTGATCCTCGCACGGCGATCGTAGTTGACCCAGACGGCGAACAACGGTTGACCCCACGTAAATCCTTTCAACTCTGGAAAGAAACGGTGTACGCCACTTCTCTTCCCTGGGAAGCCTCAGAGATTGAAGCGGCACTGATGATGCGAAACACATTGATGCTAGCCGTGTTGGAGTTTTCTCAGGCAGCGTTAGAGGAAGCGGCTGAACGAGCTGCGATCGCCAACCGTGCCAAGAGTCAGTTCCTCGCGAAGATGAGTCATGAACTACGAACGCCCCTCAACGCCATTCTTGGGTTTACCGAGGTCATGAACCGCAGCCCCAAAACTCCCACTGAATTTCATCAGCATCTCGGCATCATTAGCCGCAGTGGTGAACATCTGCTGGCACTCATCAATGATGTTCTAGAGATGTCTCGCATTGAGGCGGGTCAACTGGTGATGACAGAAAGTGACTTCAACCTGCATCGTTTGATGAAATCGCTGCAAGAAATGTTTGCCCTCAAAGCCTCACAGAAAGGGCTGACACTCTCCTTCGAGGTAGACGAAAGCGTGCCTCGGTATGCTTGCAGTGATGAGGCAAAATTGCGGCAAATTATGATCAACTTGATTGACAATGGCATCAAATTTACGACCCAAGGTAGCGTCAGCATCAGCTTAAGGGCGGAAGCCACTGGGTTAACGATCGAAGGGGATCCCGATGACGGAAATACGCAGATTCTCGTCCCTGTCCTGAGGCTCTTGTTTGAAGTGCAAGACATGGGCTGTGGAATTGCTAGCCGGGATTGGGAGGCCATTTTTGAGACCTTTATGCAAACCCAGGAAGGTCGTCAGGCTCAGGGAACCGGATTAGGATTGTCCATTAGCCGCCAGTTTGCCCGTTTGATGGGGGGGAATATCATCGTGCAAAGTACCGTCAACGTGGGTTCAACCTTTACCTGTCATGTGCTTTTACACCAGCCCAAAACCGTACCCCTGGCAGAACCAGAAATCGCTCCCCTAGTCATTGGTCTAGAGTTGGGGCAATCGACCTACCGAATTCTGGTGGTGGAAGATGTGCTCGAAAATCGGCACCTCTTACAGGCATTACTAGAACCCATTGGGTTTGAGGTGCACATTGCCGAAAATGGCCTAGAAGCACTGACCCAATGGCAACAGTGGCACCCGCACTTGATTTTTATGGATATACAGATGCCGCTGATGAATGGCTATGAAGCAACTAGACAGATTCGAGAAGAGGAAGAGAAGCAATTGAATGAGGCTACCAGAACCGCTAAATCACTCTTACCTCGCACTCCCACTAAGATCATCGCCCTCACCGCCTACGCCTTTCAAGACGATCGTACGACCAGTTTGCAGGCAGGCTGTAACGACTACATCGCGAAACCATTTACCGCCTCTGTTTTGTTGGAGATGATGGCGCGTCATCTCGGTCTACGCTACTGCTACGATACTGGAACGACAACAGCACCAGACCTTCCAGCAGGACAGCCCCTAAGCCAGCAAGATCTGCACGTCATGTCCGTTGAATGGATTGCTCAAGTGCATGAAGCAAGCCTTGATTTGGATGATGGGAAGATCCGACAACTGATGGCCCAAATACCTCAAGCCTCCTCTAGGCTCCTTGAAGGGATGGCGTTTATAGTCGATAACTTCCAACTCGAAACGCTTGCCAATTTAACTCAACCTTAGTCAGAAGAAATGACCACTCTACTCAAACCCACTGCTGCCCTCAAGATCTTGATCGTTGATGATACCCCCGATAACCTGCGGCTTCTCACCCAAATCTTAGAGTCTGAAGGCTACTGCGTGTATAAAGCACTCAATGGCAAAATGGCACTTCAGGGCATACATCGCAATCCACCCGATCTGATTCTGCTTGATATCCGAATGCCAGACCTGAGTGGGTACGAAGTCTGCCAACAGTTAAAGGCATCGATCGTCACGGCCCATATTCCTATTGTTTTTATTAGTGCGCTCGATCGTATAGATGAAAAAGCCCAAGCATTTGAGGTGGGCGGACAAGATTACATTACCAAACCCTTCCAAGCGTTGGAAGTGCTGATGCGAGTCAAAAACCAATTGCTGATCCAACAGCAACACCAACAGCTACAGCAGCAAAATCAATGCCTAGAGCAGGAAATTGCCGATCGGCTCAAAGCAGAAGCAGAAGTAAGACAGCTCGCGTTGACCGATGAATTGACCGCGCTATACAACCGACGTGGTTTCTTTCTATTGGCAGGGCAACAACTAAAAATGGCCCAACGTACTCAGTTGCCTTGTTGTTTGATCTTTGTTGATGTCGATGGCTTGAAGCAAATCAACGATACGTTCGGACACGAAATTGGAGACAGAGTGATCGTGGATGCCGCTCAACTCTTAAAACAAACGTTTCGTGATGCCGATATTATTGCCCGTCTAGGGGGTGATGAATTTGCTATCTTGATCCCTGCTTGCTCAGACGCGGTAGATGTTTTGTGTCTGCGCCTGCAAGTAAATATTGATCAATTTAATCAAGCGGCTGCCCGTTTCTATCAACTAGCGATGAGTGTGGGTGTTCAGATTTGCGCTCTCACGGATGAACCTTCACTAGAACACTTGCTAGCACAAGCAGATAAATTAATGTATGAGCATAAACGTCTGAAACGGCTGAGTTTAACTCCAAGTGTCAGAGACGATCGCGATGATTGTGGGTGTTCAGATTTCCGCTCTCACGGGCATTGCACACATTCATAATGATCAAGGAAAAACAGGAAAGGAGTTTTGATTTTTACGCTTAGCACTGTTTACCGTATCGATGGCCATTTTTTACTACTTTTTCTCCCTTACAATTTGGGCATTGCATTTTTTGATGCTGAACAACTCCACCTCTTATTTTCCTACTTACTATTCTTGTTTGTCATTATGAACATGTGCAACGCCGCCCTCTCACGGATGAACCTTCATTACAACAATTGCTAGCACAAGCAGATCAATTAATGTATGAGCATAAATGTCTGAAACGGCTGAATTTAACGCCGAGTGTTAGAAACGATCGCAAATAATCTTTTACAATGTATAAGTGAAATCTTCAATTAACATTCCCGGTGTCCAACGGGTGGCGATCGATCGGCGATCGTAGGATTCCACATTAGGAATACATTCTTGAGTATCGGTCAACCCCATTAAGTTTTCACCCCAAAAACTATAGAGACTATCATCAAATCTTAGATGTTCAATTGGAGCCACCAATTCACCGCCCTCAACCCAAAAACAGGCATACCGTGTCATCCCCGTTAGTCGTCCTTGAGGCCGATCGCTCCAGTTCAGGTAATGGAGATTTGACACATAGATTCCGGTGTCGAGCTTTGACAGAATATCTGCAACTGCGATTTCGCCGGGTAAAATTTCCGGTGCCCTTAATTCCTCGCCTTGGGTCGCGCCATTGCTCATGAGTCCATACTCTTTGGCTGTCCGAGATGAAATCAATGTGTTTTCAAGTTGACCTTGATTCAAAATCGTTAATTGTTCGGGTGCAACTTCGCCCAATTCATTAAATCTAGGAACGGTGCCTCGGCCAAAGTTTTCAATTAAATTGAATTTTTTGGAAAGCTGCCGATCGCCTTGGCGCATTGCCAAGAGCCAAGAACCCCCTTGCCGTAAATCCGCCTCACTAACTCCTCCCCAAGACATCATGGGAATAAGTTCAGCGACTGCTGCCGGGGCTAAATAGGTGCGATATTTGCCCCGATCGAGTCTTTTAGACGGACGGCTTTGACGACGGAGTTGCAGACGGGATTGATTTAAATTAAGACGATAGGTATCGGGATTCCAGATGGGTCCAGCATAGATTCCCTTCACCGCCTGACCTGCTGTATTAAACAGCGAATAATCGTAACTACTCAGGCTTAAAAAATAGTGTAATTTCTAGCCTGAGTCTTGAGCAAGATTGTAGGATCGAAGAATTGATACCTGACGAAAGTAGCAAACCTCTTGAAAAAGCGCACCCCACTCCTGACCATTAGCCGAGACGA
>JAPLHZ010000209.1 GCA_026389365.1 Cyanobacteriota bacterium
GAGAGAGAATTCCTGCGATTTTCCCAAGCCGAGATTTCCTGAATCAAAAGCTGTTTATCAGGAATACGACGGTCGAGACATTGGCGATTTAAAACACTCAACTCAATTTCAGCCATATTGAGCCAACTTCCATGTTTAGGAGTGTAATAAAACTCGATTTTGTCGAGAATTCTTCTGGCTTCAGCAGGCAAAAAAGCTTTGTAAAGAGATGCTTTAACGTGAGTATTGAGATTATCTTGAGCGAGACGGATTTTGATAGCATGGGGATAACGTTGGTCAACCCAATATTTGATTTGGTGAGCATAATCAATTTAGGTGCGATGGTCAGTCACTTCTACATGTCGTCATCCAACTAAAGGCTCAAACATCATGAACAAATTCCCCCCCCTCTCTTTGATATTCAAAGTCATAGCGTTCGACTTGCCCTGTGGTTGCGGGCATTGGTGTTCTGACTTCAGCAATTAATTGCTTAGAGCGTTCATCAAAGCAAACTAAGGGGTAATCATGGTCATACGGGAGAGTGTACAATTCGAGAATCTCCTCCATCTAGCAAACAAACTCAGCATTGGCTTCAGGGGGAATCCCCCATGATTGATTTAACTAAGGCTTAAGTTCGTTTTTTTAGCACCTGTCGCACACTTTCATGGGAAATACTCTCGACCTATCCCATGGTGACAATTTGGTCGGCTAATAATCTTAATGTCCAACGACTGCGTCCTTCGGGTGGACTACTGCAAGCTATCGCAATCAAATGGGCTTCTGTTTCTCCGTCTAGTTTCTTCAGTTTCAATGTATGCCTTGGACGGGGTACGAGAGCATTTTCTAATCCCTCTTCGACAAATCTTTGCCTCACTCGTTCAATTGTTCTGATGCTGATGTTAAAAATGTCACTAATCGATTGATCTGTCCATCCTCCTTCCTCTTGATTCTCATCTGCTTTTAGCAAAATATGAGCATGATTAATTTTTGCTGCTGCTGACTTGCCATTTTTGGTGATTTGTTCTAGCTTTTGTCGTTCTTCTTCGCTTAACTTCACTTTGTATCGTTTTGCTGGCATAGCTTTTTCTTTGTTTCTTTCCTATGCCTTTATCTTACCCGTCAATAATCCCTCTCATCCCCTTCTAGCCCCGTCCAAAAGAAGTTGATTTTGATTTAAACTTAGATCTAACGATCGCATTCACGAAAAACATGAAAGTTGCTTATTTTGATTGCCCCACAGGCGTTTCCGGCGATATGTGTTTAGGTGCCTTAATAGATGCAGGCGTATCCATTGAATATTTAACCCAACATCTCGATCGGCTTGGCATCAATCAAGAATACAAACTCAGCTCAAAACAAATGATCCATAACGGTCAACAAGCCACAAAAGCGATCGTCACCCTAACCCATCAACCCGACCATACCCACGACCATACCCATACCCGAACCTTGCCCGAAATCGAAAAAATGATCATCACTGCAACCTTACCCGATCGCGCTGAGAAATCGAGTTTAGAAATCTTTCGGAACCTTGCGATCGCCGAAGGAGCCGTCCATGGCATTCCCCCAGAACAAGTCTTTTTCCATGAAGTTGGGGCAGTGGATGCGATCGTGGATATTGTCGGCACCTGTTTAGGAATGGATTGGTTGAAAATTGAGCAGTTCTATTGTTCCGCACTCCCAACTGGTGGCGGGACCATTTGGGCTGCCCATGGTCGTCTTCCAGTCCCGGTTCCAGCCGTATTAAAACTATTTGAAAAAGCAAACGTTCCAGTTTTTTATAACAGCATCGATCGTGAACTCGTCACCCCCACCGGAGCCGCGATCGTCACCACCCTCGCCCACCACTTCGGCCATCCCCCCGAAATGACCATTCAAAAAATCGCCCTCGGCGCAGGCACTCAAGAACTCCCCATTCCCAATATCTTACGCCTCTGGATTGGTGAATCTCGCGCCACTCACCCCCACGCCAAATCCGCCATTCAACCCCACAATCATACTCACTATCATAGCCATACAGAACCTTCCCACGAAGAACATTATCACCACGATTCTGAACATCTCCAAACTGTCGCTCATCTCGAAACCCAAATCGATGATCTTTCTCCCCAAACGATCGCCTACACCACTGAAAAGCTTCTACATCATGGAGCATTAGATGTCTTTACCACGGCGATCGGCATGAAAAAGTCCCGTCCTGGAACATTAATTAGCGTCATTTGCAAACCGGAAGAACGCGATCGGTTTGAACAGATTTTGTTTGAAGAAACAACAACTATCGGCATTCGACGAAGTTTGCAGGAACGATCGGTATTAAGTCGTAGATTTGAAACCATTCAAATTCAAGGCCAGCCCGTTAAATTAAAAGTCGCTGAACGGAATGGCAAAGTATACAACATTCAACCTGAGTACGAAGATTGCGCTGCGATCGCCCGTCATACCGATCAATCTCTCAAAGAAATTCAACGACAGGTAATTGAAAAGAAGAACTAAAATGAAAAGGCTTCATGATCTATATAATTATCGGACGACACAAGTCCTTCTGGCTCAATCAGTTCCGGCCCTTTGTTAGGAATCAAATGGTCCGGACGCAATTGCGAAAACACATGATAAGACTCTAAATTCACCTCATCTACACTATCCTGAATCGGCGAATCATAATCATGGTGCGCCTCTTTCATTCGGATGAGATTGTACTGAACATTATCCCCATAAATTGTAAATGTCACATTGAAAATCTCTAGAAAATTCACAACCCAACGACAATCTTGCTCCGGTATCTCCTCGTAATATCGCAACAAATCCGCAATCCGCGCCTCTAAATGAGTCCGTGAATTCTTCGACACTAGCATCAACTTCAACAACATCACCACCAACGTCATCGGATTGCCCTGCGACAACAACAATACAAATAAGGACGACGGTTCATTCTTGTTTTCCATCGTCAAAAACTCAATCATTCGATTACTCGTCCGCAAAATCAGGGCAGGAGTCACCACATCATCCTGATGCTCCTCATACAAATTACTCAACTTATCCGCCATCCGAGTTTGAAGCACATGGGGAAAATTCGACCCTTGCACCGAAAACCCTAAATATTTTTGTAAACTACGCTTAAATTCAATATAGGTTAGGGCTTGGATTTGATTGAGAAAAATATTTGCCAGATTACTATAGCTATAAGTCCCATGCTTCGTCACAATCGTCTTAATTAAGCGCAACGTATCATCCCCCAACGCCGTAGGATTCCTCAATGGCGAATTATTCCGCAACATGGATTGCGACCGAGCCACATACATTGCCAAATCAAACTTAAACTTCTCTCGCAACTGCTGTGCCATTGACCTTGCGGCTTCCCGTTGCTCAATAGAATTTCGCATATCCACATACTGCGGCACTAACAAATAGGACGTATAGCGCCGCACCCAAGGACCATCATTTAACGTCTCACCAGACTCAATGACATTGTACCGATCGGCAAAAAGCCTCAGATCACTGTAGTCCTGACTCTGCTGAAAATTTCGGATCCAAATCCGTAGCCGAGTCAATGTTGGAGAAATGAGCGATCGGGGCAAATTCTCATCTTGAAACGCCGCAATCAAATCCTGAATGGCCTTATGACGACGAGTGGCGTCCCAATTGTTCACAAGAATATAACAAGCCCGCTTGATGGTGTTCCGAAACTCCTCCTCATTATCGTGAAAAATAATCTCATAGAGCGCATTCAACGCCGCCGTATTTACAGAATCACCATGGTATAAAAACAAACGTTTAAATTCAAGCAGCACCTCTTCAGGCGGCCACTTCTTCACGATTTCCAGTAAAGACTGATAAATGGTTTGCTGAGCGATTTGAAGCTCACGGGCCGATAAACTCTTTTTCACTCTTGGAATGTCCCGCACCCTGATGGTATCAATGCAGACGAACTAAATTAAGGAATATGATTATAATTCTATCCGATTTATAATCATATTCCTTGATCAAGATTTATAGAAATTTACGTAGACATCAGCACAATTGCCTAGCAAACAGTTTGTTCCAAAGATGGGGGCAGAGGGACTTGAACCCTCACAACCTTGCGATCAACAGATTTTAAGTCTGGTGCGTCTACCATTCCGCCATGCCCCCGTGATGAAGTTCCCATAGGATGTGAACCAACCCAAACAAATTCTACCGTTACTGTGGTAAATCGCAACGTTTTATCTGCCCTATTTTTTATAACACAACTCCTCGCCTCATTCACTGAAAATTCGGAGTAATGTAGAATAAGTAGAGTAGAGATGAGAGGATTTCATGATCGTAGCACTGCTGTATTTGATTTTGGGTGGCGCATATTTGTTGGTCATGCCCTTGGCGGTCTACTTCTATCTGAAGACGCGCTGGTATGTGTGTTCCTCCTACGAGCGGGTGTTTATGTATTCCCTGGTATTTTTGTTTTTCCCAGGAATGTTGGTGTTAGCCCCGTTTTTGAACTTCCGGCCTTACCGTCGGGAAATTGAGGCATAGACATGCGACGGATTGATGCGATCGGCATTACCTTTGGGGTTTTCATGGCGGGCGGCGGGCTGTATCTGCTGTTTGTGTTTGCGGGTCTGGATTCAGCCAATGCGGGAATCTGGAGTCAGGCGATGTTCATGCTCGGTCTACTAGGCTGGGTTTCCACCTATCTCTTCCGGGCCGCGACCCAAAAAATGAGCTATGTACAGCAGCTGAAGGATTACAAGGAAGCGGTGATGGCGAAACGGCTTGAAGAAATGAGCGAGGAAGAACTCGAACAGCTTCAAGCCGAAGTAGAACAGGCACAAGCCGAACAGACACAGCGAGAAACGATCTAAAGCCGTGACTTAGCCACACTCAAGGCCGATCGCACCTGATCAAACCCCGTTCCGCCAAAGCTATTGCGGGCCGCTACGACTTGACGAGGGGCAATAGCTGCGTAGATATCCGATTCAAACGCGGGGTGAAGCGCCTGCCACTCCGAAAGCGTCAAATCCTTCAGCAGCTTATTCGCTGCCAGAGAAGTCCGTACGACTTTTCCGACTAACCCATAGGCTTCCCGGAACGGAACTCCTTTAGCGGCCAGATAATCCGCCACATCGGTTGCATTGGAGAAATCTTCGGCCACGGCATCCGCTAAGCGCTGAGGTTTAAACGCAATTCCTTCGTCAAACAGGATAGTCATCGCTTCAAGACAAGCTTTGACGGTTTTCACCGTGTCAAATAGCCCTTCTTTGTCTTCCTGAAAATCTTTGTTATAAGCCAACGGTAAGCCTTTAAGCACCGTCAACATCGCCTGCAAATGGCCAAAAACACGCCCCGTTTTGCCCCGTACTAGTTCTGGGACATCAGGATTTTTCTTTTGGGGCATGATGCTGGAGCCAGTCGCACAGGCATCGGTCAGAGAAATAAACCCAAATTCCTGAGTCGCCCAAAAAATCACTTCTTCAGATAACCGACTCAGGTGGGCCATGACCAAACTGGCCGCCGCCATAAATTCCACAACAAAATCCCGATCGCTGACGGCATCCAAACTATTGGCATAAACCGATTCAAAGCCCAGTTCAGATGCAGTGAAATGCCGATCGATATTAAACGTCGTCCCCGCTAGCGCTCCAGCTCCCAAGGGACAGATGTTCACCCGTTTTGAAACATCCCCCAAACGCTGCCAATCCCGCTCGGTCATTTCGATATAGGCCAGCAGATGATGGGCAAGGCTGATGGGTTGGGCGCGCTGAAGATGGGTATAGCCGGGGATGAGGGTTTCAATATGCTGCTCGGCGTGGGTCAACAATGCCGATTGGAAGGCTTTGATGGCTTGGCGAATCTGTTGGATTTGGTCCCGCAGATACAGACGCGTGTCGGTGCCAACTTGGTCATTGCGCGATCGGGCCGTGTGGAGTTTTTTGCCCACATCTCCCACAATCGCTGTCAGCCGTTTTTCGACTGCAAAATGGACGTCTTCATCGTCCACCGTTGGATGAAACTGATTCGATCGATATTCCTGACGGATTTGCTCTAGCCCTGCAACAAGTTGGTCGCCCTCGACAGCAGAGATAATGCCTTGTTTGGCGAGCATTTTGGCATGGGCCTGGGAACCCGTCAGATCGTATTCAATTAGCTCAATATCAAAGGAAATACTGGCATTAAAAAGCACAATAGCGGGATGGAGTGCGCCTTCAAAACGCTGGCTCCAAGTGGCAGATTTTTCAGAGTTGGGAGTTGAGCTTTGCTGCACGGGTAAGGAACGCATTCAGGCCAAACGCGCCGAAAGGACAGCCACGGATTATCCCGTGGGTTGCGATCGCACGTCAATCGTCCCGCCTGATAACGGATGATGATTTGGATAGTGGATGCGTCCCTAGAATTATTCGCCGATCTTTTTATGGGTCGCGCGTTAACCGTAACTCGTGAACGTTTTGGCCATATAGCCTACAATCGCACCAATTAAAAAGGCCCAGACTTGCCCTGTTTTGACAAAATGTTGCCAAGATTTTGATATATCTCCCCCCAAATCGGTCTCTTTGATCTTGTTATTAATTTGGCCGAGAAATTCGGTATCAATAGTGTGGAGGCTTTGGAATAGGTCGATGTGGGGAATGTGGGCTAGATGAGTCACATCAATCGGACTTTGGAGCAGGGTTTGGGCAATATCAATCATCATGGCGGGAAAATCCTCGATCGAAGGCAGAACTTAACAAGTTGACGATCGGTTATGATGCTGATTTTTCGACTAACGCCGATTCGTTCAGGACACAACCGTATCTTGAATTGATTTTACTTCCGCTTTTGAAATCCGCGCCGGGAAATTTTCGACTTGGGAATAATTCGAGGGACGAATGCCGTCATTCATCTTCAAAACTTAATCGTCAAAATTTCAGGTAATGCATCAACGCCGCAGTGGTCTCTTGAGGTAGATTCAATCGGTCTTGAAGATCGACCAAACTGTCGTAACGACCGTGGGACGTGCGATGACGGACAATTGCTCTGGCTAAAACAGGACCAACGTTGGGCAGGGTTTTAAGACGATCGACATCGGCACTGTTGAGATCAATTCGATCGGTCCGGCCAATGCTGTCCCAGTCATAATATTGAAACTGTAAAATCGGTTCGACAACAGCGAGGCGTTGGTGGGAAATGCCCAAGACGGCAGCTAGATCTTCGATACAGTAAAATTGCACCCCCGATTCAATCAGAGTCGAGAGCGATCGGGCTTGATGAATGGAAATACCCGGCAAGCGCAACCAATCATCAATGGTGGCAGTGTTCACATCTATTGCAATTCCGATCGCCGCCGCCGCTTGAATTTCGCCAACAGACTGAAAACGATAGTAGGGATCCGCCGAAACTTTGGCCTTCAGCACTTGCCCGGAAATACCGCCCGCTGACACCGATTTGAGCTGATTCAGCACTTCACGGCTGAGCCAATCTATTAGTTCTAATCCAAGTTTTAATGACGGTTGCCAACGCATAGTTGCTAGCTTAAAGATTGCTTAGAGTATCTATACTTATCCATACTAGTGTCATCTTAGCCGATACCGCTCAAGAGTCAGTGCCCAAGTGTTAGTCCGGGAGTTTATCCGAATCGTTACCGAAGCCGATCGATCAACTGTCGCCGCTTCTGCTCAAACTCATACTCCGACAGCAACCCCTCTTGCCGCAACCGATCGAGTTCCCGGACCGCCTCTGCCGTCTTAACCGCCGGACTCATACTCCTAACAATGAAGGTCGGGGGGGGGGCTTTCCCCAGGTTAGACAGCTCTGTAGCCTCGCCGTCTACAGCAATACAGTCAGAAGTAACCCCGTGATTGAAATTTTGATTGAACTGCGCCTCATCTTGCACCAAATACCATACGCCTTCCATTACGCCCGCAATCCAAGGAATCGGCGTGAATAGACCAAAAAACAAGTAGACCATCCCCCAGCCGTATTCTTTTAAGTAGAACCGATGTAAGCCAGCCAAATGGACATCCCCAAACCCAGGGAGTGCGAGGGGGGCTATTCCTGCGATCGCCCAGATGGCCGCAACTTTTCGATTTTTAAGACGCTGGAGCATGGCAGGGGAAACCGCTGATTAAAGGGTGAATTTAGAGGTTTTCTCGGTCATTTGGAGCGACGAGTCCTAGTCAATCCCCTAAATGATCCTATGGTACCCGAATGAGACTTGCATAACTTTAGATTTCAGCAACCTATAGTGATCGTAAAATTACGGCAAATCCATTAAAGTAAGTAGTATAAATGCTTAGATTTTATTCAAATAATTTACACTCAATGACATGCAGCCCAGAAATGAGGCCTCATGGTTACGTAATTCTATTGAGCATTATCCGTAAATCTACCTCTAGGCCCCTAGGGATTTATCCTGATTTTATAGACACTATAGGAATATGGCTCCCTACCGCTATAAAAGCTCGACTCATCGGCATCATACGGATCAGACTGCACTCGTTAACGCCTGATAGATTTCCAGCATAGGTCCAGACAAAACAATGCCCCCTAACTTTGCAGGCTCTTCCATGGTTCTTGAATATTCTCCCGAGTGGCAAAATTGGTTGGTGGATCCCTACGCTGTGATTGGGGTTCCCGTAACGGCAGATGGTCAGCGGTTGATCAAGCGCTACCGATCGGTGGCGAAGTTGCTCCATCCCGATCGATTTATTCAGGCCGATCCATCCGTACGAGAATTGGTTACACAGCTTCTAACCCGGTTGGTGAATCCGGCCTATAGCAAGGTTAAGGATGATATCAGTCAGAAGGAAATTTTGGTATTGATCGGGGTGCAAGCCCAACAAGCGGCCAAAGATGGCATAGATCTACAAACCGCTGTCGCCCGATCCTTAAAATCTCAGCCCCTCGCCCAGGTCGATAGTTTCTATGAGCAACAGGTGTCGGCCATCAGCGATCGGCAATATAGCGATTTGCACTCGTTTGATGAGGCCACGCGATCGTTGATTGAACTCAACGCCGTCTATTTTCAGCTTAAAAGCGGCGAACCCACTTGGCGGCCTCGGCGGACAGGATTGATGCCTACACCCTCTATGTCGCAGTCTAATCCGTCGCAATCGACTCAACATTCAGCCCCGACGACGATCGTGCCGCCCGTTCCAACCTTAAATAATGTGTATGCCCAACGGCATTACGATCGGGCCAAACATTATGCTCAAACGAGTGCCTGGAAAGAGGCGATTAGTGAACTCAAAGATGCCATTCGTATGGATCAATCCTGTAGTGATTATCATGCACTGCTGGGATTTGTCTATTTCAAACAAGAGCAACGCGGCATGGCACGGGTTCATTTCAAGCAAGCGCTAAAGCTGAATCCGGATGACACGTTAGCCAAACGCTTTTTGCCCTATGTCACAAACGATCGGCCCGCCGCAGTGGATGGGAAAGGGACCGAAAAACGACGCAGCCTATTTGGATTTTTTGGACGCTAACGCAGGGGGGGCGAGCCATTTAGGAATCGGGTTGGATACTGGCGTAATCGCACATCCCAATATAGTCGTAAAACCCCTACTTAACGGGAGATTTCGGACTGCCTACAATGAACCCAAGACCTACCTCGACGGAGAACATCATGGCTTTTTTTGATTCGGAAATTGTTCAACAGGAATCACAGGAAATTTTCCAAACCTACCAATCTCTAGTACAAATGGGCAGCCACTATGGCAAGTTTGATCGTGAGGGCAAGGGCATGTACATTGAGCAAATGGAAACCATTTTAGGCCGTTTTGAAATCATGATGAAACGCCTCGAACTCTCCGATGATTTTTCCGCCAAGATGACCATTGAACAGTTGAAGACTCAGTTAGAACAAGTGAACATGACACCAGCCCAAATGTTCGGCAATACCCGAAAAACCTTAGAACGCATGAAAGAACAGCTTGATGGGTAGGAATGGGTGAGGGACTGAATCGGTGAGGTATAGTAGAAAAGCATTCTTTACATTTCTTAATACATTCCCATGGTAACAGCGTCTCCTTCCATTCAGCCTAATTACGATCGCGCCGCCTGGGCAAAGGGGTATCGATCGCTTGAGCAAGAGCAGGATTATTGGATTGATGCGATCGATGGTGAGATTCCGGCAGGCTTGACGGGGACGCTATTTCGCAACGGCCCAGGAAAATTTGAGGCGGGCACGGAATCTGTACAGCATCCCTTTGATGGTGATGGGATGATTTGTGCGATTACATTTAAGGAAGGCCGCGCTCATTTTAAAAATCGGTATGTGCAAACCGAAGGCTATGTTGCTGAGAAAAAGGCGGAGAAGATTTTATATCGCGGCGTATTCGGGACAGCGCGATCGGGAGGTTGGCTGAAAAATGCATTTGACACGAAGCTTAAAAATATTGCGAATACCCAGGTGATTTATTGGGGTGGAAAATTGCTGGCACTCTGGGAAGCTGCCGAACCTCATCGACTCAATCCTGCGACCTTGGAGACGATCGGTCTTGAAAATTTTGACGGCAAACTCAAACGCGGTGGTGCATTTGCAGCACATCCTTGGATTGATCCAAATGGGCCAGACGGTGAGCCTTGTTTGGTGAATTTTTCCATTGAGGCTGGATTGTCGTTTACGTTGAATTTGTATGAGCTAAATCTAAAGGGCGAAATTGTTCGTCAACAAGATCATGTATTACCCGGATTTGCATTCATTCATGATTTTGCAATTACCCCCAACTATTACATCTTTTTCCAAAACCCAGTGAAGTTCAATCCATTGCCCTTTGTATTGGGTTCAAAAGGTGCAGGGGAATGTCTTGAATTTGAACCTGAAAAACCGACAAAAATGTTAGTGATTGCCCGGTCTGGTCAATCGAAGCCACAGGTCTTAGAAGCAAAGGCTGGGTTTGTGTTTCATCATTCCAATGCCTTTGAACGGGATGGCAAAGTTGTGGTGGATTCGATTTGCTATGAACAATTGCCGACGGTAGAACCCGGCAGTGATTTCCGATCGACGGATTTTGCGACCTTGAAGCCCGGTCAGCTTTGGCGATTTGAATTAGATTTGGCAACGAGTCAGGTCGATCGGACGTTACTGGTTTCTCGGTGTTGTGAATTTCCAGTGGTTCATCCAAATTTTGTCGGTCAGGACTATACGTATACCTACATGGGTGCAGGTATTGCAACCGTTGGGAATGTGCCATTGCAGGCGATCGCGAAAATCAATGTAACTACAGGTGAGGAACTACTTCATAGTTGTGCTCCTGATGGATTCATTAATGAACCTGTTTTTGTTCCGGGTAGCGTTGACGGTGACGAAGATCAAGGCTGGATTTTGACAATGGTTTATGACGGGATTAGCGATCGATCTAGCATTGTGGTTTTGGATGCAAAAAAAATGACGCAGGTAACCCGATTGTGGCTAAAACACCATGTTCCCTATGGGTTGCACGGTACGTTTACGTCTGAAGTATTTATCTAAATTAGATCTAAGGGAAGCTGTAATAAATACATTACTCGAAAACCCACCTGTGATTTATTTGCGGGTGGGTTTTAGCGAAGACGATCGGTAAATTTTTCTCTAGTTCTTCTCATTGCATCTCTGACAACGGTTTCTAATTACTTCGTAGATTCAATGAACAATAGATGCTATCGGAAATTAGTCTAATGAGCTAAATTCAGAATACTAAGGCCCTAGATAAGGTTTGACATCATGAAAATGAGCTATAGGGATCTAGAAGGAAAACCAAAAACGCTGCAAAGCCTGACAGGTCTGAATCCGC
>JAPLHZ010000139.1 GCA_026389365.1 Cyanobacteriota bacterium
ATGTGAATCGTCTCTTTCAACGCCTCACTCTCGACCTTAATGGGTATACGCGATTTCCAGCAACCTAAATTCCCTAGGATTGTCAATTGCCTTCAAACCACATCTAGCGTCCTCCACGGGAATTCTGGGAGAACCAGAAAAATCTAAATAGCTCTTATGCTTCTTCAGGCAGATCAGTTTTGATGGCTGGAATGAAGCTAGGACGGGCACGATCTTCCCAACCGACAGGACGCTTTGAGTTGTACCAAGCGATCGCACCGACAACGCCTGCGGCCAAAGCGCCAACGGAATACACTGCATTGAAAAGGACGAGGTAAAATTCGGAGTGAACTGCGCCGTTAGTCGTGGTGAGGAGAAGATTTAACATGTTGGTTGGCCGCAATCTTTGCGGAGATGAAGGGTGTTGTTTACATACCTTAACATACTGTTACATTCTTGTTGCATTCGTAAGAAGTTCGGGTTTACGCCCTAGGAGGCGAGTGATGGTGGATTCTAGGGCGATCGATCGGATTGATTTTGGATTAGTGGGGACAGCAGAATTTGCCCAGAGAATAGGCCGATCGCTTAGTACGACTGGGTTCTTTGTGTTGGAGAATGCAGGAATTGATGCGGAATTATTGCAGCGGGCTTACGCGGTGACGGCAGATTTTTTTGAGTTGTCGGAGTCGGTAAAACAAGGCTATTGTTTACCAGAATTGCACGGACAACGCGGGTTTACGCCCTTTGGTCAGGAACATGCGAAAGACTCACCCCATCCGGATCTCAAGGAGTTTTGGCATGTGGGAAACCCTGATGTACAGCCGAACCTTGTCCCCGTCGAAGTCCCAGAGTTTTCCCAGGCCTTGAGTGTGTTGTATTCACAACTAGATCACTGTGCTCAATGTTTATTGGCGGCGATCGCAGATTTTTTGGGTGAGCCTCTAAATGCGATTTATCAACCGGGCGGCGACTCTATTTTGCGGGTAATTCACTACCCCCCACTGGAAAAAACTACGCCGTTAGGCAGTCTACGATCGGCACCTCATGAGGATATTAATCTAATTACGTTGTTGCCTACAGCGACGGCTAGCGGATTAGAACTCTTGCGAGATGGAGTGTGGGAGCCGATCGATGCCTCGCCCGGATCGGTGATTGTGGACAGCGGGGACATGTTGCAATGGCGAACCAATGGCCGCCTCAAAAGTACTACTCATCGCGTTGTGAATCCTGATAATCGACGCGATCGGCGTTTTTCCATGCCCTTTTTTGTACATCCCCATCCAAAAACTGACTTAACACCATTGGCAAGCTGTGTGATAAATGGCGATGTAAAATTCCCACCCATCACTGCCGGACGCTATCTGAAACAACGACTGGCAGAAATTGGGCTAGCTTAAACAAAACAATTGTGCTGAGACTAGCCGCCCGCTGCAAAGGCTGCCATGACCAATGTAGACAGCAGCAAGCCGGGGCTGAGCATGAGGGCAAGGGTGAGTAAATCGTGAGCTGTCATTTTAAAAATCCTGTCCTATAAAGTTACAGATGAGTACAATTACAGTTGATAAGAAGGTCAAGGCTGAACAGCGTGGTTTGAAGTGGTTTGAAACAAATCATTCCGCCAGATGGTCAGGTTGTCGCTCTCCCTCTATGCTAAAGCAGCGATCGTCTCTCTAGCAGAGGAAGAGGCTTGAGAAAAGCTAAAGGTTTTCGAGTTACTTGAACTTTAAACAGTTATTAATTATGGGTCGTTTTTCGTCAGAAGAAGGTCAGCGTCGGGACTTAGTTGAGTCCTTAACTCTTTGGGTGGCGGCTGAATTTATAGGGTTGCTGTTTCTGCCTTCGATCGTGGAAGGATTTGACCCGTCTGGGATACTGCGGCGAACCTGGTTTCCTTGGAGTCTGGTCTACGGGATTGGGGGCATAGTGCTGTTGACGGCCAGCTCTCGGTTTATGGCAACGGCTGGCGATCGTGCAGGAGACGCAGACTCAAAGAGGATCGGGAAGCTTTTTGCTCAGGGCTTGGGCTGGCTAGGTTTGGTGGGTGTGCTATATCCATTGATTATGTTTGTCACGACTTTTTTCGCTCTGAAATTTGGGAAGTGATATGGGCAATCCGTTATCACAGCCATTTCAAGCTGCACTCAAGGAATGGGCCGTGGCTGTTGATGCTTTGATTGCCGCAGAAACAGTGATGTTGCTTCGGAAGGGCGGAATTCGGGAGGCGGGGTTTAAGGTGGACAATAGACCATTTTGGCTGTATCCGACCTACGAACATCAGAAACCGGAGTTGCTCAAACCGCAGTATGTAAATCTCGTGACGACAGTTGCACCCGGTTGGCATCCTGATTTGGTGTCCATTGGGGCTTGGGCGATGGTTACGCATCAGTATGAGTTAAAGGAACAAACGCAGCTCGATCGGTTGATGCCGCACCATATCTGGAATGAAGATTTTACGGAAATGCGACTGAAATGGAAACCGAACTTGGCGTTGACGGTGGTCTTTCTTCGGGTATTTCGGTTAAAAGAATCGGTGGAAATTCCATTCGAGCCTGTCTATGGTGGATGCCGATCGTGGACTACGTTACACCCTAAAATTGACGCTTCGGACTCGGTGGCGGTGTTGAGTGACGATCGGTATGCGCAGACCGTACGAGAAATTATGGCATTGAGGGATACGAGGGATTAAGCAGTAATTCCAAATTCGGAATCGGCTCCAAGCTCTGAAATTTTTAAATTTCTGCCACCCAACGGTGCGCTTGAGCGTCTGCAAACAAGCTTTGCTACCCCATAAGCACTAACCAACAAGTCCGCTGCAACCGAATTGTTAGGCTGATCACGGCTAGGGTATCTCAACGAGAATATTAGCTTGACACCATTATTTTGCGCGTCTAGCCAGCAATCGTTGCAAAACATCACAAAAAACTGTAGTAACAGTAATAGACCTAACTCGTCTAGAATTCTCGGAAGTAAGCATCTGAATAGGATTTTTGGATAAATGGCAATCTACGCGATATGGAACAACAAAGGTGGTGTGGGGAAAAGCTATCTAACTTTTCAACTGGCTTCAGAATATGCACGTCAGAATCCGCACAAGAAAGTTTTAGTGGTTGACCTATGCCCGCAAGCCAACTCTTCTTCTATGCTTTTGGGCGGTATGGATCAGGGGGAGGCGAGACTTACTCAAATCCATACACAGCCACCAAGACGCACAATTTCTGGATATATCGAAGATCGAATTCTGAGTCCATATGTATCTCCGAGTTCAGGCGCTGGATATATTACACAAGTTTCGCAGTATAACAATGCCGTGCCGTGCAATGTGTATCTTGTGGTTGGAGATGAGCAACTTGAAATACAATCTTCAAGAGTGTCAAGTGCCACAAATCCAGGTCCACAAGATGCTTGGCGCATTGTCCATTTGTGGATAAGAGATCTGATCGTAGATATTCAAAACTCTTGGAACGATGAAGAAAACTGTGTTTTTATTGACTGTAATCCGAGTTTCTCTATTTACACGGAGTTAGCACTAACGGCTGCTGAACGATTGATAATTCCTTTTTCTGCTGATGGTTCTTCAAAGAGAGCAGTCAAAGCAGTATTAGCACTGGTTTATGGTATCCGAAGACATGTTGGGGACACTCAATCCGAATTTTTCTTGGAGACAGAAAGGTATCGTATGGCTCAACCAACGATATATATGTATGTGGGTAACAGGCTTACACAGATGAATAGTTCTTCTGCGACTGCCTTTAGGACTGTAGTGAGTGAAATCGGCAAGGAGATATGGGACGTTTGGAAAACAACCCCTCAGTTTTTCTGTATTCACCCTGGTGGTGCCTCAACACCAGTGAGTCAAAAAGCTTTTAAAGATATGTTTCAGTACGAAGTTAATGATGCCAACACAGCCTCTGTTGTTTCGGGTGCCTTGGGTATCCCGATAGCATGTTTAACTGCTGGTCAAAAACTTGTAGCTGGCAAAAACATCTCCGTCAATCAATCTCAATTAGATAGACAGGTGCCGAATATAAAAGATTTGGTACAGAAAATTGAGTAGGGAATGCTTTAAGCCTAACAATTATATAAATGGAAAGTTTTCGCATAATTACCCCTTGAGGGTCTTAGATCGACTCTTTCTATCTAAGTCCACTTTATGGGTCTTAGACTGACAATTTGTAAGCATAAATGCCGAAATTGGGATTTTAGACCGACTACTTCAGTATATTCCCATGAGAAAGAATATCGTTAGTCTGCTAAAAATTCCAAAATTAGGCACTATACAAAATCAACGATCGGCTCGATCGTTCTGCTTAATCAAATTCGAGGGCCGATCGTCTATCCGATCGCGTTTGCTGGAGTTGCATCGTTTGCATAGGGTTTGGAGATTACTCAGATCATTGCTGCCGCCGTGATTGATTGGGATGATATGGTCGATCGTAAGATTCTTTTGGGTGTTGCAGCTTTGACATTGGTGATTGTCACGATCGAAGACATAGTGGCGAATAGCGTCAGGAAGTTTGCTGCGTGGAGTTTTGTCGGGTTTCATGGGAAGTCAAAATTGATGTGTGTATAATTGGGGTTAAAGCAATAGTCGGGAGGGAGATGGGCGATGGCATTGACCAAGGCGAGATTTGCAAGCTTTGAAACGTATCTAGCGGCTGAGCCATCAGATTTGCCGGAAGCTCGCTGTGAATATTGGAATGGAGAATTGATTCCGGTTATGTCTGAGTCTATTGGTAATGATACGATCGCAAATTTTATTTTTTTGGCATTACTTGCGATCGGTTTACCGTTTAAACTCGTCAGACCGGGCAGCATAGAAGTTGTCGTTAATAGAAAACCTCGGGCGTGATTCCCCGATTTAACAGTGTTGGAGGAGATTCATTTAACGCTTCTCAAACGCCGTGCGACGATTAGTCAAGACATGCCTGCGCCTAGGATGGTTTTAGAAGTTGTTTCTCCGGGTGATGAGAAGTCTGATAATTACAGACGAGATTATCAAGAAAAACTATATCAGTATGGCAATCGGGGAATTCCTGAGTATTGGATTGTTGATCCCGATCGGGAATGGATAATGGTTGGATGTTTGATTCAAGGAGAATATCAATTTGATACTTTTCGGGGTGACGATACTATTGTTTCTCCGACATTTCCTGAATTCATATTGACGATCGCAGAAGTCTTGGAAGCTGGACGGTAAGCTTTTCATGAGTTTTCGCGAAAGGTGTCGAGGGAAGGTTCGATCGGACTTACTCCTGCTGTCCTGTTCTGCTGTAATCACCCACTGATAGGTTGTTTTGAGAGCGATGCTTTTTGGAGTTCGGCTAGGTAGTAACGATCGGTGCCTTCTTCTGTATGGTGGGCGATGATGCCGAGGGTTTCTAGGCTTTCGAGACAGTCGGGAATGGTGGCTTTTTGTTTGGCGGTGCCTTTGAATTGGGCGGCGATCGCGGCCACGGTCCATTCGTTGCCTTGGGTTCGCAGAAGATCCCGGACGGCGGCGAGTAGGTCTTTGAAGGCTTTTGGGAATTTTTGTTGTTCGGTGGGGATGGGAATGGTTTCGATCGGGGGTTCTATGCCGGGGAGAGTTTGTTGTGATCGGCCCGCCTTGAGGATTTGGACGATCGACCCCCAGCGCATCACACATCTCCGCAAAAAACATCTGATAATTTGCCCGTTCCTTCCCACCGGCCCTCTCCCACCGCACTACAAACACATTCACGCGCTCGGCTGTTTGTGGATCTAATGTTGTTGTCGTAGAAGAAATCGCTGTAATGAAAACCGGGGAAACTAAACTCTAGCCAAAGCCACTCACATTGTAGAACATCTCTTCCGCACTGAACCGATCTGATGATTTGTGAATCTGCGACTTAACTTTGGAATCTCAGAAAAGGTACAAAATTATGGCAACCAATCTAGATCTTTCGCAATAATTAACTCTGTCTTTTTCGCATGATGAGTATTCTTCATTGCGATTAACCTTGTTTCAAACTTGCAATTCTTTGCCATTTTCATAACATCTTCAGAATCATCATACGTCATCAAAAAATCACCTTGTAGACTATTTACCACTTGAAATAAATATTCATGATCAACTTGTGAATATCGATAAAGTCGTTTTCCCGCTTTAATGTAAGGTGGATCAATAAAATAAACGATATTACTCCTGTCAGCATTCATTTCACATACGCTAATAGCATCACCTTGAATGAACTGAATACGATGTTTAACTTTGTCAATTTCAAGAATCCGTTTCTTCAGGGTTTCAGGATACCATCGTGATGTAATTCCCTTCCCACTCTCTCCATTCTTGATAAAACTCGCTCCATCAGCTAAGATTCCACCTCGGTTAACCCGATTTTTAACAATTGTTGCAAAAGCGAGAGACTCTAATGATTCACTCGCTTTTAAGATCGCATCTCTTGCTGTTTCAGGTGTAAGCTGAAATTTTAAAATTGTATTGCCTAGCCATTCTGCGCCACCATTGAGGATCACCTTCCAAACTGCTGCAACCCCTTCATCTTTTTCGACCATCGTTACACGATCAACCAAATTTTCCATCACTGCGGTAAGACTAACAATTCCTCCCCCCGCAAAGGGTTCGATCAATTCTATATCGGGACCACCAGAATATTGTAGCCACTGTCGGATGCGAGGAACGAGCCAAGTTTTTCCACCCGCATAGCGAAAAGGGCTGCGCTGAGGGACAGTGGCAATGTTCACGATGGGATATCGATCTTTTCTGGAAATGGGTTCTAGCAGTTCAAGCTGGTGCATTTTACTAGTCTCCTAGAGCAAGGGTAAATCAGTGATAGTTTGTGTATCAGGTGAGCTATCTAATTTGCTATCTAGCTTCCGCTGTAAAACATCTATAAAATCTTCTAGTTTGCCAACTTGCGGAGTTGAAATACGGTTAAGAGCCGCCCAATACTCTGTATAAATAGTTTTAGTGAGTGTTAGATTAAACTTCTCTCCTTGTGGTTCTAAATCGTAGAGTTTCCAAGCAATCTCGGCATCTTGTTGCTGAACCTGAGGCAATTGTGGAAGGGTCTCAAAAAATCTTTTCTGAACAGCAATCGCTTGTTTTTTACCCCATTCTTGTAAGATTGTCCCTTTATACAGAAGCTGAGGGACGAGTCGTTTTCGGGAAGAGGATAGATAATCTGGAGTAGGATAATAGGCAGCTAGCTTAGACCAATCTACCGAATCCCATCCTTCAGGATTATTCATATAGGTTATAGGTTTCAAAGGGCTGACGGACGTTGCCTGAAATGTACACTGCTTGTACTTCAATCGCTCCAAAATCGAGAACTCTACCTCGATCGTCATAGGAAACCAACACAATATCAATATTGCCCGCAGATTGGCCCTGAGCATCTTTTAGGCGAACTTCAGTTAGTGAAGTCCAGTTCGCTTGTTCCCCAAAAAAGAATGACGCAGCATTTTCAGCAATCAACCAGTCTTGCCGGAAGCGAACAGGACAAGTAATAACAGGCGATTCTTTATGATAAATACTACAAACACCCAGTGGATCGTTGGCCTTGTCTTTTGTGCAATTTGGAACTTTATTATTGTAAGGACATAGCTTGTTCTTTCGATATCGTTGTGCTGATTCCGAGAAGCTATTACTGGGAAATCCAAAGACCTCTGCAAGGGGATTATTAGACATGGAATTGAGGCTTTCCTGTAAACAATAAGAAAATTAAGGATACCGTGTAAATTCGATTATCGCCGGAATCTGCTGCGGGTTTATCGAATAATCAAACCCATAAGCGATCGTGCCTCCCTGCGGATTCGGTCGATCGACCCCCAGCGCATCACACATCTCCGCAAAAAACATCTGATAATTCGCCCGTTCCTTCCCGCCCGCCTTCTCCCACCGCAGCACAAATTTCTCAACCCGCGCAATATCCAAATCCGTCATCGTAGTCGTCAGGGCATTGATCATTGCATTACTCAGCAGTCAGGAAAAAACTAAAAACCTTTCCCCTCATCATCTCCCCTTCTCACCGAAATCGCGCACAAAAAATAGTTCAAAAAAGATCAAAAAAAAGCGATCGTATTGGAATTACCCAACCGATCGGGCGTTTTTATGAACGTTCAACGTCCCGCATTTCGCTTCAATTGTTGTAACTCTTCTTCGGTTTCCCACAGCGCAAACTTCTTTTCTAACGGATCGCTTGGTGTTTTTGCCGTCGGCTTCACATCTTGCCAAGAATTTGTGGCGGAACTACTGCGAGCGGTGGCACGCTCTGATCGGGCTTCTTCGAGTTTGACTTGTAATTCTTGACGGCGTTGTTGAACTTGAAGGGCTAGTTTTTCAGCTTGGGGAATGCGATCGCGCAGGAGTTCCATTTGGCCCCACACTTGATTCCCCTCACGCAAAAGCTCCGATTCGTGGGCCTCGGCCAATATCACCAGATCATTTCGACCCGCTTTTCTAGCCTTTTCAATCCTAATATGCCAGCGTTTGATTTCTTCTCCAGTCGCTCGGATTTTGGATTCCACGGTTTGCAATCGAGATTTTAAATCCGACAACAGCCGATCGGACTCGCGCTGCTGTTCAGCGAGTTTTTCATCAAGGGCTTGCAGTTCTAAATGAGGATTATTTTTCAGAAATTCATCAATCTGTGTTTCTAAAAATTTGCTGACATCATCAAAAAGTCCCATAACTCGCCTGCTTAATAATCTTTTCGACTATTGTAAAGGCGATCGTCAATCTATGCGATAGCTCAAAAGATAGGATTTTGCGGTACGGTTATAAAAGTTTTTTGATGAGGATTAGGATGAGCGGAAATTGGCAAGATTGGGTATTTACTGTGGGATATGTTTCAATATTGGGATTTGTGATTTTTATGGTCTTACGACCGAGTAAAAATGAATAACCGATAGAATCTATCAAGATAAATTTTATTGTTATTTTTGAAAGGTATTATCCCGCCGCCACTAAACGCGATCGGACTTCCAGATAGACTAATAAAGCATTCACATCAGCAGGATTCACGCCACCAATTCGCATGGCCTGACCAATGGTAAGAGGCTGAACTTTGGCGAGTTTTTCCCTAGCTTCTTTGGATAGTGTTTCGATCGAATGGTAATTCAAATCTGCGGGCAATTTACGATGTTCTTGTTTAGCCGTTTGAGCGATTTGATGGGTTTGCCGTTGAATATATCCCGCATACTTAATATCAATTTCTGCACCTTCACGTTCGGCCCGATCGAGGGTCATATCACCCAATTCAAATTGTTCTAAATGGGTATAGTGAAATCCTGGTCTTTTGAGCAATTCGGCCAATGTTACTGATCCATGAATAGCTTGCTGAGTCTGGGTTATAATTGCTTTACCTGTTTCCTCATGTTCTTTGACACGTTGAGTATTAAGCCGTAGTTTTTCCTCAGCGATATTAGACATTTTAGTTTGGAATAAGGTCCAACGCCGATCGTCAATCAAACCAATTTCACGACCTAACGGTGTGAGTCGTTGATCGGCATTGTCCGATCGTAAAATCAATCGATATTCCGATCGTGAGGTGAGCATTCTGTAGGGTTCACGTAAGTCTTTAGTGCAAAGATCGTCAATCAATGTTCCTAAATAACTACTTTCACGGGTAAAGATAACCTCTTCACCGCCTTTTGCTAATTTAGCTGCATTAATTCCCGCAACCAACCCCTGCGCGGCAGCTTCTTCATAGCCTGTGGTTCCATTAATTTGCCCCGCACAAAACAATCCGGAAATCTTTTTAGTCATCAGGGTCGGAAAACATTGAGTTGCGGGTAAATAATCATATTCCACAGCATAGGCTGGCCGCAGCATTACGCTCTTTTCCAACCCCGGCAGCGTGCGCAACATTGCTAATTGCAATCGCTCGGGCAATCCTGTCGAGAATCCTTGAACATAGATTTCAGGGGTTTCGCGACCTTCGGGTTCTAGGAAAATTTGATGACTTTCTTTATCGGCAAATCGAACAATCTTGTCTTCAATACTCGGACAATAGCGTGGTCCTTTTGAATCAACCCAGCCGCCATATACGGGGGATAAATGTAAATTGTCTTTAATGATTTGATGAGTTGCGAGGGTTGTTCGGGTCAAATAACAAGGTAATTGTTCGCGCGGTGTCCAGGCTTCTGGATCAAAGCTAAACCATCTAACTTCTTCATCTCCAGGCTGTTCTTCTAATACTGTAAAGTCGATCGATCGCTTATCTACACGTGCAGGAGTTCCGGTTTTCAATCGTCCAGTTTCAAAGCCCAAACGGTTTAAGGTATCTGTCAATCCGATCGCCGCAAATTCACCCGCCCGTCCTGCTTCCATAGACCGATCGCCCACCCAAATTCGCCCACCGAGAAATGTCCCCGTTGTCAAAATTACGGCTTTACAAGCAAACCCAACCCCAAAATAAGTCTCAACTCCAATCACTTCTTCATTTGCATTCAAAACTAAATCCGTGACCATTCCCTCACGAATGAACAGATTCTCTTGATTCTCCACAACTTGACGCATGGTCATTGCATATTCGCGTTTGTCAGATTGTGCGCGCAAGGCCCAAACAGCCGGACCACGGGATGCATTTAGAATCCGTTTTTGCAGATAAGTCCGATCGCTAACCCGCCCCATTTCTCCGCCGATCGCATCGACTTCGTGAACCAATTGAGATTTTGCCGGACCCCCGATCGCAGGATTGCAAGGCTGCCAAGCAATTTTATCCAAATTAAGGGTGAGCAGCATTGTCCGACATCCCAGGCGCGCACTCGCTAAAGCCGCCTCACAACCCGCATGGCCGCCCCCGACGACCACTACATCAAATTCATCCAAAAATTCTACTGCGCCGCTCATTCCTAATCCCCATTTCAGCCGAAAACAATTCACTGCCAACCGTAGTGATTATTCTAGCATTTTCACTGACTTCAGACTCTAAATTGAGCTTAGAATTAGGATACGGGGAGTTATTTGTACCGCAGAAGGCTGGACCTCAACTCCTAAAAAATAGAGTTATCCAATCTGAACGAATGTTTCATCTTTTAAATCAATTTGATTATCTTTAGCGATCGCCTTCTTCAATTTTTCGACATCATAATACCCTACACCAACAGACCAATGGGGTAGTCCCAATTCTGTCGCAAAAGCTTGATGTCGGATTGTTTCTAATGGATATTTATTACGCAAAATCTTCTTAACTTTTGCAAGATCAATATTTAATTTTAAACAATCCTTCAATTTTTCAGGCCGACTAATCTGAGTTGTATCAATATCTTTCATTTCATCATCGTCCTCCTCATTCAAATCTAAAAAGAACTTATTAAAATAATCAGGTCTGGAATCATAGGCATCCACGATCGCCCCTGCCTCAAAAAGCCAATACCGCAAAATCCGATCGTCATGATTCAACGTCCCTAATACAGATACATTCAGAGATTGAGATAACAAATTCCCAATCAAGACGATCGAAGCTAATGCCTGCCGATCGGTCTCCTCGTCATAGACAACCACATAGCCCGCTTGAGGCGGAGAGACGATCGCCACCCGTCCAGCATCGCGTAAAACAGCTACCACCTGCTGCTGGTCCGATGATTTCACCGAGAAATTAACGTAAAATTTTCCCATACATTCCAAGAGTAAGTCTGAACTTAATTATAGTCGCTCAAAAAAATAGTAGATATACTCACTATTCCCCTACAATCGAACTCGGTAACTAAAAGACCCGTAAAATATCAGAGAAGTACGCATGGACCTGACTCGTATTCCCGCCCAGCCAAAACCCGGCTTACTCAACGTACTGATTGAAATCGCAGCCGGAAGTAAGAACAAGTATGAATTTGACAAAGACCTCGGTGCACTAGCTCTCGATCGTGTCCTGTCCTCAAGCGTCATGTATCCCTACGACTACGGCTTCATTCCCAACACCTTGGCAGACGATGGCGACCCACTTGATGGCATGGTGATCATGGACGAACCGACCTTCCCAGGTTGTGTCATCGCAGCGCGCCCGATCGGCATGATGGAAATGATTGACGGCGGCGATCGGGATGAGAAAATCCTCTGCGTCCCCGACAAAGATCCTCGCTACGCCCATGTGAAGTCCCTCAAAGACATTCCCCAGCATCGCCTTGACGAGATTTCTGAGTTCTTTAAGACCTACAAGAATCTAGAGAAAAAAGCCGTTGAAGTCTTGGGCTGGAAAGATGTCGATACCGTTCTGCCTCTGGTCGAGAAATGCATCAAAGCGGCCCAATAGGCCAACGAATCGGCTAGTCCTATGGCCTAACTGACTCAGATCACAGACAGTGCAATCTAAAAAGCGGCATAGTAGCTAAAGAGATTATGCTGCTTTTTAGTAGATGATCGCAATCTAAAGTTATTAGGGCTAAAATTGAGAGCAATCCTGATTCAAGCAATTTTTTCGGTATAGTTCTCTATTGCTAGATCCATGTCTAGCAATAATAAGCGCCTAATCGTGCCCTTTATTCCTAAATCTGCGCATGTATCAGTTCAAATGGGTACGTTCATTACTACTGCATTAAGCGGATTAAGAGTCGGGAAATGGTTCAGTCAACAGAGTTTGCGGTTCATTTTTGGGGCGTTCGTGGAAGCGTCGCTACTCCAGGGCCATCCACGGTTCGATACGGGGGCAACACGTCCTGTGTCGAAATGCGGGTGGCGGGGAAGCGGATCATTTTTGATGGCGGGACGGGGCTGCGTGTCCTGGGTCAACAGCTTTTAAAAGAAACGCCGATCGAGGGCCATCTGTTCTTTAGTCATTCGCACTGGGACCACATCCAAGGCTTTCCATTTTTTCGGCCTGCCTTTATGTCCGCTAATCGATTTCATATCTACGGCGGAGTTGCACCCAACGGAGCGAGCATGCAGCAGCGCCTGAGTGACCAAATGCTCCACCCGAACTTTCCCGTCCCGATGCAAGTCATGCAGGGAGATCTCCAGTTCCATGACGTGTTTCCCGGCCAAGTGCTTGACCTAGGCGATGGGGTGACGGTCGAAATGGGTTTGCTCAATCATCCCAATACGGCTCTGGGCTACCGTGTGAGCTTGAATGGTCGCAGTGCGGTGTATGCGACAGATACGGAACACTATGCCGATCATGTAGATGAAAATCTTGTACATCTGTGCCGCGATGCCGATGTCTTGATCTATGACGCGTGTTACACCGATGAGGAGTATCACGATGAGATATCTTCTAGACGCGGCTGGGGACATTCCACTTGGCAAGAGGCATTACGGTTAGCCAAAGTGGCCAAGGTTAAGCATCCGATTATGTTCCACCATGATCCAGACCATGAGGATGAGTTTCTCGAAGCTGTGGAGATGGACGTTAAGGCGGCTTATCCGGGGGCTTGTTTGGCTCGGGAAGGGATGGTGATTAATCTCGTGGGTAAAGAAGATACGGAGATTGTCTATCATCCGCCTTCGGAGCTAGAACCAGATACGGAAATGGAGGCACAGTCTATTCCTTCTATGGCGACAAAATAGTGCCGATCGAGTTCATGGATTGCAAACCCCTTAATGAACTCATTGGGCATCTTCAAAAGGCTTTTAGGGTCATCAATCGATCGTCCCTTTCTCAATTTGGCATTCTTGATTCTTTCGACCGGGACCGCGTTGGACGATCGGCATTTGGCTGAAATTATGTTCAGGGCGGAGGTCGTCATTCATGAATCTACTGATTTTCTAAGAACTCGTCGATCGTTAGTCCAATATCACTGGCGATTTTGCGAAGAAGAGAGGGGGGAAATATCACTTCCCTTATGAAAAGGTACAATTGTTCCTCGGCCATCTTCATGTCGAAACTGTTGGTGAGATCCTTTTTGTCGAACTTTTACAAACCCAAAACGCACCAAAATATTTACGACTTCTTGCGGTTTTAGAACTGGAATTTTTCCACTCATGCACATTGCACAACAATCTGTTGAGTTCCGATAAACTCAGTTTCAAATTTTGGCTCCCAATATTCCATGAGCATTTCAATGACTTCAGATAAATTATCTCTGAGTTCATCAAGAGTTTTTCCTTGCGAGTGTGCGCCGGGGAAGTTTGGGATATATCCGACGTATAAGCCTGTATCTCGATCGCGTTCGATGATGGCCGTGAAGTTTTGCGTCATAGGTTGCTACTGGCATTGTTGTTTTCAATTGTAGCCGATCGTCCCTTTCTCAATTCAGTGTTCGTTATTCAGGGAGGCCCGATCCCCCTAACCCTCTTGAAAAGGGGAAACCGGAGATGGAGGGGAAATGATGGTTGGGGAATGAATTCAAATTCAAGCAAAACTAACAATATCAAAATCACTTCTTGTTCCCCTTTTTTCTTGTTCCCCCTTTTTTGTGGCGTAGCCTGCCCGGAGGGCGTAGGGGTTAGGGGGATCGAAATTATGTCGTAGGAAGTGAGGCTATAACTTATTCTTATTTTCGGGCTGGAAAGCAGGCGTGCTACAGTTTAAAAATCGCTGCGCGAGAAAAGAGAATGACAAAACACCTTACACCACTGAAGCCAACCCGGGAACTCTCCCCTCGGAGAAAGAGTGGATGAAAATTTGTACTGACTGTAGCTCACAAAGTTATCTCCCGATCGCCATCCCACTGCTTCCATGAATTTCTCGTAGTCGTCATTGTACGACATTGGACTCCCGCATTTCTCCCAGATCTTTTTCTGCACTGAGAACCCAAAATGGCCATTACTCGCTGTTACCCAGAGGTTATCGAGCGCTCTTAAATCCTCACAAGGAAAGTTCTCTAGATCTTCTCGATCAAACTCTTGCCCTTCGTTCTTCCCAACCGTCGTAATCATTAATCGATAAGTTTCTTGGTCCGCTGCTTCCCATTCTCCCGCCTTGAGCAAGTCACGCAATTTGGTATAGTCCACTCCTTTTTCGGATTTTAAAGTAATTGCATCGATCGCAGAAACCACTTCAATATCATCATGTTCTACTTCAATCTCGATCGTTGGACAGTCCAGCCCGCGCTTTAAAAAGGCAACGCCTCGATCGCTTACTCCCTGCCCACTGATCAACTTACGCCAGTGTGGTAAATGGCCATCCACGGTATTAAGACTGAAATTATAGAAATTCGCGTAATCTCTGCGCCAATCTACTAATTCATCAAATAATGGCCATACATCAGATTTCGACACTTCCAAATGTCCAAAATTTTGTGCAAAGAGTCTTCCTTGAATACCTAACCCAAACTTACCATCACTAGCTTGTGACCATAGACCATCGATCGTATTCAATTGATCTTGGGGAAATTGACGAATCATCCAAGCATGTAAGTTCTCATCTGGCTTACGATTTGCCATTACTAAAAACAACCGTAATGTCTCATCATTAGCTTCTTTCCATTTGTGGGATTGTAGAAGCTCTTCTAGGCGATCGAACTCTACTATTACAGGCTCAACATAATGATCACTCGAAGGTAATGCCGCAAGAACTTCCGCTTCCACCACTGCAACATCTTCATCCAAAAGTCCCAGAAGTTTTTTAATCTCCATCAGATTCTGAAGTTGGGTTTCATCAAATGGATATCCTTCCTGTTTAACTCCTTCAGTGAAGATTTCGCGATATTCACTAATCTTTTCCTTACGTAATCGAATGGGTTCTAAAACGCGATCTTTAATTTCCGCAACAACAGAGTCTTCTAAATTCAACTGTCGTTGCAATAATCTAAGTCTAGCAAGTCCAAAACCTCTAATCTCTTCCCCGAATTGCTGAACCAATTCCTCAAAAACAACTTCATACTTTCGTCTTGGATCTCCGATCGCCACCTTCGCAATCCGTAATCCCTGGCCTGCACCCTTCGCAAACCACTGCGGTACCATAGCCGGAGCCTCCGACTGCACTTTTTGGCTGACATATTGATGCAACTCATCCAGCGTAATTTGATCACTTCCGTGAGTTGCCGCTGCACCCGTTCTCAGCCCTTCCACTAAATAATGTCCATAGATTGATAACTCTCGCCCCTTTGATTCAAAGGCATAAGCCATCGAACTCGTCGCCGTCATCACTACCCGTCCCTCAGGCCCAAGAATCTCGTTTATCTCGATTTCCCCGTCGTCCATCGGCACTAGATCCCCAAATGCACCACTAAAACAACAATTCAGAATAACAGCTTGCCGCTTTGCCCTAGATTTCCCCATCCATTCACTTAGATTGCTTGCCGAAATTGCGGTTGTCTTGACTAAGTTCTCACCGATTTTTTGGGTATCCATCATCGCAAAATGCAATTTACGATCGCCATCTTTTACGCCATGTCCTGCCAAAAACAACAGCGAAAAATCATCTCTGCTGTGACCTAAATACCAAGTCTCAATCTTAGGCCGCAAGTTTGATGAGGGCAGATCTGTCAGAATCTCCACCTCAAATCCCCCAATCTCTGGATTCCTCAACAACTCTCCCAAAACCCGGACATCTTCCAGCGGAGATTTGAGTGGGCCAAAATTATTTGAGTAAGTTCCTGTGCCGATCAATAAAGCCTTGCGTGCCATCGTTCTTACTTCGTTTGAATC
The DNA here is from genome assembly GCA_026389365.1 of Cyanobacteriota bacterium. Classification (GTDB taxonomy): domain Bacteria; phylum Cyanobacteriota; class Cyanobacteriia; order Leptolyngbyales; family Leptolyngbyaceae; genus JAAFJU01. The sequence continues at coordinate 16,484 of JAPLHZ010000139.1, forward strand.
AACTGGATCATGAACGTATCAATTGTCTTCAAAGCCTCGATTTGCTCCTCAAGCTGCGCCGAGTTTTGATACTCCAGCACCACCTCACGCCCATCTTTTTTGTAGGTGATCTTCTGAACCGCATTCGGTTTCAACGTCCATAGCCACTTCAGGACCTTACCAACATTTGCGATCGACACTTCAGCCTTCAGCACTCCCAAAACCAATGCAGCGGCTCCAGACATTGCGCCATCAGGAACGCTCTCTTCCCGAACCAACCCAGCATCTTCCGCCAAATCACTTCGCAATTCTTCTACAAGCCGCAGACTATAAGCCTCTAGCTCATCTGGCTCCAAATCCAATCCCGCCTGATTTAGGTCAATAATCAGTTCAGACAACATTATTGGCCTCAAAACTCTTTCTACAACTACATCGTAACTATCTCCTAATTCTACACCCACCAAAAACTAAATTTCGGGGAAAAGCCACGATTTCTTGTAAGGCTGCAAAATAGGACCGATCGAGTTGAATATCAAAATAAAAAACAGCAACTCCAAATTATGGAATTACTGTTTTCTATGATTGAAAGAATCGATCGAATTTGAATACTCTTTTAGTCTTCGTGGTGTGCAAAACGGTTGTAAAGGAAATCTAGAGCTTGATTTCGCAATTTAATATAGCGTGGGTCTTCCATGACCACAGCCCGATCGCGAGGTCGATCGAAGGGAATGTCTAAGATTTCGCCAATTTTTGCTGACGGTCCATTACTCATCATCACCAGCCGATCGCACAGGAAAAGTGCTTCATCAATATCGTGAGTAATCATCATCACAGTGATGCGATGCTCTTCCCAAATATCAAGTAATTCTTCTTGAAGCTCTTCTTTAGTGATGGCATCCAATGCGCCAAAGGGTTCATCAAGAATTAGAATCTCAGGCCGAATGGACAGCGCACGGGCGATCGAAACTCGTTGTTTCATCCCACCCGAGATTTGACCTGGTTTTTTATCGATCGCCTCATCTAGGCCCACCATGTGCAGATTTGATCGAACAATTTCATCTTGTTCTGCTTTGCTTTTTTCAGGAAAAACCGAGCTAACAGCCAGATGAACATTTTCGTAAACTGTTTTCCAAGGCAGCAGACAATAATTTTGGAAGACCACCATCCGATCGGGACCGGGCTTAGTAATCGCTTTGCCATTCAGTAAAACTTGGCCACTAGTCGGCGTGTTAAAGCCAGAAACCATATCGAGTAAGGTGGATTTACCGCACCCCGAATGACCGATTACGCAGACAAACTCGCCTTCTTTTACGCTTAGGTCGATGCCATCAAGAACAATGTAGTCACCTGTTTTAGTGGGATAGACTTTACTAACTTGATCGATCACTAAAAAAGGTTTATCCATCGTTTTCTCTGTCACTTCGATCGGGCTAGTCAAGGTTTGCATGGATGGGTTGGGAATGAAGAATGGTGAATTGAGAATAAATGAATTTAAGCGGCGGTTTTTAGGGAGCGAGAAGTTCGTTTTAAGACGGGTTCATCGATCGCAATTTCTTCAATACAAATTTCGCGGTGAATCGTCACGCTATCCAGGTAACTGAGGGGATCGTCAGGGTTGAAGAGAACGCCATCAAAGAGTTTGACTAAGGTGTGATCGTCTACACCATCCTGTAATCCGAGTTCCCGAGCGGCTTTTCCATAGATCTCTCGGGAGTAAACTCGTTCTAGGAGTTCGACCCAGTTTTTTGGGAAAGGTGTGATGCCCCAGCGTGCCATTTGAGTAAGGATCCAGACCGCTTCCGATCGGCGGGGACAGGTGGATTGTTCGACATAATATTGATTAAATCGTAGCAAGAGTTCCGGGGCTTGATCCTGGCTGCGTTGAAAGGGTTCGATGAAGCCGGGACGCAGTTGGGCGGCAGGTAAGTTTAGATAGTCTGGTCTCGCGAGCATTTGGACAATTTCTTCGCGGTTACGACGATCGTCGCAGTATTCACAGGCTTCAATTAAGGCTTTGATTAAAGCAACGTGAGTCTTTGGGTTCTCCTGTGCCCAATTCTCGCGAACGCCCAAGACTTTATTTTGATGGCCGTCCCAAATCTCTAAATCAGTAGCAACGACGAATCCTGTATTGTCTTTTACAGCGGCGCTGTTCCAAGGTTCGGAGGCAAGGTAGCCATCAATGAATCCTTTGGAAAGTTGGTTTTTCATTTCTGCCGAACTCATCAGCGAGAGGGAGATATCTTGGTCGGGGTCGATGCCGCCAGATGCCAGCCAATACCGCGTCAAGAGGCTGCCCATAGAGACATTATCGACTAGGCCAAAACTGTGGGGCAGTTCAGGAGTTGCTTCGATCGCTTCTTTCAGTCCTTGTAAGTCCCGAACCCCATCGTCGTAAAGCTTTTTACTTAAGGTAATGGCGTTTCCGTTACGGGCTAGGACCATGGCGGTGACGATAGGCGTAGGGCGTCTACGATCGACTCCAATGGTCATGGCCAGAGGCATTCCTGCCAAAAGCTGAGCGCAGTCGAGACGTTGATTGGCGAGACCATCGGCAATGGTCTGCCAACTTGAATCGGCAATGAGTTCGACTTGCGTTAGGCCATATTTTGCAAAAAATCCTTTTTCTTTTGCCACAATCAACGGCGCGGCATCGGTGGTGGGCACGTAGCCTAGGGTGACTACTGATTTTTCTACAAGCCGAACGGCTGCGATCGCAGGGACGGCCATTTTCTCGACTTCAACCTTACGTTTACGACGTTTATCGCGTTTTTGTTGGTTGAGGAAGGTGATTATTTCGCCCCGGTTTACGTAATATTTGGGGTCATTGACGACTTCCATGCGCTTCCGAGGACGCGTAAATTCGACGTTGAGGATTTGGCCGATGTGGGCTTCGGGTCCGTTGGTCAACATGATGACGCGATCGCTCAGCAATAAGGCTTCATCGACATCATGGGTCACCATGACACAAGTTGTTTTGTATTCTTCGCAAATGGCCATCAGTTGTTCTTGCAAATTCCCACGGGTCAAGGCATCCAGCGCACCGAAGGGTTCATCGAGCAGCAAAACCTGAGGACGAATGGCTAGGGCACGAGCGATCGCAGTCCGCTGTTTCATGCCGCCCGAGAGTTGGCTGGGACGTTTTTCGGCAGCAGCGCGGAGACCCACTAAATCAATATGCTTTTCAATAATTTCTTTGCGCTCTTCAGCAGGTAAGTCAGTCATGACCTTATTTACTGCTAGAGCAATGTTTTGACGAACCGTGAGCCAAGGGAGCAGTGAATAGTTTTGGAAGACCATCATCCGATCGGGACCGGGAGCGGTAATCAGTTTGCCGGAGAGCACGACTCCACCAATGCTAGCTTGTTCAAATCCCGCAATAATATTCAGTAATGTGGACTTCCCACAACCAGAGTGACCAATTAAGGAGACGAATTCACCTTGATTGATTTTAAGATCAACATTTCGCAATGCGACATATTCACCACCATTTTTAAGGGGATAGATTTTGTCAATGTGATCGATATCTACAAGGATTGTCATAAAAGTAATGTCCAGAGTATGAATAATATTTGCTAGAAATGCGAGGACTAGCAAATCCTCGCTATTGAACAAGACTATTTGAGATACAGGTAGTTGAGACTATTCTGCAACAACCAAAGAACCCAACCAACCGACAATCCGATCGAGAACTAAGCCGACCAAACCGACACTAAATACGGCCAATATAATTTTGCTGATACTGTCGTCAAGCATAGATGTGTATTCATTCCAGATATAAGCACCAATTCCGCCAGCACCTGTGGATAGCATCTCAGCCGCAACAATAGCGAGCCATGCCAAGCCGATACCAATGCGTAATCCAGTGAAAATATAAGGAACGGTTGAAGGAATCAGAATACTGAGTAGAAAATCTTTACCTGAAAGTTTTAGTACTTTCGCAACGTTGGTATAGTCTTTCGGGATTTGTTGAACTCCGACGGCTGTGTTGATGATAATTGGCCAAATTGCGGTAATAAAAATCAGGAATATTCCGGCATTTTCCGCAGGTTTGGGCGTTTGTAAAAATAGAATGGTAGAGATCGGCAACCAGGCCAAAGGTGGTACAGTTCGCAGGATTTGAATCAATGGATCAAAGCCATCGCGCAAGAATTTGTTAACCCCGATCGTAACCCCAATCGCAATCCCCAGAATCGCCGCTGCAACGTAACCAATTCCTACTCGGGTCAGGCTATTGAGAAGTTGCATCCAAATGCCTGTTTCTGAAAATCCGCCCGTAATGGTGCCAACGGTTTGACTGACGACCTTAATCGGACCGGGCATTTTTGAATCAGCACCAGAACATAGCAACTGCCAAAGCAAAAGGGTTGCGGAACTACAAATAACAGGTGGAATTAAGCTTTGGAAAATCTCGATCGCTTTTTCAGCAGTAGGACTTGCGGGACGGGCGGGGGCTGTTGTCATGGTGGGATTACCTTGAGGTTAGGGATTAAGAGATCTCCCCATCAATCCTCCTTGGTAAGAGAGGACCGGATAGGGAGAATATTTGGACTAAGTTCAATGTATTACAACATTCTCTTAGTCCCCCTTACCAAGGGGGATTTATGGGGATCGATCGACTACGCTTTTTTGATTTTCAAGCTAGCCAAATATGCTTTTGGATCGGCTGGATCAAAGGTCACGCCGTCAAAGAAAGTTTCCTTACCTCGGCTGTCTTCCTTAGGAATTTCAGCATCGGGGACTTTGAGGGCTTTAGCCGCTTCACGCCAGAGGTCCGATCGGTTGACGGTATCAACCATTGCAAGATCGGCTTCAGTAAAGGTGCCCCAACGGGTATTTTCCGTGACGAACCATTTGTCATGGCTCTTGAAGGGGAATGACGCATTCTCACGCCAGAACTTCATCAGCAATGGAGACTTCTCAAGCTTGCGACCGTTGCCTAGGTCGAAGGTCCCCTGCATCCGACCCAGAATGTCCGCAGCTGGCGCTTTCACGTAGATATCGCCTTCGATGATCTTACACATCTCAGCCTTGTTTTCATCTTTATCGCACCACATTTGAGCTTCCATAACCGCCATCAGAGCCGCTTTTGCAGCCTTAGGATTCTTGTCAGCCCAATCTTTACGAACGGTGAAGGATTTTTCGGGGTGATTTTTCCAAATCTCGCCCGTGGTTACAGCGTTATAGCCGAGTTTCTTGGTCACGATGCGCTGGTTCCAAGGCTCACCGACGCAGAATGCATCCATGGATTTGGTTTCCATATTGGCAACCATTTGGGCCGGTGGAATCACCTTGATGTCCACATCTTCATCGGGATTAACCCCGTTGGCCGCCAGCCAGTACCGCGTCCATAGATCGTGGTTTCCACCGGGGAAGGTTACGGCGCATTGGAATTTTTTCCCAGCAGCTTTCATCTCATCAATCTTGGCTTTGAGCTTATCTGACTTGGCCTCAAGCTTCAAATCTGCATATTCATTGGAAATCGAAATTCCTTGGCCATCCGTGTTGAGGCGAGCCAAGATATACATGGGGATCTTTACATTCCCCTTGGTAATCTTGCCGGAACTCAGCAGGTAAGACATGGGAGTCAGAATGTGACAGCCATCAAGACCGCCTTTTTCGCTACCCAGCTCCAGATTATCTCGGACACTAGCCCAAGAAGTCTGTTTCTTCACCTCGGCGTTTTTCAGCCCGTACTTCTCAAATAATTTTTTTTCTTTAGCAATGATCAACGGTGCAGAGTCCGTCAATGCGATAAAGCCCAGGGAAATTTTATCGGTTTCAGGCGTGTCTCCAGTACCACTGCTAACCGCAGGAACCGAAGGAGAAGAGCTAGTAGTAGGGGTGGAGCTACAGCCATTCGCCAGCGCGGTGCCGACAGCAGTAACGCCTAAGGTCACAATGAATTTACGTCGCGAGAAATTAGCCATGAGTCCGTATGTCCGATCGATGAGTATGAATTGAGAATCAGCTAGCTGTTGTCAAGCCTAATTAAGTCTATCCAGCGACATTTTGCCTGAACTACTAGGCAGAATGTCTGATTGCTTGATGGACGTAGTGGTTACAGAGAATGCACTCTTAGCCACAACCAATTGTTTCAATAGTGAGACGTTAATTTACTTGAAGAGTTTGTTTTGTATAACAAGGAACAAATAGGAGGGTTATATGCCTTTTCTCGATATGACTAATCTATGGGTTGCAATTTGTATCCCTTGCTACTGTTTTACAATGACCTGAAGAACAAGGAGATTTTGAAAAGGGATTTTAAGAGATTACTTTTAAGTGTTTAAATTTCAAACAGGGGCCAGTTGAAAGAGTTTTTCGAGTAGCCCACTGGTCCAACTCAGTTCTTTAGTCGGGCTAGCGGTCCCAGATACAGGAACTAAGCTCACAGCACAGGCTTTAAGTTCAGGTTGCTTAGACACGGGACAGGCGATCGGATGGGTCAATACATTGGCTTCAGCATTCTCTGCCCAAAGCGCCCCCCAATGGATCGGCATGAAGACTGTTCCGGGTGCAATGCCCTTCGTCACCACCACCGGAAGCCGGACAAATCCACGGCGCGATCGGACTTCGACGAAATCACCTTCTTGAAGCGATAAGGTCTTGGCATCCCGAGGATGGACTTCCAAAAAGGGCTTCGGGTGCATTTTCATGATTTTTTCAATACGGGCCGTGCGGGACATGGTGTGCCAATGGCCGTAGAGTCGTCCGGTGGTCAAAATGAGGGGAAAACTGGGATCGGGCGGTTCGGCGAGTCCTTTAGAGTGGCAGGCGATGAACTTGGCACGGCGATCGTCGGTGTGAAACTTTAGATCAGTATAGAGACGACTCGACACCCCAACGGCGGGGAGCTTACCCTTGGGCGCGGGCCATGACGTAGGACCATTCGCCATCAAATATTCGTGACTCAACCCCGTCTGATCGCAGGGCCGATCTTTCGTGAGCCGCACAAATTCGCTGTATACTTCCGCCGCATCATTAAACGAAAACTCACGCACAAATCCCAGACGCTGACCGACTTCGGCAAAAATCACCCAGTCTGCCCGTGCTTCTCCTGGCGGTGTTCGGAATTTAGGGCAGAGCGTAAGACGGCGTTCGGAATTAGTCATCACGCCAGTTTTTTCACTCCATTGGGCTGCCGGGAGCAATAGATGAGAAAACTCCGCCATTTCCGTTGGGGAATAGCATTCTTGATGGATCACAAAGGGGCAATTACGCAAGGCTTTTTTGACCCGATCGAGATCAGGCAAACTAACCACCGGATTCGTCGCCACCACCCAGAAAACACCAATGTCGCCCAATTCCATGGCCTTAATCGTCTCCCACACCGTCAATCCAGGCTGAGGCGAAATTCGCCCAGGGGGAAGCTTCCAGAATTCTTCAACCTGCCGCCGGGACTCGGCATTCGTAACAAATCGGTATCCCGGCAACAAATTCGCCAATCCACCCGCTTCCCGCCCGCCCATGGCATTGGGTTGACCTGTGAGAGAAAACGGTCCAGCACCGGGGCGACCAATTTGGCCAGTCAGTAGATGGAGATTGATCAGGGTTCGAGCTTTGGCGGTGCCTTCACTGGATTGATTGATCCCCATGGACCACATGGAGAGGACGTTTTTGGCTTTACCCCAATAGCGGGCAGCTTGTTTGATTTCGGCGACGGTAATGCCACAGGTTTCAGCGACTTTTTCGGGAGTATAGTCTTTGACAATGTTGCGGTATTCTTCAAATCCGTCAGTGAATGTTTGAATGAAATGCTGAGCAACATATTGAGGGGATTGCTCACTCCATTGCAAGAGTAAATAGGCCATGCCATGCATCAAATCAATGTCAGTTCCAGGTTTGATGGCGAGGTGAAGATCCGCATGTTTTGAGGTATCTGTTGCACGGGGATCAACAACAATCAAACGGGTTTGAGGATTTTTTTTATGGTTTTTGCGCAGTCGATTAAAGATAATCGGATGGCATTCGGCAGTATTGGTGCCAATTAAAAATGCGCAGTCTGTGATGTCGAGATCGTCATAGTTACAAGGGGGTCCGTCCGCCCCAAAACTCTGCGCATAAGCTGATACTGCCGAGGACATACAAAGGCGGGAGTTGGTATCAAAATTGTTGGTGGCCAAACAGCCTTTTAATAGCTTTTGAGCAACATAGTAGTCCTCGGTTTGCAATTGACCAGACCCATACATAGCGATCGCATCTTGACCTTGGGTGGCGATTACTGTTTTGATCCTGTCAGCAATCGCATCTAGGGCGACCTCCCAACTAACCCGCTTAAATGGATGATCCAAAGACTCCCGCATCATGGGATAGCGCAATCGATCTTTGTGAAGTGATTCGCCTATTGTTGCTCCTTTGACGCAGACTTGCCCTAAGCTAGACGGATGGGTCCGATCGCCCCGCGCCTGCCAAACGGGATAACCATCACTGGCCCGCGTAATGTTTTTTCCTGGCATTGCTGGAGGAAGGACCTCTAAACCACAGCCTACGCCGCAGTAAGGACATTGAGTTTTAGCCGTTTCAGTCATACATACCAGTCAATGGTGAATCGACGGACCAAGAACAGTCACTATATAGATATATAGGTGACTGAGTGTATCAAGGGCAACTGTTTCAAAATGTTACTAGATAACATCCCCTAAGTTAGGATTTCAAGCATGGCTCTGACGCTCACCAAACAACTCGCATCTCCCCTCACGATCGGCCATGGAGAGAGTGCCGTCACGCTTTATAGTCGAGTTTTACAATCCCCTTTATCAGGAGTAACAGATCTAGTATTTCGGCGGTTGGTACGGCGATATGCACCAGCATCGATGATGTATACGGAAATGGTACAGGCTGCGAGTTTACAGCATTTAAAAGAAATACCAATCATTATGGATATTGATCCAGATGAACGGCCCATTAGTATTCAATTATTTGATTGTCGTCCAGACTTTTTAGCATCAGCGGCGGTGAAAGCGGTCGCTCAGGGTGCAGATACGATCGATATCAATATGGGTTGCCCTGTGAATAAAATCACAAAAAATGGCGGGGGTTCATCTCTCTTGCGTCAACCAGAATTGGCGGCACAAATTGTTCGTGAAGTAGTAGATGCTGTTGATGTTCCAGTTACGGTTAAGACTCGCATTGGTTGGGATGATAACGAAATCAATATTTTAGATTTTTCACAACAATTACAAGATGCGGGAGCCGAAATGATTACGGTTCATGCCAGAACTCGGGCACAAGCTTACAATGGACCTGCGGATTGGGATTGGATTCGTCAGGTTAAAGAACAATTGGATATTCCGGTAATTGCAAATGGCGATATTGATTCGGTGGGGTCTGCGGTGAAATGTTTAGAAATCACGGGAGCGGATGGTGTGATGTGTTCTCGGGGGACGTTGGGTTATCCGTTTTTGGTAGGAGAGGTTGATTACTATCTGAAACATGGGATTGAGAAAGTAAAGCCAACCCCTATTCAAATTCTTCAATGTGCGGCTGAACATTTACAAATGCTAGCAGAATACAAAGGCGATCGTGGCATTTATCAATCGCGGAAACACATGACTTGGTATTGCAAAGGATTTGCGGGTGCAAGTGAATTGAGGGCCAACTTGAGCCAAATTCGATCGGTTGAAGAAGGCCAGACTTTGATCAATACCGCTATTCAAAAGTTGAAGTCACAACTATAATCAGAATAAGTCATTCCAGGCAACAATAGCAATTACGGGCACCAATGCCAGATACGTCCGCACCCTAAAACGTAGTTTAGGTCGCCTCCCCTTGAGCGCGGAACAAGGTCAAGCCTTAGGGGTTGCTGTGAACAAGCAACTCAGCCCGTATTTAGAATTATGCTGCTTACGCGTCAGCGAATGTTAGCTACGTCAAGCGCAAGCCTACTTATGGAAAGGTCAGGTGGATGAGACGATTGCGCTCTTCAAGGATATGAAGCGGAAACAGGCTCACAACGTCTGCACCTATCTCGAAAAGCATCACCATCGAATTATCAACTACGCTTACTATCAACCTGAGGACATTTGTTCCATTGGTTCTGGTACGGTCGAGTCGGCGATTAAGCAAATCAACCGTCGGGTGCAAATCTCCGGGGCGCAGTGGCAAGCAGAAAATGTGCAACAAGTCTTGGCTCACCGTACCACTTACCTCAACAGGTTATTCTCTCTAAAAAGCAACATACTTCCCTGAAGATCTGTGTATCGATCGCCATGCCCGAATTTTGCATTCGTCCAGCGTGATTATCAGCAGTCATCCCATTAAGCTCTATGCTTATCAATGGTAATTGGTGGGACCAAGATTCCGCCTTAAATTTTCCCTTTGCCATGCCTACGACCGATCGTAAACCCATTCTCCTTGACTTTGAAAAACCCCTGGCCGAGCTTGAAGAGCAAATCAAGCAAGTGCGAGATCTTGCCGCTGAAACCGAAGTGGATGTGGCAGGGCAAATTTTACAGCTAGAGGAACGCGCCTCTCAGCTCCGCAAGGAAATCTTTAGTAGCCTAACGCCTCAGCAGCGTCTACAAGTGGCCCGACATCCACGCCGCCCGACTACGCTGGATTACATTCAAGCCATTAGCGATGACTGGCTGGAGATGCATGGCGATCGAGCTGGGTTTGATGACTTAGCGATGGTGGGAGGCGTGGGCCGAATTGATGGTCGTGCTGTGGTGATGTTGGGGCAGCAAAAAGGCCGCAATACTAAGGACAATATTCAACGAAACTTTGGTCAAGCCTCACCCAGTGGCTATCGCAAGGCGATTCGACTGATGGACCATGCCAATCGGTTTGGAATGCCAATTCTCACCTTTATCGATACTCCTGCGGCTTGGGCTGGCATTGAGGCAGAGGAGTATGGTCAAGGGGAAGCGATCGCGTTCAACTTGCGAGAAATGTTCAAGTTTGATGTGCCGATTATCTGTACGGTGGTGGGCGAAGGCGGATCGGGCGGTGCCTTGGGCATTGGTGTGGGCGATCGGTTATTAATGATGGAGCATTCCGTCTACAGCGTTGCGCCCCCCGAAGCCTGTGCCGCAATTCTGTGGCGCGATGCCGGGAAGTCGTCGAAAGCCGCAGAAGCCTTAAAAATAACCTCTGAGGATCTGATGGGGCTGGGCATTATTGATGAGGTGATCACCGAACCCACGGGAGCGGCCCATGCTGATCCAGTGCTGGCTACCGAACAAGTCAAAGCCGCCATCCTCGCCAACCTTGTCCGTCTTGATAGCATGACTAGCCAGCAGCGCCGTGATCTGCGATACAGTAAGTTTCGGAATATCGGAAAATTCTCTGAGGGCTTGGGTTAGAAGCTTGCGACTTTAGGACGGTTGCTCTGCTGGAAATTCCGTCCATGGTGCTACAATTAGAAGCTGTAATATTTGTTTACATATCCATTTACTCGATCGCCCTCTGCTGCGGTGAAATCCTAGAGTCCATTCCTAGCAAGGTGGTCCAGTGGTTCATCAAAGTGACGCAGCGATCGGGGCTAGATTTTTAAATCATTAGTTCGTTGCGAGAGTATGACTTTGACTCAGACACAGTGCGCCTTGATTACAGGGGCGAGTAGTGGTATTGGCAAGGCGACGGCGATCGCGTTTTCTAAGGCTGGAATTGATCTGGTTTTAGTAGGACGAAATCAGCAGAAGCTGGATGAGGTGGCGCTTCAGACCCGATCGTTTGGGGTTGAGGTGAAGGTTTTTATTATTGACTTGGCAGATGTATCCCAGGTTCAGGGCAAGATTAGCGCTCTTGTTAGCACCTTACCTCGGCTTGATATTGTGATTAACAATGCGGGAATGGGGTACACCAATGGTCTACTGGAAACGCCCTTAGCGGACTGGCAGCGGGTGATTGATCTGAATTTGACGAGTGTTTTTCAGGTGATTCAAGGCGTGTTGCCAACGATGCGATCGCAAAAGCGCGGGACCATCATCAACCTTTCTTCTGTTGCTGCCCATCAAGCATTTCCCAATTGGGGTTTGTATTGCGTCAGTAAGTTTGGCCTTTTAGCATTGACCAAAACTCTGGCCGCAGAAGAGCGTAGCCATGGCATTCGGGCGATTTCCATGTCTCCCGGTTCGGTTAACACTGAACTATGGGACACAGATAGCGTTCAGGCCGACTTCGATCGTAGCGCCATGCTCACACCGGACGTGGTGGCTGCCTCGATTTTGTATGCCGCTCAAATGCCTCAGGGTGCGGCCATTGAAGAAATGATTCTACTCCCAACTGCCGGAACGTTCTAAGCATTGTCAATTCTAAAGTTTCTCATTTCAAATTCTTAAGGACTTAACTCATGACTCTTGTAAATGATTCTGCTCTAAATTCTTCTTTAGAGGCTGAACTAATGCGCAATGCAAACCGGGCCGATGGCGGTGCGGATTATTTTGCATCCATGGAAGCAGCGGTGCGCGAAATGATTATTGGGATCGGGGAAGACCCCGATCGTGAGGGTCTATTGAAGACTCCAAAGCGCGTGGCCAAGTCAATGCAATATTTGACCGGCGGCTATGCTCAATCTCTGGAAGAGTTGCTAAATGGGGCGATTTTTGACGAAGGCCACAACGAGATGGTCTTGGTTCGCGACATTAATTTTTTCAGCATGTGCGAACACCACATGTTGCCCTTCATGGGACGAGCGCACGTTGCTTATATTCCTAACCAAAAGGTGGTGGGCTTGAGCAAGTTGGCCCGGATTGTTGATATGTATGCTCGGCGGATGCAGGTCCAAGAGCGGTTGACGAGCCAAGTTGCTAAAGCCTTACAAGAAGCTCTCCAGCCTCGTGGAGTGGCGGTGGTTTTGGAAGCGTCTCACATGTGTATGGTAATGCGCGGCGTTCAGAAGCCCGGTTCTTGGACTGTAACGAGTTCTATGGTGGGCTGCTTCCAAGAAGATTTGCGGACCCGTGAGGAGTTCTTGAACTTGATTCGTCATCAGCCTTCTTTCTGGTAATTTTCGGTATCAACTGAATCAATTAAAACGCGATCGGACTAATTCATAAAAAGTTCGATCGGTTTTTTTCTAAATCTTATACCTCTTTCAAATCAATGTTGATTCAGCCAAGTTTCAACCTCTGCAACAGTCTCAAGGTCCAAGATCGCGATCGTTAAGGCTTCTAACTTCGGTAAATCCAACGCCGCAATTTTCTTCTTTGTCCGAGCAGATAATTTACCTGCTTTCCGCTTCAGGAGCAGAAGAACGATCGATCGTCGCTCCTCAAGCTTTCCTTCAAGCTTTCCTTCTTTTAGACCACGTTTTTCCCCAATCACCTCACCTTCCGCTTTGACTTCCTGATAAAAACGGGTGTCTTGAAGCATGACTTCTGCTGCTAGCATTTTTTCTACCTCGGCTCGATTTAAATTATTAAAGGTGTAGATCAGGATAGTCGTCAACAGTTCCATTATTGCGCGATTTTCCTGAGGATCGGAAAGCTCTTTCTGAACGCGGCCCGCCAGATAACGAGCAGTATCAGGTGCTTTTTTCCGCTTCTCGACCGTTAAGGCCATCAAGGCTAACCCTAACGGTAAATCCCTCGCATCGCCAATTTCATCTAGATAAACCCGATGAAATTGGTCACTGTTAAGCATCATCCGGAACGGATAAACCTCCTTCTGTTCTACATTTCGAGAGGTATAGATTGCCACGCCCTTCCAATCAGAAAATTTTTCTCGGTTTCGATAAAAGTGATTGGAAGATTCGCTGGCCATGCGTTCGTACAGCTTGTCATCCCGTTGAGCCTGAAACTCAACGTAGTAAACAACACCAGGAGTATCGTCCGGCGGCAAGAACACACCATCGATTTCAAATTTTGGTTCTTTCACTGCAACTGAATCAAACCGATAGCGCGCGGCACTCTCTGGCATTTCCGCCAGTAATTCAAACAACAATGTCGGCGACTGCTGAAACAATCGAAAAAAAATAGAATCTCGTTTCACGGGTACAAAATCATCATTAATCTAAGCTTCTTGATTATGGCTTCGGCATCAGGTCAATGGCAGTAGGGAGCGAGTTGATTAATTAAAGCCTTAGCCCGATCGTGCAATCCATCCCAATTCCGATCGTGAATTAAACTCGGTAAAAACAATTCACTGGACAGCCCAAGGGCGATCGCTCCAGCCTTTAGGAACTCAGCCGAATTCTCAATACTGACCCCTCCCGTGGGAATCAATGGAATGCCGTGAAGAGGGGCTTGTAGACTGCGGATATAACTCGCTCCGCCAAGACTGTGGACGGGGAAAACTTTGACGCTGTTGGCTCCGGCTTGCCAAGCGGTGATAATTTCGGTCGGGGTGAGCGCGCCAGGGACTATAGGAATCCCTAACGTCTTAGCTCGTGAAATTAGGTCAGGGTCACAGTGGGGCGAGAATAAAAATTGGGCATCTGCACTGATAGCTTCCGTAAATTGGGCTTGGGTGATTAGAGTTCCGGCCCCTATTGTGCAATCTGTCAATTCTTGGCGTAGTGTGGCAATCAGATGAGCGGGTCGATCGCTATTCCAAGTGATTTCAATTAATTTGATGCCAGCCCTTGCCACAGATCGCGCCATTTCTAAACCGAGTTCAAACTCCGGCGCACGAATGACCGCGATCGATCGGTGTTGCATAAGCAAACTAGTCCAAGACATAAATAATCACAACTAATCATAAATAATGAATCATAGAGGGATTGCTAACCCGAATTAAACGTTTGGACAAGGTTTGAACGGTACCTCGGTCCATAATGAAACCAATGAAACCATAGCAACTATCTCTTAAAACTCTCTTAAAAAACTAGTTCGCCCTTGTAAATAAGCTTTTATGAATAAGCTTTTTTGCTTCAGCGGTAAACCAAAACAGATTAAATTCTCTACCCAAACCAATCCATGACCTCCTCCATCTTTAACCCAACGGATCTCCAAGCCTTTGAATCGCTGCATGAGCAATCCATCGTGCTAACTCCAGAGCAAATTCAACAGGCCACTCAATTAAATCAGTTGAATCAGTCTTCGCAAGAATCCTGGAACGAGTATGGCGATCGGTTAGCGCAGTTTGGGTTGATGACTTGGTTAGCGGAACATAATTTGGCAGTGGCTGAGTCTTCATCGACATCAAAGACCAGAGAGTTGCAAGTTCGGGACTTTATCGTCCGATCGCAATTTGTTAGCGCATCGGAAGATGAATTTGTAACGGTGCATCAACCTCAAACTCCAGCGCATTTTTATGTCTTGACAACAGTGGCGGAAGAGCAAGGTCAGGTCTGGGTTTCGGTTTTTTTGAGTCATACCGAGTTGCAAGAAAAATTATCGGGTGCGGCAACCAGTGAAATTCTGTTGTCAGCATTTAACCCGAAGATGGAGACGCTGTTGTTGGCATTGCGCTTAACCGAGCCGATCGCGTTGACCGAGAGCACCAGGAATCAGGTTGTGAATCTACGCACTTGGTTATCGCGTCAATGGGATGAGGCCCGATCGGTCTTAGACGGTTGGGAGCCATTGGGGAATCCATTGGGAAATTCATTGGGGAATTCATTGGGGAATTCATGGGTTGCATCCGCGCTGCGAGGGGACGATCGGACTAGCGGCGATACAACCAATGACCACCTGCCTCAGATTTTGCAGTCATTGGCCCAAAGAGGGATTCGTCTCGCCAACAGCGCCCAAGGTATGTCCCAAATTTTAAATATTGCACCGATTCCATTGCGGTTGTATGTGGTGCCCAGCGACGCGACAGAAACCCAAGAATGGGAACTATTAGTGGTATTGGAATCGGCCACATCTGAACCGATGCCGAGTGGATTGATGCTGCGGATTCGGGACGATTTTCAGGTGCTTTTAGAACAGACCTTTGACCCACAAACCACCAGCGATCGATCGCTTTTTGCTGAAATCGTAAGTGGTCAAGATGAAAGCGTCTTCGTCGATATTGTCCTGCCCAATGGCACCGTACATACACTGCCAAAATTCATCAATCAATAAGCTAAGTCCGTAAGCTAAGTCCGTAAGCTAAATCTGTAAGTAAGCTGCTAGTCAAGGATACGTGACCATGCGATTGAAAGTCTTTCGAGTTGAACAGGTTTGTTTTTTTGAATTGGGCTGGGGAAAAGGGCAGCAAATGACCGCCCAAATTGCCTATCCAGAAACCTTGACTCAACGGTATGAGACTTGGCAAACTTGTTATCTGGATTTTTATCGCACAAGCCTTCGATCGCCCCTCTCTGACAATTACCAAAATGATGGCCAAAACGATTTAGATGGATTGCGAGGTCGGATAAAAAATAGTGGAACCTTATCGGCCTCGCCCATTGATTACCGATCGCGATTAGTGTCGGCTGAAGCTGGGTTTTTAGCTGAATTTTATGACTGGTTGAAGAGCCGAGAATTATTGGAAATCCGATCAAAAATTGCTTCATTAGCTTCATTGGGAACAGAATCCGATTTATTTTTGACCTGTGAACCGTTAGCCTTAGCCCGATTTCCCTGGGAAATTTGGGAAATTTTGGGCGAATTTGGTCAGCGATCGAATGTTCGTATCATTCGGACTCCAGCTAACCTGCGTCACGAAGTTACCCCACATCCGCGATCGGGAAAAATGCGGATATTGGTTATTTTGGGCGATGAGACGGGATTAAGTTTTCAGTCTGAAATTACCGCCCTGAAATCCTTGGAGCGGTTCGCTGATGTCCAGTTTGAAGGCTGGCAGATTGGACAATCGATCGCTGGATTAAAAGAACGCATTGCCCAGCGATTAGTGGATCCAGAGGGCTGGGATATTTTATTTTTTGCGGGACATAGTAATGAGTCGATTCTAACGGGCGGGGAGTTGGCGATCGGGCCGCAGACTTCGATTTTTTTACAGCCGCAACTCTTAAAAGCAAAAGAAAATGGCTTGCAATTTGCAATCTTCAATTCGTGCAAAGGATTGGATCTAGCGAATACCTTGATTGATTTGGGGTTGAGCCAAGTTGCCATCATGCGTAAACCGATTCATAACAGTGTGGCTCAGGATTTTTTGATTCAATTTATTCAGTATTTAACCCAAGATAACGATCGCGCCCAAAGGAACGTGTACGATGCGCTGCACCATGCTTGTGAATATCTAAAACTCGATCGCAATCTTACCTATCCGTCTGCTTACTTTATTCCGTCATTTTTCTGCCATCCCGAAACATTACCCTTCACGCCCCGAGTGTTAGGCATGGGGCACCGAGTTCGGGCGTTACTGCCGAGCCGTCGTCAGACTATTACACTAGGGGCGATTTTGCTTGCAACGACCATCACGCCACTCCAAGATTTATTGTTGGATGGACGGTTGATGGTCCAATCGATTTACCGTCAGACCACCGGACAAATTCCAAAAGATAGGCCCGAAATTAAAATTGTCCAAATTGATGAAGCGTCGATTCGGGCTGGATTAATTCCCGATCGCAAACTGAATCCGATCGATCGAACAGCCTTAGCAAAAACGATCACGGCAATTGGTGCGCAATCTCCCAAGGTATTGGCCATTGATTATTTGCTCGATCGGCCATCACCCGAAGATCCTGTGTTAGCAAAAAGTCTGGCCCAATTGCAGAGCAGCAATATTAGCTTAGTTTTTGGCAGCGATCGGCAAGCCTTACAAACCATCGGCGTTTCCCCCACATTGCTGCTTCCGATCGACCCCGTGGGGACGCTCACTCGCAGCGGTTATGTCAATTTTTATCCTGGTTATTTGTCTCAACCGACGGGTTCAAACTGCTCCCAAGGCTGTCCGTTTGGATTTATGGCAGCGGAGGCTTATTTATCTACTTCGCCCGAGGCAAAGGCAACCTCACTTCCTCGAATTCCAACTTGGCGATCGACGCTCCAGAATTTTGGAATAACTGGATTTACGCCCATTGTGGACTTCTCGATTCCCAGCGATCGCGTCTACCTCACCGCCAGTGCGATCGACATTACCTCGAAGCGCAGCGAACCCAGTTCAGAACCTATCATTATTCTTGCCGCTGGAGATTATCCAGAAGCAGGCATGGGATCATCCACCGATAAATTTCCGCTGCCATCGGCCATGGCCTATTGGCGACGGGTTCAAGGTAAACCCGCGCTGTCCCAGTTAACGGGAGCCGAGATTCACGCCTACATGATCTATCATGCCTTGCATAAGCGCACCGTAACGCCTATTCCCGAGGTCTTAATGATATTGCTGGCTGGATTATTCGCAGGTACTTTGCAGTCGAGACGGATTTTAGCGACCACTCCCCGATCGTCCTCAAAACTGCCTTGGAACATTGTTCTGACTTGTGCAATCTATGGAGGAATAAGCTTACAGAGCTTTATTTCTGCTGGCGTTTTGTTGCCATGGCTGCTGCCCAGTCTAGTGCTCTGGATTTATCAGATTCCCATTCACTCTAGGAAACGTTCACCATGACTTGCCCTAAAAAATATCCTGTCTGTCAATCCCGCGCTCAAGTTATCTGCGCTCAAGGTTAAAGTTACCCTTCGATCGTTGTTTACGCCGCTTCTCCTTTTGCCATTGTTGCTACTTCCCCCCTCAGATGTCGTCCTAGCTCAGAGTCGTCCCTTAACGTGGCAAGAGGTGCTGAGAAATTTGTTTGCCCGACGACCGCAGCGTGGTGGATCTCGCGGGGAACCCCCAATTTGCTCAGTGACACCCATGGTAGGCAACAATCCCATAAATTCAGGCCTATTTCGTAAGCCCAACCCTAATTTTATACTGAATGAAAAACCTCTCATCGCATGGTATGGGGCGGTTGGAGCGATTAAAATTCGGGATAAAGTCACGGGCGAAGAATGGACACGTTTTACACCAAATAGTACGGCTGGTTTAAATCAGGTGCAGTATGACGGTGAGGCGCTGAAGAGCGATTGGGCCTATGAGTTACGTTATATCTCTAAGAAAAATTTTAAAACCGTCTTGGACCCTATCCAGCGGTTCCAAATTTTAAATGCTGTCGATCGGGCTAATGTGAATGCCAGTCTAAAGGCCCAATCCGTGACCGGATCATTGCAGGATCCGGTGCTTCAAAAGGTGAGTATTTTATTGCAAAACAATCTGCCTAACGATGCCCATGCGCTATTACTTCAGCAAAGCTCGCCAACTGGTGCGTTGAAACAGGCGATCGCTGAATATCCGGATCCATGTATGGAGCTGTCTAAGCCGTCGTCAGATCTACAGACTCCCTAAGGAATTTCAAAGGTACAGAACCGATCGCGTCCAGATTTCTTGGCTTGATATAGGGCACGATCGGCGGCATTAATCAACATTTCAGGGCTAATGAGAGCGCAAGGTATTGTGCTGGCCACACCCATGCTAAGGGTGAGTCTGTCGCCTATTTTGGAGCCGCTATGGGAAATATCTAGCTCTCTTACGGCCTCTTGAATATCCTTCGCCACCTGAGTCGCACCCTCTAACCCTGTATTGGGTAAAATGACGGCAAACTCTTCCCCGCCATAACGGGCCGCCAAATCGATGGATCGTTTTGCCGCCCGGTCCAAAACTTTTGCCACTTTCTTCAAGGAGTCATCGCCTTCTTGGTGCCCGTAGGTGTCGTTATAAACTTTAAAGAAATCAATGTCACACATCACCAACGACAACGACAATCGATCGCGCTGCATTCGACTCCATTCCTGCTGAAGATATTCATCAAACCGACGACGATTTGCGACTTGGGTGAGGCCATCAGAGGTAGCCAGACGCTTGAGTTCTTGGTTGGCATTTTGAAGCTGCTCATAGAGCTTAACTTGGTTCAGTAGGTGCTTGACCCGTTGACGCAAGACAGCCCAGTTAATCGGTTTAGTGACAAAATCTACCGCTCCCGATGCAAACGCTTGCTCCACCGATTCCTCATCATCTAAGCCTGTAATCATCAACAACGGAGTGCCATTCCCCTCCAAATGTTGTTCCATTTTTTGAATTTGTTGGCAACAGGTGAAGCCATCCATGTGGGGCATCACCGCATCAACTAAGACCACATCCGGCTGCATTTTGCTGAACATGGCCAGACAATTTTCACCATCAACGGCTTCAATCACCCGATAGCCCTCTTGTTCCATGGCCTGACGCAGACAAACCCGGATGACTTTGTCATCGTCGGCAATCAGAACAAGCGGTGGATTGTGAGATGCAAAGGTCATGGGTGGAGACAACCGAGTGAGGAAAGGCGAGCGCGTCAGGGAAAAGGCGGGAACAGTTACTAATCGCTTAAGCCGTTACAGATACTATGAGTTGAGAGTGCCCTATTCTTTAGCATTCCCAACTTTTCTAGGTCGTATGTGTGATTCCTAAGTATTGTTTAAAACTTAAGTCTTTGAAACTTAAGCTGCGCCTTGCTTAAATTTATCCAGTCCAGTCACGACTTTTACACTGTTTATTTTATCGCCAGCTTTAATTTCATGGAGAACCTCTTGACCGCCTGTGACGTAGCCAAAGATGGAATATCGTCCATCTAGGAGATTAAGTCCAGCGGGGGTGAGTTCTGGTTCAAACAGAAAGAAGAAAAACTGCGACGATCCGCCATTCGCTTCTTCATTCGGGCGGGCCATCGCGATCGCACCATAGGCACTAAAGGGCAGAACGGGCTGATCTAAATACCGACCTGCATCTTCTAATGTCACACCATAGGTTGGGACTTTATCACCTTGGGCCAAGATTTCCAAGGGCACCGATCGGTATGTGTTAGTTTTAGGGTCAATGAACCCTTCGTCTGGACCATCGGGATCGCCTGTTTGCAATACATAAAAATCTTCAGCCCGAGTAAATGGCAGGCCATCATAGAAGCCGCGCTGAATTAGGTCGACAAAATTTCCGCCCGTCACTGGGGCACTGTAGCCATCTAAAACGGCTGTAACTACACCTTTGTCGGTTGTAAATTCAACTTGAGCGCGGCCTTTGAGTTGAGGAAGATCTTTATATTCCTCAGGAACTTCATAGGGAAAATCGCCCAACATGGCTTCTTCAAGCGTTGTGACTCGGCTCAATAATGCCGATCGGTGCATTAAGATATCGTTTTTATTTTTAGCCGCAACATCAATGCGCAGTAAGTCAATATCCCCCTGAATCGCATCTAAAATCTCATTGCCTTGGGACTTGAAGCTCTCCGATACGCTGGCGAGAACTTGCGATCGTTTATCTCGAATCACAGTCTCAGCTCGCGTCAAGTCGGCCCTGATCGCCCCCCAACGACGGTTTGCTCGGATTTGTTGCGAAATGTCTTCAATAGAGGTTTGCAGTTTACGAATATCGGGATTGGTAATGG
This sequence comes from Cyanobacteriota bacterium, assembly GCA_026389365.1. Lineage (GTDB taxonomy): Bacteria > Cyanobacteriota > Cyanobacteriia > Leptolyngbyales > Leptolyngbyaceae > JAAFJU01. The sequence continues at coordinate 37,692 of JAPLHZ010000139.1, forward strand.
GCAGCGAGTTTCGCAGGATAGCCTTGGGGTCTGTGACTGCATTGCCTTGGGGCAGAGCTAGAGCCGGAGCGCAGGTCATCATGAGCGTTAGAACTGCTACAACAACCAGCAACGCTCTAGATTTGAAGAAAAAATTAAACGACATTTCAATACCTTGATTCACAACTTAACTCCCTTTCTAGAGCGTATTGTCCCATAGCAGTTTGAGAATTTGTGAGAAAAATCCGTATAGCGGTTCCCAGGGCGTTACAATAAAGCGCTGACAGTTCTGCCGAATCGATTTGTAGAAACCCATGATTTCCAGTAACGATTTTCGCTCCGGTGTCAGTATTGAATTAGATGGTGCTGTTTGGCGCGTCATCGAATTTTTGCATGTCAAACCCGGTAAAGGTGCCGCATTTGTCCGCACCAAGCTCAAGAATGCTCAGACGGGTAGCGTAATGGAAAAAACGTTCCGGGCTGGGGAAAGCGTTCCTCAGGCCGTCCTTGAAAAAAATGTAATGCAATTCACCTATAAAGATGGTGATAAGTACGTTTTCATGGATATGACTACCTTTGAAGAAAGCCTTCTTACCAAGGCCCAAATTGGGGAGCAGAGCAAATATCTCAAAGAAGGGATGGATGCAATGGTGGTCCAATGGGGTGATCGTATTTTAGAGGTAGAATTGCCAAACTCGGTAGTTCTGGAAGTGACTCAAACCGATCCCGGTGTCAAGGGCGATACCGCGACTGGGGGCACTAAGCCTGCTACTGTCGAAACGGGTGCCGAGGTGATGGTGCCGTTGTTTATTACGATCGGTGAAAAGATTAAAATCGACACCCGCGACAATAAATATCTGGGTCGTGAGAACTAGGACGAGAGAGCGATTTGTGGGGCTGTGTCAGGGCTGTATGGTGGGAGTTTTTCCGCTAAACTCCCCACGCAGGCTCTCCCTGTCGCCAATAGCTTTGATTTAAGGAGTGATCACTGCCGTGTCAGTAAATTTCAGCGAATTGCGAGACTTATTATTAGCCGTCAACGAGACCGACATCTCAGAGTTGACCCTTGAAGATGATGGCTTCAAGATGACCATGCGGCGAGGAGCGCTTCCCGTAATGGTGGTCGCGCCGCCTGTCACCTCGTCCTCAATGGGAAACTATGAGACGGCGGCCCCCACAATGGTTACAACCGGGGGACCATCTACGTCATTGCCTCCGGTGGATCACAAATTATTTGAAATCAAGTCCCCGATCGTTGGGACATTCTATCGCGCACCTAGCCCTGATGATGCTCCTTTTGTGGAGATAGGCGATCGGATTAAGGTTGGCCAAGGCATTTGTATCGTTGAAGCGATGAAGGTGATGAATGAGATTGAGGCAGAGGTTTCGGGCGAAGTCATAGAGATTTTGGTTGATAATTTCCAGCCGGTAGAATTTGATCAAGTTCTGATGCGGGTTCGATTAAGCTAATTCCACTTAGCCGAATGTCATTAAGCTTTGGATTGACGGTAAAAGTTAATTTTTAAGCTTATTTAAATCTTGGGCTGCCTAGTGATGGCAGCTTTTTTGGTGATTGTTACTACTTTGTGAGGATTACTATATTGCTATGGGGCGAAATATAGAGATAATGGAACAGATCGCTGGTATGTCAAGATTTAGCTGTTAGTGTTGCAATTTTTTGCAAGTGATCCCCATGGCAAATGAAAAGAATTTTTTGAATGACACTTCATCTGATGATGAGGTCAATCTGATTGTCCATGAAGCTTTGGTCAGGGGTGTTGATAGTGGATCTCAAGCAGTAGTGGAGCAAGTAGCGAATTATTTTCGGGTGTTGGGAGAGCCAATGCGTTTGAAGTTACTTAATGTCCTACGAGACGGGGAGCGCTGTGTTCAGGATTTGGTGGATGAGACCCAAACCAGTCAGGCGAATGTCTCAAAACATTTGAAAGTGATGCTGCAAGCTGGGATATTGGCAAAGCGCAGTCAGGGCACCCAGGCATTTTATCGGGTGACGGATGATTTGATTTTTGAACTGTGTAATTTGGTCTGCGATCGGCTTGCGACCCGAATTGAACAGCAAGCTCAGCATTTTCGGACGTTCAGTTTGGCTAGTAAACCGGAATCCAATATCGAAAAGACTGCGGCTTAAAACTTGGACCCTACAACTTGGATTTGATCGATTCTTCTGTCTGTTCAAGGTTTTGGAGCGATACTCCTGTATAACCGGTTACTAGCCACACAATTGCTCGCCCACTATCGCGCAATGCCTTCAAAATAGGCTCAGTTGATCGATCAGTCGGGATAGGCACAATTTTAAAAATAACGCCCCGCTGCGCACCAATGATTTCAGCAATCCACTGAGCGCGGCGCATGTGATAGTCGGAGGTGACGAGGTAGACGCTGGTGATGCCTCGATTTTTGAGATCGTCAACTAACGTCGTAAAGTTTGTCAGCGTATCTACAGCACGATAGTCTAGATGGAGGCGCTGACGATCGACTCCAGCTTGATCAAACACCCAATAGCTATATTCCTCTGGACTACCGGATGAAACCCACAGCGGTAAATCTGGATATTTAAGCGCTAAATCGGCGGCAAATTTTTCCCGATCGGGGGAACCGCCCAAGACAAAAATAGCCTGAGGCTCGGAAAACTGGGTCGCTAATTGTCGATATCCGACCCCACAACAGACCGAAATTGCCAATAGTCCAGCCCAAGGTAAACGTAAAAAATTACGACGCTTAGACCGTTTAGGCTCAGAACGTCGTGCAAGTGAAGGGATATTCTTCTTAGAGCGTTGTCTTGGTTTCAATAGACGCTGGTATGGGCTAGACATATTACCAGGATTTTTAACGCTGTGGTGGGGATTGAGCTTCTGTGGCTTTGGCCGTGACGATCGCGGTCCGAATTCGAGGCTGTTCTAGAAATTGAGCCGTGTCTGCCAGGAGAGTTTTACCCCAAAGATTATCCTGCAAAAACTTTAGATCCCCGTAACGGCTGTCCAGTTGGATAGCAGATTCACCCAGTTTAAGTCCTTCCTCTTGATTGCCTTGTTTATACAGGGCAACCGCCAAGGCTAGTTTAGGTTCCGAGGCTTTACTATCGACTTTAATGGAGACATTCCATAAACCGATCGCTTCTTTGACATTGCCCGCCTCATAGCGAATCAAGGCGATGTTGTTGAGGGGGAACCAGAATTTTTCATCTAGCTTATTGGACTCGGTATATCGTGCAACGGCTTCATCCGTTTTCCCCAACATGAAATAGGCATTTCCTAAATCAAAGAGGGCAGGAGGCATCGCTTTTGAAGCGGCTTTAAGCTTCGGATCGCTCTTGAGAATTTTGATACCGGACTGAAGCGCATCGACGGACTTAACATACTCCTTCTTCTGGAAGTAAGCATTACCGAGGCGCAATAAGATAGCCGGTTCCTTGGGATCTAGAACTTGGGCTTTCTTGAGCGCAACGATGCTTTTGTCAGCTTGATTGTCTGCCAGATATAATCCGCCTAAAACAGACCAAGCATCCGGGTTCTGGGGAATAAGCTGGGTGGCGAGCTTGGCGCGAGTGATGGCCAAGTCTACCTGTTGAAGCTGAGCAAGTTGAAGAGATTCACCCAATAAATCACGACCCTCTTTTTCCAGACTGTTGCTGTCAAAGTCGGGTAGGCGCGGCAAAAACTGAGCGATCGCAGGCTGTCGAACAATGCCTGAGTTCAGAAGAAGTATGGTACCGAGAAGCGCAATCCGTTTATACACAGGAGTCTCTAGAAAAGTTTAAAGGTTAGGACTGGATACTAAGAAATGCTTAGTTTCAACAGGTTTTAACATAAAACATTGACGCATTGCGTAAGCCCATGATAACCCATCAACTAAGTTGCCCTTATTCTAGACTGATTTTCCACTTCTTCTAAAGGTTGTCTTAATTTTTTTTGGCGATCGTCTAGGCATTGGATAAAACTTCGGCTTCACTTCGGACAATTTTAAGTGTGGCAATAGATTAAGAGATTAAGTGCGGCAATAGATCCTAAATTCAACTATTGTAGGGACGATTACTGAAACTTTTGCGAATTTTCGTCAACGCCATGGATCCTCTCTTTAAGGTTGAAGTCCTTTCCCAAACCCCGAACCCGCAGCAGACTATTTATGCTGGGATGCACCAGGACTATGCTGAAGCGTTTGTCTGGGACGATCGGGCTAGCTTCCCGGATGAGGAAAAAGCGGGCGATCTGGTTATTCGCAATCTCTTGGGCGGCAATCGAGGCCATTTCGGTCCCTTAGAGCATCCCCAAATCGTCCTGAATTGCGGCTGGTTTCCCCACAGCACCATGCAGCAGATTAGAACTCATCGGGTCGGAATCAGCTTCGACGTACAGTCTTTTCGTTATACAGGGAAAAATATTTTAGAGGCGGCAGACGGCACAAAGGATGTTGAGGAAGTCTTCTATCTGCGGCCTTTGGGGGCGTATACCGATCGTCAGGGCAAAAAATATGAGTATACCGAAGAACTCCGAAAGGAAGATCTAGCCTGGTGTCTAGAGGGCGCAAAACTCTATGCAAAGCGGATTAGCCAAGGCTTCAGCGAAGAACATGCGCGCAGTTTGATTGCCTTTGATGTGCGACAACACTGGGTGATGTCGGCAAATGTCCGATCGCTGATGCACCTGATGGATTTGCGGGCTAAGGACGATGCCCAATTAGAATGCCAGCAGTTATGTGACTTGATCTTTCCGCATTTTCAGGTTTGGGTTCCGGCGATCGCGGCTTGGTACAAAAAAAATCGTTGGGGCAAAGCTCGTCTATCTCCTTAGAGTTAGATAGAAAAATTAGATAGAATTTTCTCTGAAATATATCTAAATTTGTTGACGATTAGAACTTGACAACTAGAACTTAATCGGTGTGAGGAATCATGGGTATTGGCGATTTATTTAACAAGGGCGGGGTTACGATGTGGCCTTTGTTGCTCTTGTCGATTTTGACCGTAACGGTGATTTTTGAACGATCGCGGTTTTGGTTCAATGTTTTAAACAAAGAAAAGGAAATCGTCAATCGGATTCTGGATGCAACCCGTCGAGACTGGGACATGGCCACCGAAATTGCTCGCCAAGCCTACGATCAACCCGTCGGACGTTTTTTGCTCCAAGCCCTTCAGCTTCCATCGCCCGACCCGGATTTGTTCCGGTTAGCCCTTGAGTCTAGTGCCGATGATGAAATTGCAGGAATGCGACGCGGCGACAAGATTCTAGAAGCTGTTATTGCGATGGCTCCCTTGCTGGGATTGCTGGGAACCGTGCTGGGCTTGATTCGGACCCTAGGCGCGATCACCTTTACGGCCCTTGGAACGGAGGCTGGCAAGGATGCAGCGGGTGGGATTGGCGAATCGTTGATCAGTACGGCAGCTGGAATTATTGTGGCGTTGGTTGCCTTGAGTTTTTATCGAATCTTTCAAGGATTGGTATTCAATCAGGCGAAAGTGTTCAGACGTGCTGGTAATGAAGTGGAATTGCTTTACCGTCAAAAGTGGCAGTACAAAAAAAATGACGATCGGAATGTGCCAAGCCTCGATCGCTACGAATCCAATTCGGATGACGAAAAACGCACCTTCTAACTTGATTTGAGCAATTCCTATGAAAATCAATCTTGACAATGCCACCGACGACGGACAGATTCAGATTTTGCCGTTGATTGATGTGATTTTTTGTATCCTGACGTTTTTCATTCTGGCTGTGGTGCAAACGGAGCGCCCCCAAGCCGTGAATGTTGATTTACCCCAAGCCAGAACCGGAACCGTTCAAGCCCCCGATCGATTGATTATCACGCTGAGACCGGGGGGGCAGATTTTAGTGGGACAAGAAGAAGTGGCCGATCGGGCCGCACTAATCGATCGGGCCAAAACCTATCTGGTCCAACGTCCTGACGGATTACTAGTCTTAAATGCGTCCCAGACGGCCATGTACAGTGATGTGGTTGGGATGTTGGACTCACTAAGAGAAGTAGGCGGTGCGCGTCGAGTCGCTCTCGCAACCAAACCAAAAATTGAAACGACTCCCCCACCCAATCCCTATTTGCCAAATCCCTATTTGCCAAATCCCAGTTCAAATCCCTATGGAACTCCAAGCGGATTTCCCGGTTCCAACCCTAGTGGCTTACCTAGTTATGGATCGCCCGGTTCAAACCCACTGCTTTACCCAGATAGGACTTTAGGCATTCCGGGAGCGTCCCCCAATAGTCCAGGATTAACTCCTAATCCAACCATTCCCAACCCTGGGAATCCAAATCTTGTCCTTCCAAATACACCCACCACCACGCCGCCCAAAACTGGATCTGGAGCGCAAGATTTTAATACCAAGACGCAGACGATTCCACTAACCCCTCGATGATTCTCGAAATCCTGAGCCTGCGAAATAATTTGTAACGTGATTCTCTTGAAAACATTTATTAAGTTAGATGTCGATAGTAGGCTTGGTAAATAAAGTCCTAGCAAAATCCTAAATTGAATCGAAGAAAATCAAGTTTTTGGCCTAATTCATACTATTTTTTAGAGATATGAATTGGGATTAACTTGGGATTAACTTTGGGTGCTGAGCGCCTAAAGCCTCACTTCAATGCCTTCATTTATTCTGTCACCTGTTTTCCTAGGAGTTACGCATCATGGATTTAATGTTGAACAATCAGCTCATGACCTTCCTTTTGTCGGACCATCCGATCGCGCTCTTGGCTCAGGCTGGTGCAAAGGTTGGTACCAAAGCGGTCCAGAAAGCTCCCGTAAAGTCAACCAATTGGATTTTGGCTGCATTATTTACCCTTGCCGTCACAGCAGTTGCTTTTTATTTACTGTCTCTAGCTTTTCCCTTCATTGAAATTGACAGTCCTGTCACTGCTATTGTCTGCGCCTTAGTATTTGGCGCAATTAATATTTTTACCCAGCGAGTTGAAGATCTTCTCAATATGACCTGGATTTTGGCCCCGATCTCTCTCCTAATCAATATGGCAGCGTTCTGGATAACAGACGTTGCTGTTCCAGGCTTCCGAATTACGAATGGCATTCTTGGTATTTTGGTCGGGTCCGTATCCCTGACCATTCTGCAATTCTTGATCAAATACGTAATTGGCATAATTTTCTAAAACTGCCCCAAGAGACAGGATCTCAACGATCAATACGGTTTTCCGACCCTGAACTTTTTAGCACTCCCTAACCGAGAGTGCTAAAGTTTTATTCAGAATATTTGCAACTGTTGGATTATCTGTATGCCTAAGATCGTTGTTTTTAATGAAGATGCTCGTCAAGCACTCGAACGTGGTGTCAATGCTCTTGCTGATGCCGTGAAGGTTACGCTTGGTCCGAGAGGCCGTAACGTGTTGCTGGAGAAGAAGTATGGCTCTCCTCAGATTGTGAACGATGGCGTAACGATCGCAAAAGAAATTGAACTCCCAGATCCCCTTGAGAATGCAGGCGCATCCCTGATTCGTGAAGTGGCATCCAAAACTAATGACGTTGCAGGCGACGGCACCACAACCGCTACTGTGTTAGCCCAAGCCATTATCCGCGAAGGCATGAAGAATGTCGCTGCTGGATCCAACCCAATCGCCCTTAAGCGCGGAATCGAGAAAGCCGTTGCGAAATTGGTCGAAGAAATCGCTGCGATCGCCAAGCCTGTTGAAGGAAATTCGATCGCCCAAGTTGCGACTATTTCCGCCGGAAACGACGAAGAAATTGGTGGCATGATTGCTCAAGCCATGGCCAAAGTGGGTGAAGATGGCGTAATTACCGTTGAAGAATCCAAATCCTTCGATACCGAAATCGAAGTCATGGAAGGAATGCGGATCGATCGGGGTTACATGTCACCCTATTTTGTGACCGACGTTGAGCGTTTGGTGGCTGAGTATGAAAACATGTCGATTTTGTTAACCGACAAGAAAATCAGCTCCATTCAGGACTTGGTTCCTATTCTTGAAAAAGTCGCCCGTGCGGGTCAAGCGTTGCTCGTCATCGCTGAAGACATCGACGGTGAAGCCTTGACAACTCTGGTCGTCAACCGTTTGCGTGGTGTGCTGAATGTCGCAGCAATCAAGGCTCCCGGCTTTGGTGAGCGTCGTAAGTCCATGCTGCAAGACATCGCTGTTTTGACCGATGGTCAGGTGATTTCTGAAGACATGGGCTTGAGCTTGGATACCGCAACCCTAGAAATGTTGGGTAAAGCGCGCAAGATCATGATTACTAAGGATACGACCACGATCGTCGCTGACATCACCAACGCGGCTAACGTGCAAAAACGGGTTGAGCAACTGCGTCGTGAATTGAACGCTACTGATTCGGAGTACGACAAAGAGAAATTGTCTGAGCGGATTGCTAAATTGGCGGGCGGCGTTGCGGTCATCAAAGTTGGGGCGGCGACTGAAACCGAACTCAAGGATCGCAAACTTCGCATTGAAGATGCCTTGAATGCAACCAAAGCAGCCGTGGCTGAAGGAACCGTTGCAGGCGGCGGTGCAACTCTGGCCCATCTCGTACCGACGTTGGCCGCTGTCAAAGCAAGCCTAACTGATGTGGATGAGCAAATCGGTGTTGATATTGTTGTGCGTTCTCTGACGGCTCCCCTGAAGCAGATTGCAGATAATGCAGGCGTTGAAGGATCTGTTGTCGTTGAGAAAGTCCAAGCAATGGCTTACCCCATGGGCTACAACGCACTCACCGACACCTACGAAAACCTGATCGAAACAGGCGTGATTGACCCCGCAAAGGTTGTCCGTTCTGGGCTGCAAGATGCAGCATCGATCGCATCCATGGTCCTCACGACTGAAGCTCTAGTCGTCGAGAAGCCTGAGCCTAAATCTGCTGGCGGCGGCGGCGGAGACATGGGTGGAATGGGCGGAATGGGTGGCATGGGTGGCATGGGCGGAATGGGCGGAATGGGCGGAATGATGTAATCGATTGATCACTATTGCTCATCAATAATGCCAGTCCGATCGGTGTAGGGATAGGGTTCGCCCTGTCCTGAACCCAATGAAAAACAACAAGCCGTCTCTGGAATACTGGAGGCGGTTTTTTAATGTCCAAAGACAGTTTTGGAATATCCAAAGACATTACTCTGTGCTCCTTACTGCATCACGCTTTGCCCACACGAGGGAATGTGTCAAACTAAGATAGAGACTATGTAGTTTCTGTAATGGTCTAAAAAAGCTCTTTTCTCAGAAAATATTTTCACTTAATGTGTAAAGAGAAATCTGTGAAATTAGGGAGCGATCGCTTGTCCGATCGCCTAGCCCTCAATCTGTTAACCCTCACCCTATTCAAAGCGCAGTCGCGTCTATAGCCAGTCCTATGAAAAGTCTCTTCCTCGAACGTCTTCATAGCCCTGAACGCCCCGTCTTAGTTTTTGACGGAGCCATGGGGACGAACATTCAATCCCAGGATTTGACCGCTGAGGATTTCGGCGGAGCGGACTATGAAGGTTGTAATGAATATCTTATCCACACGAAACCGGATGCGATCGCAAAAGTCCATCGAGATTTCTTGGCCGCTGGAGCTGATGTAATTGAAACCGATAGCTTCGGCAGTAGCCCTTTGGTGTTGGGGGAATACGATTTGCAGGACATGGCTTATGACTTGAGTAGACGATCGGCTGAACTCGCTCGAATCTGTGCGGATGAATACTCAACGCCTGAAAAACCTAGATTTGTTGCAGGTTCGATCGGGCCTGGAACTAAGCTGCCGACCCTAGGCCACATTGGTTACGACGAGTTAAAAGAATCATTCATTGTTCAAGCCGAAGGACTATTTGACGGCGGCATTGATTTGTTTTTAGTTGAAACCTGCCAAGACGTATTGCAAATCAAAGCAGCATTGAATGCGATCGAAGCGGTGTTCACTAAAAAAGGCTCCCGTTTGCCCTTAATGGTTTCCGTCACAATGGAAGTCCAAGGCACGATGTTGGTAGGAACTGACATTTCAGGGGTATTGGCAATTTTGGAGCCGTATCCTATTGATATTTTGGGCTTGAATTGTGCGACTGGACCCGATCGGATGGCGGACCATATCAAATATTTGGCTGAGAATGCGCCATTTGTTGTGTCTTGTATTCCCAATGCTGGATTGCCTGAAAACATCGGTGGTCACGCGCACTACAAACTCACCCCTATGGAAATGCGAATTGCATTACATCGGTTTATTGAAGATTTGGGTGTGCAAGTAATTGGCGGCTGTTGTGGAACTCGTCCGTCGCACATTCAAGCGCTGGCAGAACTCGCCGCCGAAATGACTCCAAAAGCGCGGGCAACTCGTCCCTCATTACTAATATCTGCTAATGCAGGCAATGCCATTCGTCCTGCCATGAACTATGTTCCTTCGGCAGCTTCAATTTATGGTTCGCAGCCCTATGAACAAGACAATTCATTCTTGATTGTGGGTGAACGTTTGAATGCGAGTGGCTCAAAGAAAGTTAGAGATTTACTGAATGAGGAAGATTGGGATGGATTGGTTTCTATTGCCAAATCTCAAATCAAAGAAGGTGCGCATATTCTCGATGTGAATGTGGATTATGTCGGGCGTAATGGTGAAAGCGATATGAAAGAACTTGCGTCGCGGCTGGTGACAAGTTCTACTTTGCCGTTGATGTTGGATTCGACGGAATGGGAAAAAATGGAAGCCGGACTCAAAGTGGTCGGTGGAAAATGTATTCTCAATTCCACTAACTATGAAGATGGAGACGATCGCTTTTTCAAAGTACTAGAACTCGCAAAAGAGTATGGTGCGGGGGTTGTGATTGGGACGATCGATGAAGAAGGCATGGCACGAACGGCGGAAAAGAAATTCCAAATTGCACAGCGGGCCTACCGTGCAGCACTTGAGTTTGGTATTCCGGCCCATGAATTGTTCTTTGATACTCTAGCATTGCCGATTTCAACCGGAATTGAAGAAGACCGTGAGAATGCAAAAGCGACGATCGATTCGATTCGGATGATTCGTGAAACACTTCCTGGCGTTCACTTTATGTTAGGCGTGTCTAATGTTTCCTTTGGTTTGAATCAAGCTACACGAATTACGTTGAATTCGATGTTCTTACATGAAGCGACTCAAGCGGGAATGGACGGCGCGATCGTTTCGGCTGCAAAAATTCTACCTTTGGCGAAGATCTCCGAAGACCATCAAAAGGTTTGTTTAGATTTGATTTACGATCGGCGTGAATTCAATGATGACGGCATTTGTACCTATGATCCATTAACAGCCTTAACCAAACTCTTTGAAGGGGTGAGTGCGAAGGATGCACGATCGACGGCAACATTGGCAGATTTGCCGATCGACGAACGCTTAAAACAACACATTATTGATGGGGAACGGATTGGTTTAGAAGATGCCTTGAAGATTGCCTTAGAAGCTGGCCATGAACCGCTTTCAATTATTAATACCTTCTTGCTTGATGGGATGAAAGTCGTGGGTATTTTGTTTGGTTCTGGGCAAATGCAGCTTCCCTTTGTATTGCAATCGGCAGAAACAATGAAGTCGGCTGTCGCGTTCTTGGAGCCGCTAATGGAAAAAGAAGAAGGGCAAGATGATTCGGGTAAGGGTAAATTCTTAATTGCAACCGTAAAGGGCGATGTTCACGATATTGGTAAAAATCTCGTTGATATTATCTTGACTAACAATGGTTATAAGGTAATCAATCTGGGGATTAAACAATCAGTTGATGCGATCGTGGATGCCTATGAAGCACATAAACCTGATTGTATTGCAATGAGTGGTTTATTGGTGAAGTCTACAGCATTCATGAAAGAGAATCTGAATGTATTCAACGATCGGGGTATTAGCGTCCCGGTGATTCTCGGCGGTGCGGCCTTGACTCCAAAGTTTGTATATGGCGATTGTCAAGATGCCTACAACGGTCAAGTGATCTACGGCAAAGATGCATTCGCCGATCTCATCTTCATGGACAACTACATGCCCGCGAAAAAAGCCGAGGCGTGGGTAGACACCGAAGGCTTTATCGGAGACTTCGCGCAGTTCAACCAAAAAGGTAAAAAAGCGATCGAACAAGCGGAACTTGAACTCAACGGTCCGCCTGTTGAAAAATCGGACCAACCCGACGTGGTTGATTTGGTGCGATCGGAAGCTGTAGACATTGACGTACCCCGCCCGACCCCGCCTTTCTGGGGAACCCAAGTGATCCGCGCCGCCGACTTAGATCTCGAAGATCTCTTCTGGCACATGGACTTGCAAGCATTGATCGTAGGCCAATGGCAATTCCGCAAACCTAAAGACCAAACCCGCGAAGAATACGACGCCTTCCTCGCCGAAAAAGTCCATCCCGTCCTCGCCACCTGGAAACAAAAACTCCGCGACGAAAACTGGCTCGACCCAACGCTCGTCTACGGCTACTTCCCCTGTGCAGCCGAAGGGAATTCCATTCACGTCTACGACCCAAGCGTGATTGAACAAGGCTTAACCCCAAAAACCGCAAAACCCTTCGTCACCTGGACCTTCCCTCGTCAGAAGTCCATGCGTCGCTTGTGCTTGTCGGACTTCATTCGTCCGATCGAACAGGACGTATTCGACGTATTGCCCATGCAAGCCGTAACCATGGGTGAAGTCGCTTCCCAAAAAGCGCAGGAACTCTACAAATCAAACAGCTATACGGACTATCTCTACTTCCACGGGATGGCGGTACAGCTTGCCGAAGCGTTGGCTGAATGGTCCCACGCCAGAATGCGCAAAGAGCTAGGTTACGGCGATCTCGAACCCGATAATATTCGCGATATGTTGGCGCAACGTTATCAAGGTTCGCGCTATAGCTTTGGTTATCCCGCTTGTCCGACGGTGATGGATCAGGTGCCGCAATTGTCTTTGTTGGGAGTCGATCGCATTGGGATGACGATCGATGAGAGCGAACAACTCTACCCCGAACAATCCACAACCGCGTTCGCGATTTACCACCCAGCCGCGAAGTACTTTAGTGCGTAGGGTTTCGATCGGATATTCTGAAGTTAATTAGACGTAAGTTGTCAGGAGGTTTTATGAATCATGAATTTGAGGATGATCTGAATGACGACTTACTGCCTCACTATGACTTTGCAAATATGGCGGGTGGAGTGAAGGGGAAGTATGTTGATTATCTTTCAGAGACACTCCGTGAACGCTACCGATCGGGCACTAATATAGTTCTTCTAGACCCAGACGTGGCTGATGCGTTTCCGACTGCTGAATCGGTCAATGAGGCGCTGAGGATGTTGTTGACGATCGCTCAACGGCAGAAGAAGGCTGTTTCGGTTGAGTGATTGAGTTAAACTGAAGAGATTGTTTACCGAATAGGTATTATGCAAGTTCTATCTAGAATTACGTTTAATCCTGAAGTAATGGGTGGTAAGCCTTGTATTCGGGGGTTGCGAGTGACGGTGGGGACGATCGTGGGACTGATGGCAGCAGGGCGATCGTTGGAAGAGATCTTGGTGGCTTATCCGTATTTGGAGTCCGCCGATATTTATGAGTCGCTGGCGTATGCGGCTTGGCGGGCTGAAGAGATCGAGGTGCCTTTGGTCTCAGCATGAAGATTTTGATCGATATGAATTTGTCGCCGTTTTGGGTGGATGCCTTGACGGACGCAGGCATAGAAGCGGTCCATTGGTCTACGATCGGCGATCCGGCGGCCACCGATCGGGTCATCATGAGCTATGCCCAAACCCATTGCTACGTTGTGTTTACGAATGATTTGGATTGTGGAACATTGTTGGCGATCGCGAAATCACAGTTGCCGAGTGTCGTTCAAGTTCGCAATCAAGATTTACTTCCGGCTGCGATCGGAGATGTTGTGATTTCAGCATTGCGTCAGGTTGAGGAGCAATTGGCAGTAGGGGCTTTGGTGACGATCGATCGTTTTCGTTTGCGAATACGAATTTTGCCGATCGGCTGAGGTTGAGGGTCGCGATCGCCCAACGGCAGAAGCAGACGATTCCGGTGGAGTAATTTTGGAGAGTGCGATCTACTCAATCGATTGTTCAGAACGTGAGATGCTTGGTCAAGATTAGAAAAATCAGTGTTCACACATTATCAAGAGATTTTTCTTTCCGATTATTTAAGGAAAATTCATAGGCAGATCGGATATATTCTGATTAAAATGATTTTTGTAACAGCATGTCCAAACGCATTGTTATTCAAAATCTTCCTAGCTAATAAAAAGTTGTGATCTAATCATGAAAACTTGTAATAGATGTGGATCCAAAAAACTCAGGACTGGAAGGCTTGGCCCCATAGTTGAAGATGGCAATCGACATTTTTTTCATCCGAATGGTAGATCATTTTGGAAAGCCATGCGACATCAATTAATACCGCAGTCTGAACTATGTCTTGAATGTGGAAATATTATGTTGCTTCTAAGTCAAGCAGATTTGACTAAGTTAAAAGAGGAGTAATAGCGAGACCAATGTTTACTTTCAGCGATCGCCGCAGCCTACACAGAAGCCACAACCGTCTGTCTAAGCCGTCATCACGACAACTTTATTTCCGATCGCCCAAGGATTATAATCGAAGCTTATGGTTGCCAACCATTCAATGATTCGTTTGAGGTTATGAATTATGTCATCGGAATTATCTCCATTAGATTTCAAATATCTTAAAGTCCGTCATCTCGTCATTATATTTATCTTAGCTAATATCGCTAGTGGAGTTCTATTTAGTATTATAAAACTCAATCCAAAGAGCACATTTTTTACATGCTCATTGTATATTTCAGGGATGTTTTTGAGTTGTTTCTGGATCTTTCAAAGATGTTATCAATTAAAAATCGAAGTCAAAAAAATCATAGGAGATTTCCCCAACACTATTCAATGGCGAAAAATATTAAATATTGTATTTTCAATTTTTTTCTTTTCAACCGGATCAGGATTGGTCATGTTTTGGATGCTGTCATACCTCTCTCCTAGCTTCCTCCAAAGCCTCTTACAGCCTAAAAGCCTAGCCCTCTCTCAATCCATGCCAGCTCTGGAACAAGGAATAGTCTTTGTCACGATGGTGATTGTCGCTCCGATTACAGAAGAGTTTCTTTTTCGTGGAATTATCTTGAACCGATGGATCAAAAAATGGGGACTCGTTCAGGGATTGATTACTTCATCACTTCTATTTGGTTTTTTGCACATTAATCCCATTGGATTATCCATGTTTGGATTGATCATGGGGCTACTCTATCTCCAAACTAAAGAACTCTGGACTCCAATTTTATGCCATGCTTTAAATAATTTAATTGTATTTAGTTTTATGTTCTTTTCACGATCGAACAATCGCCAAACCTCAATTGAGAACTTCCAATCTATGGGATGGGTAGGTGTTATCATTGCACTCATTGCATTATCGTTTTTAGTCCCATTTCTAAAGGAAAGTTTTCACAAAGTTCGCATAAAATTGCATCCTCCAGCGATTTAAACTACCAGCCTACACATAAGCCCACCGTCTGTTTAAGCCATCATCCTGACAACCCACTGACTTCGAGCTAGAAGACCATGACGAATCGATAATCGTTCCCCTTCTCTGGGAGGCTTGATCGCCGCAAACCCGAATGGCGTGGGCAAACTCCGAGCTTATGCTTGTGACTCGGGGCGATCGGATCTGGAGGGGAGTGGTGAGATTGTGGCAAGAGCGTTAGGTCGGTGCGTTAGAATGATGACAGTTGTTTGGAGTGGAGGGATTACGATGCTAGCGATCGATGAAATTTCTATCCAAGTTCCGTTAGACATTGCGGAAGCTTACCGCCAGTCTTCACTAGAGGACCGACAAAAAATGTCGCTGCGCATTGGAGCCATGTTGCGGCAAGATCTGGCTCAACCGATCGGAACGTATGCCAAGCTTCGGCAAACCATGAATAAACTCGCGACTGAAGCAGAACAAAACGGACTGACCCCAGAAATCTTGGAGTCCATTTTAAATGACGAATAGTTCGCGACGATTTGTTCTGGATACTAACATCATCGTCAGCGCGGTATTTTTTCCAAAAGGCTTGCCACTTCAAGCGATGGATTTGGCAGAGCAGCAAGGCAAAATTTTAGCGTCCGAAACAACCTTCGCAGAGCTTTCAGAAGTCTTGCGACGCCCTCGCTTTGAACGCTATGCGAGTTTAGCCGATCGCGAGGAGTTCTTGAGAGACTTTGCTGAAAATGCTGAATTTGTTGAGATTCGAGAATCGATCGTTGCTTGTCGAGATCCCAAAGATGATCAGTACTTATCACTTGCCATCAATGGTTGTGCAGAGTGCATTGTGACAGGCGATGATGATTTATTAGTCTTAAATCCTTTTCGAGAGATTCCAATTCTCACAGCACGAATGTTTTTAGAGAGAAATTGATGATGCCGGGGTGAATCAAAAACGTTTCTACCAAACCCTGATCAGATCGGTTTAAACAACATCTTCAAGACTTGGAGAACAACAAACCATGACCGTTTCTTTTCAACAAATTCTAAATGACCTTCCCCCCGATCGCCGTCAAAAAATCGAAGCTGTTCATCGGCAGAACTCATTGCCGATGAACAGCTTCGCCAAGACTTAAAATTAGCGCGAACATTGGCACAGGACAAAATGGTCGAGCGTCTACAACTTCCCAAAGAAGATCTCCTCAATCTCGAACGTCAATCTGATTTGCATCTCTTGATGCTAAGAAACGTACTCCGTGAAATGGGTGGAGACTTACGTGTCGTCATTGATCTTCCCAATCATTCATCGATCGACATAGATGACATTTTAGAAGCTTCTTGAGCCGTGCAATTCAAACCCTGGAGGACTAAGTATGAGTTGGATAGAGCATCATCAACGCAGTGAAGAATTTGCCAGCCTTGCCGAAATCCTTCATCGTCAAGGAGAACTCGAAGCTGCCCAACAAAACTATGCGATGGTCTACGACCGACCGTAGGTCATCGCCGCCGCCGCCGAAATCCAAGCCATCAACCACATCTCCCCCGACGAACCGCGAACCTTAGCCATTACCGTCGTTAGTTCGATTCTCTTCCGAGACACTCCGTGAACGCCCTCTCCTTCAAAGCCAAAGACTATTTCCAGGCAAAACAACTCGCTTACCACTGGCTCGATCGCCAACAACTCCCCAAGTTTGCTGTCGTTCAGGTGGAAGAAATGTTGCGGGAAATCTTGACGATCGAAGCCTTAGTGATGGCGGGGTGATAAGAAGAGACATGCCACGAAGTACTTTAGCGCGTAGGGTCTAGAATGGAATCGATCGGCTGCTCCTCGGATTCAGTCGATCGCAACTTTGAACTATACCTTGGCTGAGACAATTCTTGAAAGTAATGTGGAGCGATCGCCCATGGTTCTTGCTACAGTCGAAACTGCCATCACCAACAAGTCCTACACGGCTGAACAATACCTTGAGTTAGAGGTATCGGCAGAGACTCGAAATGAATATTGGAATGGAGAAATTAGACCCATGCCTGGTGGAACTCCGACGCATAATAAAATTGGTAGTAATATGAATGCGTTGCTATGGTTTGGATTGAAGGGAAAACCCTACGATCTGTTTATTGCCGATCAACGTCTTGCAATTCCCGATCGTAGTATTTATGCCTATCCTGATATCATGGTTGTACCTCGTCCGATCGAGCTTCAAGCTGGACGAAAAGACACGGTGATGAATCCGATTTTGATTGTTGAGGTTTTGTCTAATTCAACTGAAGCTTACGATCGGGACAAGAAATTTTCAGCCTATCGAACCATTCCAACGTTTCAGGAGTATGTACTCATCGATCAATATTATCCTCACGTAGAACATTACGTAAAACAAAGTGCGCATCAGTGGCTTTTCACGGAATATGACGGTCTGGATGCGCAGGTAATGCTAACTTCGATTTCAATTGAAATTAGTTTGGCAGATTTGTATGAGAATGTTGAGTTTTAGACGATCGATGAGAGCGAACAACTCTACCCCGAACAATCCACGACGGCGTTCGCGATTTACCACCCAGCCGCGAAGTACTTTAGCGCGTAGGGATTGATACGGTTCCCTGGAATGGTGACACATTATCCGATTTCCAGGGATAACTGTTTGTGGCAAAATAGAGAGTGTATGAAATATCCCGCAAGGATTTGTTTCATAATTTGGTTAAGCAGGCGTTGAGCCAGTCGGGTTGGGTGATTACGGATGACCCGCTCTACTTGAGCATCGGCAACGTGAATATTCAGATTGATTTAGCGGCTGAACCGCTGATTGCCGCAGAAAAGGAGGGGCAAAAGATCGCCATTGAAGTGAAAAGCTTCGTGAATATCTCTCAAATCACCAGTTTTTATGGTGCTTTGGGGTAACTACTCAGGCTTAAAAAATAGTGTAATTTCTAGCCTGAGTCTTGAGCAAGATTGTAGGATCGAAGAATTGATACCTGACGAAAGTAGCAAACCTCTTGAAAAAGCGCACCCCACTCCTGACCATTAGCCGAGACG
>JAPLHZ010000227.1 GCA_026389365.1 Cyanobacteriota bacterium
CGCGTCAAACGCTTGGCGATTCAGTCCAGTCAACGCCCTCAACAGGCGGTCATTCTCTAGGGCACGTTGGATGTTGAGCATCGTCTACCATCTTGTCAGGGCATAGAATCAATCTACCTTATAAAGCAACAAGTCTATTAACCATTGCCGATTTTGGACAAACTACGAGTTTAATTGATCATCTCATCTATATGCTTAATATTTGCCCGATGATAAGTTAACAAATAGTCTAGACGATCACTTAGCAAACTTAAAATGATATCTTCGTAAGTCATGCCGTATTCATTTAACCCTTGCACTACTAAACTAGTTATATTATCAGTGGGTTGCTTTAGGTCTGGCTTAGGATTGGCTTCTAGTACATGAAGTACACCATTTTCATCATGCCTCAAATCAATTCTTACTAAAGTATTGAGATGAAAATCTTGATAAATCTTCTGGGCAATTGTAATTAAGTTTTGCTTCAATTCTTGTTCTTCATCGTTAAGTAAGCGAATTCTTTCTATAGTAATTGCTTTCTTATCCATTGATGTAAAAATATATTCTCCATGCTCTAAAAAACGTTCGATTGTAGAAAAAGCAAAAGGTTTATTCTGCCGATAAAACGTCTGATTCCCATGAGTAATATAACCACATACAGAAACGCAAAATTCACGCCCTGAACAATAAGTTTCAATTAAAGCAGTATCATGGGTGATTTTATGGAGATTCGTCACTGCTTCGGATAAACCATCAATAGTTTCTACATAATTAATATTTAATGAGGCACGACCAGACACAGGTTTAACAATAAATGGACCGCTATATTCCTGAAAAGTTTTAGCAAAGCGTTCATCAAGGTGAGGATTAAAAATTCCCTGGGCAGGATGCCAAGTAATAAATGGGGCTGTCTTAATTCCAAGCACTTGAAGTTCCAGTTTAAAGATATGTTTTTGATCCAGTTTAGAACTATTTAAAGGGTTATGTCCTATATAGGGAATTCCCAGCATTTCCAAAAGTGCAGGTGTGTGACATATTTGGTTATATCCCTGAACACCACCAGTATTGAGCCATGCAATATGAATATTCTCTTGTTTGAGTTTTTGTGGAAGCGTCATATCATCTGCCATAACAAAAACATGATGAAATCCGATTTTCACTAGTGCATTAGCGATATCTTGGGCTACGGGTTCATAGGTTTTTGTTGAGCGGGGATTATGAGTTTTGTAAATAACTGAACCTTCTTTGCTGCTGTTGCCTCCATGAATTACAGCAATCCGTAATTTTGGATATAATTGGTTTAAGGAATGCCTTAAAGAACTGGAATCCCAATCGAGATCTATCTTGTTGGACAGATGATTAATCATTGACTTCGTTTGTTTTGACTATAGTTTGATTTGGTTTAGCTAAGTATATACCGATTAAAATAGCACAAAATGCCAACCAATTTAATAAACTTAACTGTTCAGAAAAAATAACCCAAGCTATAATCGCCGTGATTGCTGGTTCAAATAAAAGAGTTGTAGCCACAAAACCAGGAGATAGTTGGTTAAGAGATTGTGCTACAAGTCCTTGTCCTAAAACTTGGCAAACAAGGGATAGGGAAATTACCGCTAACCAACCTGAATATGAATGAGGAAAAACTTGCTGTTCAGTTAGCAATACAATGGGCAAGGTGAACACTGTTCCTATAAAACAGCGCCACAGAAGAATAGTGGAAGAAGACAATCTAGCCCGAAGTTGTTTGACAATTAAAATATAAATACTATAGAACCCATTTGATATCTTTTCCCGTGATACTTGGCTTTGAAGGAAGCCGTTACTCTGCGATCAGTGGTAGAGCCTGCCTACCTAGCAAAACCGCTTTCTGCCAGAAAATGAAGAAAACCAGCTAGCTGCAAGGCGGATTAGATCTCAAATGGGTTCTATAGAATACAGCAGCGAATAAAGCCGCTACATCACCAGTTATGTTGTTAATAGAATAGGAGAAGTCTGTAATACTAATAGTAATTACTCCTACTAAGGCGATTGCCATTCCAATTAAAAATGTGATGTCAAATGATTGTTTTAAGAATAACCATCCAAATAAAGTGGTAAAAACTGGAGTCAGATTTCTTAGTAATGTAGAGTTAGCAACACTAGTTTGTGTTAGTGACCACGCCCATAAAGTAACAGAGATGGATGAAACTATACCCATCAAAAGTATAAGTCCTGAATTTTGTTGCCAACTAGAATTATGAGAATCAACTGCTGTGATATTTGAATCTTTTAATCGGTGAAATTGTATTTGTTTAAAACTATTCCAAACTCCAAAACAGATTGTAGCTATCCACATACGATTAAAAATCGTAGCATTAGAACTAAGTTCTACCTCGCTCAATCTAATAAAGATAGCAGCCAGAGATAGAGCGAATAATGCAATAAATAGTGACAGGATTGCCGCTGTTATCGGTAATTGTCTTTCCTCTTTAATAACTGTTTTTTCTAGCTTGACCTCATTAGATAAATTTTCTGTATGTGTCATATTTTAATGGCTCTTCTGGGTTTGAGGGGATAAGCAGAACTAATGGTAATTAAAAGGCTCTCTGGGCAATGGTTACAGGCTAGCAACGCACCAAATATTGTATCACTGCTATACAATTTACCCCTCAAACCCAGAAGAGCCATTTTAATGATGAACTATAGCGGTTCTTGGCTGAGTGAAATACAATAACCCCACCCCCGCAAGCAAGGAGGGGGATTATGATGTATCTCATTCAAGTGCATACCACTATAGGATTTTTTTCTGATTACTTAATCTTACCTTGGTGGATGTCTAATAAGTATCAAATTTCATGGTCAGTGTCAATATCTTTCACTTGATTATTGCGAGGCTGTAGAAATTACCAGTAAATTTGATTTTTGACAGCCTCTTGATTTAATTAGACTCGACGCAGATTCATGAGTTCTTGAGGAGAGGCCAGGGGAGCATCTCATTTAGGTACTAAGTAAATATACTTAGTGCTTGCTGAAAAAGTCTACAGAGCGAATTTAAAGGCAATACAGCTTTTAAAATAGTAGACTTGTTGCTTAATAAAATCCCTTAACAGCAAGGCACAGACCACATTTCCCTTTCGTCTCCAACTTAAGCAGCTTCCAAGTAGAAGTTCCACAAGCCAGCCGCCGTGAGCATGAGGTGGTCATCGAAATCAGGCA
>JAPLHZ010000113.1 GCA_026389365.1 Cyanobacteriota bacterium
CTTTGAAGGAAGCCGTTACTCTGCGATCAGTGGTAGAGCCTGCCTACCTAGCAAAACCGCTTTCTGCCAGAAAATGAAGAAAACCAGCTAGCTGCAAGGCTTCTGGTTTCAGGATTAGATCTCAAATGGGTTCTATAGATAAATTAATAGAAGAACCGTTTGATAGTTAGCATGATTAACAACTCAATATAAAAGCCCTAAGAAGTCAAAACTTCCTAAGGCTTAATTCAACTGAGCTTTAATTACTCAACGACAATCTAAACCGCGATCGCACTGACTATTTCAGCTTTTGCCTCAGGAATGTCTTTTTCCGACGGCGGCACCACTTGCCAGAACTTCAACAGAGAATTTGACCAATCGGCCAGAATTGCTTTCGCCTTCGGACTTCCAGTCTTCTCTGCATGAGCTTCAATCAGCGACTTCAACTGGGTAACCCCAGCAGCCGAAATCACTCGCTGTACCGAAACAATCTCGGGATTAACCTTGGCCTGGAAACTACCATCTTCATCGAAGAAATAGGCCAAACCACCCGTCATCCCTGCACCGACATTCCGTCCGACATCGCCCAATACAACCACAACCCCGCCCGTCATGTATTCGCAGCAATGATCACCTGCGCCCTCAATAACTGCCTGAGCTGACGAATTCCGCACTCCAAAGCGTTCACCCGCACGACCATTCGCAAACAAATATCCGCCCGTCGCGCCATAGAGACAGGTGTTGCCGACGATGACACTGTCTGCCGCCACAAATCCCGCATCTTTTACCGGACGAATGATGATTTCTCCACCATTCATTCCTTTGCCGACATAGTCATTGGATTCGCCATCGATCGTCAACGTCATGCAAGGCAAAATGAATGCCCCAAAACTTTGACCCGCCGATCCGACAAAGTTTAGATTAATTTTGCCACCAAATCCTGAATTCCCATAACGCTTGGCGATCGCCCCTGAAATTCTGGTCCCCACCGATCGATCGGTATTAACAATCTTCATTGTGGTTGCAAAATTAGTTTGATTTTGAATAGTAGATTGCAACGCATCATCAGCCAGCAATTCATCATCCAAAACATGACCGTTACTATGAACCTCTTCATGAATTAACCAAGAGCGATCGGTACGAGTGTCTGGCAACTTGGTCAAACAATCTAAATTGAGCGACTGGGTTTTAGTCAATGCGGCATTTTCGCGAATCTTAAGCAAATCAGCACGGCCTACAATATCTTCTAGTTTTGTATAACCAAGTTTCGCCAACAACGATCGGACTTCTTCGGCAACAAACAAAAAGAAATTGACAACATGTTCCGGAATTCCCGTAAACCGTTTACGAAGTTCCTCACGTTGAGTCGTAACGCCAACGGGACAACTATTGGTATGGCAAACCCGAGCCATGATGCAGCCCTCCGCAATCATCGCCACAGTCCCAAATCCATACTCCTCACCGCCCATCAGCGCGCCCATGATCACGTCCCAACCTGTCTTAAACCCACCATCGACTCGCAATAGAACCCGGTGTCGCAATTGGTTATTCATCAAGGTTCGATGAACTTCCGTCAATCCAAGTTCCCAAGGACTGCCCGCATGTTTAATCGAAGATAACGGCGAAGCTCCCGTTCCACCATCGTGGCCAGAGATCTGAATCACATCAGCATTTGCTTTTGCAACACCCGCCGCGATCGTACCAATGCCAACCTCTGCCACAAGTTTGACCGAGACCTTAGCGATCGGATTTATTTGATGCAAGTCATAAATGAGCTGCGCCAAATCTTCAATGGAGTAAATATCATGGTGCGGCGGCGGCGAAATTAACGTCACGCCCGGTTTCGATCCGCGCAACTTGGCAATATATTCACTCACCTTTGGACCCGGAAGCTGACCGCCTTCTCCCGGTTTTGCACCTTGCGCGAGTTTAATCTCGATTTGCTTGGCACTCATCAAATACTCTGGCGTTACCCCAAAACGTCCCGAGGCCACCTGCTTAATTGCCGAACTCACCCGATCGCCATTTCGCAATCCCTTCAAATGCGGGAAAGTGGCCGAAACTCCATCCGTCACGTCATTCACGGGACGATAGCGAATATCTTCCTCACCGCCTTCACCAGAATTAGACTTTGCCCCCAGACGGTTCATCGCGATCGCCAAAACCTCATGGGCCTCACGGGACAACGCCCCCAAGGACATTCCACCCGTTGCAAATCGCTTACAAATTTCGGTCGCGGATTCGACATTTTCTAGGGGAATCGAGGCCCGATCGCTGTTCAGATCCAATAGATCTCGCAGCGCTGTCAAAGGCCTACCCGATAGGTGTTTCTGATAGAGCGCATAGTGATCGTAGTTTTTGTCGGCCACCGCCTTATGAAGAGACTTGGACATTTCAGGACTATTCATGTGATATTCGCCGCCGGGACGATATTGCACAAAGCCGTAGTTTTCCAATTTCTTAATGGCGATTTCGGGGAATGCTCGCGTGTGGAAAGACAGAATTTCGTTGGCTAAGTCTTTCAGGGTCAGGCCACCCAATCGAGATGGAGTGCCATAAAACGCTGTATTGAGCAAGTCGCCACCAATGCCGATCGCCTCAAAAATCTGCGCCCCGTGATAGCTCGACAGCAGCGAAATTCCCATCTTCGACAAGATTTTTAGGAGTCCATTTTGAATTGATTTACGGAAATTTTCCTGTGCGCCGATCAAACTAATTTTACTCAGCTTGCCGGTTTCCATCAGCTTCTGAGTACGCGGGGTTGCCCACCAATGACGAACCGCTTCCAATGCCAGGTAAGGACAAACCGCACTCGCCCCATACCCAACTAAACAAGCAAAGTGATGCGTACTCCAAGCCTGAGCCGTATCTACAATGACAGAAGCGTTCATGCGCAAGCCTTGACGAATCAAGAAGTGATGAACCGCACCAACCGCAACTAGAGGCGGAATGTAGCTCATTTCATCCGTGAGCTGAGTGCTATTGCCATCTGCGTCAATCCGATCGCTCAGGATCAAGATTTCTTTCCCACTACGCACCAGTTCAGCCGCATTCTCACACAATGCAGTCAATGCGATCGACAGACCATCCGGACCAGACTTAATGTCGTACAACGTCGAAAGGCTCCCAGCTGGAATTTCGCCCTGTCTGATGGCTTCCAGTTCCGTATCAATCACCACAGATGACTCTAGCACCAAGGTCCGAGCTAGGGCTGCATTAGGTTCTAATAGATTTCCCTTTGCCCCGAGACTCATGGTCAGAGACATGACTAGCTTTTCCCGTAGGGGATCGATCGCCGGATTGGTCACCTGAGCAAATCGCTGTTTGAAGTAGTTGTACAGCAACTGAGGTTTAGCCGACAGTACCGCCAACGGCGTATCATCGCCCATACAGAACGTCGGTTCTTTGCCCTGCGCACCCATTTCATTGATGATCATGTCCACATCTTCAGCGCTGTAACCAAATGCGGTTTGAAGACGCAGAAGAGACGCAGTATCGCAAACTTCCTTCTCCCCAAAAGAGGAACTTTCGATCGTTTGACGATTTTGACGGAGCCATTCGCCGTAGGGATGTTGACGAGCGATCGTCTTTTTCAGATCCCAATTTTTCAAGATAGTCTTGCTCTCCAAATCAAACGCAATCATTTCCCCAGGCCCAAGCCGACCTTTTTCGATAATTTCGGACTCATCCAACGGCACCACGCCCGCTTCCGATCCCACAACAATGTAACCATCACGGGTAATCGCATACCGAGCCGGACGTAAGCCGTTCCGATCGAGGGCGGCACCCACCATTTTGCCATCGGTAAAGGCCAACAGCGCCGGACCATCCCAAGCTTCCTGAAGTCCGCTGTAATAGTCATAGAAATCAGTAATTTCGGGATACTGCAACAGCGCAGGCTGATTTTTATACGCTTCCGGCACCATGATCATCAACGATTCCATGGGACTCCGGCCCGCCCGCACCATGACTTCACAAACATTGTCCAAGGTGGCCGAATCGCTGTTAGTCGGATCAACAATGGGCTTCAGTGCTTCAATCTGCTCACCAAAATTTGGGTGGGCAAGGCTTGACTCCTTAGCCATGGTCCAATTGATATTGCCAAGCAACGTATTAATTTCGCCATTGTGACCCAGCAATCGCATTGGTTGTGCTAGAGGCCATTTTGGCAGAGTATTTGTACTGAAGCGTCGATGATAGACAGAGAAACTGCTGGTGTAATCCGCGTTCTGCAAATCTAAATAAAATGCTCCCAAGATTTCCGATCGCACCATGCCTTTGTAGACAATGGTACGGCTAGAGCAAGAGCAGAAATAAAACTCGGGGGATTCTATTGCTTTTTCAACCTTTTTACGAGCAATGTAGAGCTGCTGTTCAAGCTC
Source organism: Cyanobacteriota bacterium (assembly GCA_026389365.1). Taxonomy (GTDB): domain Bacteria; phylum Cyanobacteriota; class Cyanobacteriia; order Leptolyngbyales; family Leptolyngbyaceae; genus JAAFJU01. The sequence goes on from JAPLHZ010000113.1 coordinate 4,362, forward strand.
ATCACCAGACTTGGAAGAGGTGACGATCGCTTGGAAAATGCCTGGAAGGTTCTCCAGAGCTTGACGGCCCAAAACCTGAGCATTTGTCGGAACACTGCGCCAGCCAATCCAAGTAAATCCTTCTTGAACGAAGATTTCTTCTACCGTTTTTTTTGCGGTGCCCGCGATCGTTTCATCCGGTGGCAGGAAAATCATCGCAACGCCAGTATTGGCAGCAGTCAAGCTTGATTTCCCTGAGCTTGATCCTAGGGAAGTTGCCCATTGATTCAATAAGTCCCAAGGTAATCCCAACATTACGCCTGCGCCATCGCCTGAGTCTTGGTCTGCACTACAACCGCCCCGATGTTCCATACATCCCAAGGCAATCAGCGTCTTCTCCACCAAATCATGGGTAGAACGGCCTTGCTGGTCGGTGATAAACCCAACTCCACATGCATCTCGTTCTTCCACTAACCAAGGCTGTCCGGCAAATCCGTTACTTTCTACAGCAAAGTTTTTAGAAACCGAAGTTCCAGAAACTTGAGCGACAGAAAGCAATGGATCCAGTGCGAGATGGCGCAGTATGGAGGATGAATTGTGATCGTTACCGGACTGATTACCCATGACATGGTTCATTGCGTTCATTATCTGAGAGAAGTTGGACTGAAAATTCAGGTGATGGAAAATTAATCCATCAATGTAAAGTGCCTAATAAGGTTAGGACTTGGTGTGATGCAGATACACGACAGATTCAAAGAATAGGGTGCTAGCTCAAAACTAGCAAGCATCAACATTTCCGGCAATCGGTTTTTTTCGGGTAGATTAATCTGTATCGGCGAACTATTTGCAAATCGAACCGCGTTCAGTGACCTTAGATTTAGGACAAGCTCCCAAATCTAAGGTCTAATCCCAGAGAAACCGCATCTGCATCGATCGAAAATGCATAGAGTAGGAAATTCTATAGAAATTATCAGCTTCTGACAATCCCTAAATTATAACGTCCCTAAAATCCTATGCAACTTCCCCTGAATTCATTCTGGCAGCTTATGCTTTTTGTTGAATCATTTCAGTGCTTTACGAGCATTTTAGTCAGTCAATCCACACTCAAGTCATTGATATTTAATCTATGTATGGCCACTCCGATGGTAACTAAATCCGTCTTGGTTGCAATGGGCGTTCTGATGAGCTTTCCAACGATCGCCTCAGCTGATCCATCTCTTGCGCCGTTGGGCGTCCCCGTTTCTCCATCCGTCCCCAGCGGTTCTTTTACTAGGCCTCCTATTCCCGTCCGTTCCTCTTTTCCCATCCGCCAGAAGCTATCTTTGGAATTACAACCGCAAATCTTGATCAATAATCAGATCCATAACCTGCCGTGGATCCAGTGGCAAACTGAAAAAGGATTACGCATTGGGGTTGCGGAGGGGGCGATGCGCCAGATTTTCGGGGTTGATTTTTTAAGTACCAACGATGCCACTCAACAACCGATCGCTTGGTTCAGTGATGATCGTTCGACTGCCCTATTGCCCGTAAAATTTGTCTCCCCCGATCGATACCTAGACATTACAGATTGGGCTAATTCGCTAGGTTGGCAACTAAAACCCCAAGCCCAACAGCTCACCATCACGACTCCTACTAGCACTTTAACTCAACTCTTTCAAGGGCCTCAGAGCCAGATGAGTAAAATGGGCCAAATGGGTAAACAGGTTCCACTGATTCCATCTGGAACTTCTCCTGCGCTAGAGCTTCCTGGAACCGATCGAATCGTGTTAGAACTCGATCAACCCACTCTGTTTCAAGTTGATCCTCGGAGTCAAGATTGGACGTTGCGTCTAAATAGTCAGATCAATCCTGCCACGCTGGCCCTATTTAAACCCAAACCCAGCCAGAAAATAGCCTCTCTTTCTCTTCAAGCAGAGGGAACTCAAAGCGTTCTAAAACTAGGGATTCCCCTGACGACTCGCCCAGTCGTCACAACCCTGTCAAACCCGCCGCGCATTGTCATTGATGTTGGCATTGCATCACCCCGCACCCAAAGTATTCTCTGGCAGCCTGGAATTAAGTGGCAGCAACAGTTACTAACGATCGGCAACCAGTCTTTCACAGTGATCTCCTTTGAAGTAAGCCCCAAAACTCCAGGACTAATGCTGCGGCCTATACTGCCTAATTCTGTGCAACTGGCTGGGATTGCGCCTTTAATTCAGACCGCTCAGCAGGCGAAAAGCGTGGTGGCGATGAATGGGGGATTTTTCAACCGAATCAATCAACTGCCGCTAGGGCTTATCAAAATTGATGGTCAGGTGAAATCGGGACCGATTCTCAACCGAGGGGTGATGGCTTGGGATCGGGCGGGAACGTTTGAATTCGATCGCTACAGCCTTCAGGAAACCGCCACAATAGGGCAACAATCTTTCCCCCTGACCCACTTAAATAGTGCCTACGTTCAAGCCGGAATTGCCCGCTATACCCCTGCTTGGGGCAACAGCTACAGAACCCTTTCCGACAATGAAATCGTCATGGAAGTCGTAGCCGATCGCATCACCACTCAAACTCCAGTCCCAACGGCTGGAACCAGTATTTCGATGCCATCCAATGGCTATCTGCTGACCTTCCGTTCTAACAAAACCGCCGCTGCTACCGTGACTCCCGGAGCCACTGTCAGCCTAGCCATGGTGTCGAGTAATCCTCGCATTGCGGCATTTCCCTACGCCCTCGGCGGCGGCCCATTGCTGATCAAAGATAGGCAAGTAGTTCTAGATGCAGTAGCAGAAAAATTCAGCCCCGCATTTATTCGAGAACGGGCGGCTCGGAGTGCGGTCGGACGGACTAATACGGGTAATCTTCTTATGGTTACGGTCCATCCAGCGATCGGGCGGGGCGGGGCAACATTGCTCGACATGGCGCAAATTATGCAGCAGCTCGGGGCGATCGATGCCCTGAATTTCGATGGTGGGAGTTCAACTACTCTTTATCTAGGAGGAACAGGCGGTCAAATTCTCGATCGTCCCTCACGCAGCAGTGCTCGGGTCCACAATGCGATCGGAATATTTAAAGAGTGATCTAACCCAAGTTCGTCAAACTTTTTACATTTATCGGTGGTTGAATGAAAGTTTTATAAACCTCTGGGTAATTATAGGAGCAGCATCCAGTCTGGTCTGATAGGTTGTGATTGAACTGGCGATCGACGAACCTAGTGGATTTACCATCCCATAAGCCGCAATACGAGGTTTTAAAGAAGTGAATCCACACTTCAATCCACCTCTGAAGGACTTTTGAACAATATTGTAGGAGATAAATACCATGGCTCAAATTCAAGAAATTTCACAAACACCAACACTAACCCTCACACCCAACGCCTTTAAAGGAGTCGCGGCCACCGAGCTTCGGCCTTGGGGTTCCTTCACTATTTTAGAGGAAGGTCGCGGCTACAAAATTAAACGCATTGAGGTCAAACCCGGCCATCGTCTGAGCTTACAGATGCACCACCACCGCAGCGAACATTGGATCGTCGTTGCTGGAACCGCACGAGTTTGGTGTGGCGAAGCCGAGCAGATCTTAAGTGTAAATCAGTCCACCTATGTTCCGCAATGTACCACTCACCGCCTAGAAAACCCCGGTGTGATTTCTCTGATACTAATCGAAGTCCAGAATGGTGAATATCTGGGCGAAGACGATATCGTTCGCTTCCAAGATGACTATGCTCGAGTGAGTACCTCGAACTAGAGTTGAATTTTCAACCTTTAGAATTATTAATCCTGAGATTGGACCGTCTAAAACGCTTAGGCGGTCTTTGTTTTGTGGACATCATGATAAAACTAATCCATTGAAACTCTATTCTCTGCCAAGATTTTATGATTCAGTTTACCCCTGCTGCTCTGACGGAGGTCGATCGTCTCCGCCATCGCCAAGCGACCCCTCAAGATTATTGCCGGATTCAAGTTCAAGCTGGCGGCTGTTTAGGACTCTCCTATCGCCTATCATTTGTCCATCAGCCTGCTGAAGATGACCACGTAATCCAATGTGGAATTGCGATCGCCTGTGAAGATCTAGCAATGTTACAGGGGTTGTCTGTAGACTATGCCGAAGACCTAATGGGCGGTAATTTTAGGTTTGAAAATCCCCAAGCTTCGAGCATTTGTGGCTGTGGTAGCTCGTTTTCACCCGTTGTACGATCGCAGTAGAATGGTGAGCCGAAAATCAAATCTCTGAATGAATTGACAGGATTCACTTAGCCTTGGTAATATCAGTGGTCGTTAAAGTTTGGAATTAGCCTACATTTAAGGCAATAAGATGCCCACAATTCAGCAACTTATTCGAGATGAGCGCAACCGCGCCAGCAAGAAAACAAAGTCCCCTGCGCTCAAGGCTTGTCCTCAGCGTCGTGGTGTCTGTACTCGTGTGTACACAACAACTCCGAAAAAACCGAACTCTGCGCTCCGCAAGGTCGCACGGGTACGTTTAACATCTGGGTTTGAAGTCACCGCTTACATTCCCGGTATCGGTCATAACCTGCAAGAACACTCCGTCGTGATGATTCGCGGTGGTCGTGTAAAAGACTTGCCGGGTGTGCGTTATCACATTATTCGCGGAACCCTTGACACTGCTGGTGTTAAAGACCGTAAGCAAAGTCGTTCCAAGTATGGCGCCAAGCGTCCGAAAGCTGGTGCTGCTACAGGCAAGAAGTAATTCATGAATGCAGAATTGTCCGAAGGAAAATTCTCTAGGCAATTTGGCAAATGTGAATCCTATTTTTGGACTTCATGTCAATAGATCACCTCGCCAACCACATTAAAGAGAAAGACCTCAAGAGTTGTAAGTTCTTTTCTCTCAAGGTTTATAGGATGCTTCAGTTCTCACCCTGATGTCATCTGCTAGGTCGAACCACAAGGATTATGAGTTTCATGAAGGAATTTGTGCTGAATTCCGAAACCAATCTTTGAGGTTGAGAGAGCCTAGCATTTTTTGCGTTAAGTCAGCGTCATGGCGCAAATTGCAAAATGATGGCTGTTTCTTTCCGCTCTCTAGCTATCTCAACTCTGAAAGGATTCAATATGTCTCGTCGCGTAACAATCAAAAAACGTCCGGTCCCAGCAGACCCCGTCTATGGATCACGGCTCGTCACAATGACTTCCCGTCGCATCATGCGTAGCGGTAAGAAGTCAGTCGCGAATCGGATCATTTATGATGCCTTTGACATCATTAAAGAAAAAACGGCAACCGATCCCATGGAAGTCTTTGAAAAAGCGGTCAAAAATACAACCCCCTTGGTTGAAGTGAAAGCTCGCCGAGTCGGTGGTGCGACCTATCAAGTGCCCATGGAAGTGAAGACCGATCGCGGAATTGCACTTTCACTTCGATGGCTCATTCAGTACTCCCGCGCTCGTGCCGGGAAGTCCATGGCTAGTAAATTTGCCAATGAACTAATGGATGCAGCAAATCAAACCGGAAGCGCAATCCGTAAACGGGAAGAAACTCACCGGATGGCCGAAGCGAATAAGGCGTTTGCCCACTATCGCTATTAGTCTCTAGGTTAGTCCTGTGGAATTGATAGTTCATGCCTTAAATATGAACTATCAATTCAGTATAAAGACATATAGAATTTGAATGGTGTAGCTAAATATTTCTCCCTTAGTGGGGTCATATTTTAGTCACCAAAACTTTAACCACGATCGAGGAGGTCCCCGTGGCTCGTACCGTTCCGCTCGACAGAGTACGAAACATCGGAATTGCTGCCCACATTGATGCGGGCAAGACGACCACAACGGAACGGATTCTGTTCTATTCCGGAGTGGTCCATAAAATTGGCGAAGTCCATGACGGCGGCGCTACCACCGACTGGATGGAGCAGGAGAAAGAGCGCGGTATTACCATTACGGCGGCTGCAATCAGCACCCAGTGGACGCGTCGCGATCCTGAAAAGCCAAACCTGCCTCAAGAAGGTGCGTTTGAACACAAAATCAACATTATTGATACTCCTGGACACGTAGACTTCACGATCGAAGTTGAACGTTCTATGCGGGTTCTTGATGGTGTGATCGCCGTGTTCTGTTCCGTGGGTGGGGTTCAACCTCAGTCCGAAACAGTTTGGAAGCAAGCGAATCGCTACAGCGTTCCCAAGGTCATCTTTGTTAACAAGATGGATCGTACAGGTGCTGACTTTTATAAGGTTTATGGCCAAGTAAAAGATCGCCTGCAAGCGCCTGCCATACCTTTGCAGTTGCCGATCGGTGCTGAAGAAGGCTTTAAAGGTATCGTAGACTTAGTGCGAATGAAAGCCTATGTCCATAAAGATGACCTAGGTAAGGATATTGAAGTCGTCGATATTCCTGATGATCTGAAAGAACGTGCGGCTGAATTTCGCGTCATTTTGATCGAAGCTGTAGCTGGAACCGATGATGCGCTGATGGAAAAGTATTTCGCCGGTGAGGAATTCACTGTCGCCGAAATCCAAAAAGCAGTTCGTACAGGTGTACTTACGGGTGCTATTGTTCCAATGTTCTGTGGCTCAGCCTTTAAGAACAAAGGAGTTCAACAGCTACTTGATGCGGTTGTGGACTACATGCCCGCACCGATCGATGTCAAGGCAATTCAAGGCACCATGCCCGATGGCTCTATCCAAGAGCGTCCGGCAGATGACAATCAGCCTTTGGCAGCTCTCGCCTTTAAGGTGATGACTGACAAATTCGTGGGTCGCTTGACGTTCGTTCGGGTCTATTCCGGCGTTCTGTCCAAGGGTACCTACATCTACAACACCACCAAGGATAAGAAAGAGCGAGTTTCTCGTTTAATCATCCTGAAAGCGGATGAGCGGATTGATGTGGACGAGCTACGTGCTGGAGATTTGGGCGCAATTCCTGGTCTTTCCGACACGTTGACCGGAGATACTCTAACTCCTGAAGGCGACACCATCGTGTTGGAGTCATTGTTCATTCCTGAACCTGTGATTTCCGTTGCTGTTGAGCCTAAGACTAAGAGCGACATGGAAAAACTTTCCAAAGCACTTAAGGCTTTGTCTGAGGAAGATCCAACGTTCCGCGTCAGAATTGATCATGAAACGAACCAAACTGTGATCGCTGGAATGGGTGAACTTCACCTAGAAATTCTGGTCGATCGCATGAAGCGTGAGTTCAAGGTTGAAGCAGATGTGGGCGCACCTCAAGTCGCTTACCGAGAGACCATCCGGAAGCTGGTTAAAGCAGAAGGGCGATTTGTTCGTCAATCCGGTGGTAAAGGTCAATATGGTCACGTTGTGATCACCGTTGAACCGGGCGAAGCGGGTTGCGGCTTTGAGTTTGTCTCCAAGGTCGTTGGTGGTACGGTTCCGAGAGAATATGTCGGGCCTGCTGAAGCGGGTATGAAAGAAGCTTGCGAATCCGGTGTGATTGCAGGTTATCCTTTAATTGATGTGAAAGCCACCTTGATCGATGGGTCTTACCACGATGTTGACTCCAACGAAATGGCGTTTAAAATTGCCGGATCGATGGCACTTAAAGAAGCTGTGTTGAAGGCTTCTCCGGTATTGCTAGAGCCTGTGATGAAAGTCGAGGTCGAAGCACCGGAAGACTACATTGGACCCGTGATGGGGAACTTGATTTCTCGTCGTGGCCAAATCGAATCCCAAGGCGTAGAGCGTGGGATTGCGAAAGTAGTCACCAAAGTACCATTGGCTGAAATGTTTGGTTACGCAACCGACATTCGGTCCATGACCCAGGGTCGTGGTACTTTTACGATGGAGTTTAGCGCCTACGAGGAAGTTCCTCGGAACGTAGCTGAAGCTATCATCGCCAAAAACAAAGGGAACGCTTAGTTTGCAAGAGGAACTGTAAAAAATGGCACGCGAAAAGTTTGAACGGTCTAAACCCCACGTTAACATCGGCACCATCGGTCACGTTGACCACGGCAAAACCACACTAACGGCTGCGATTACTTCGACTTTGGCCGCTATGGGTGATTCCAAGGCGATGAACTATGCTGATATCGATGCTGCACCGGAAGAAAAAGCTCGTGGTATCACGATCAACACGGCACACGTAGAGTACGAAACTGCAGCTCGTCACTATGCTCACGTCGATTGTCCCGGACACGCAGATTATGTGAAAAACATGATCACGGGTGCGGCTCAAATGGATGGCGGAATTCTGGTGTGTTCGGCGGCTGATGGTCCTATGCCCCAGACCCGTGAACATATCCTACTTGCTCGTCAGGTTGGAGTACCCGGCCTAGTTGTCTTTTTGAACAAGAAAGACATGGTTGATGATGATGAGTTGCTTGAACTCGTTGAGATGGAAGTTCGTGAACTCCTGAGTTCCTATGAATTCCCTGGCGACGACATCCCCATCACGGCAGGTTCTGCTCTGAAGGCGTTGGAGCACATGCAAGCTAACCCAAAAACCCAAAAGGGTGAGAACGAGTGGGTTGATTGTATCTATGCTCTGATGGATACGGTTGACAGCTACATTCAGACTCCTGAACGTGAAACTGACAAGCCCTTCTTGATGGCAATTGAAGATGTATTCTCGATCTCAGGTCGGGGTACTGTGGCCACGGGTCGGATTGAACGCGGCCAAGTCAAGGTTCAAGAAGAAGTCGAGATCGTTGGTTTGCGAGACACCCGTAAGACCACGGTTACTGGAATCGAAATGTTCCGGAAGCTTCTTGATATGGGTCAAGCAGGCGATAATGCAGGTTTGCTTCTGCGTGGTATGAAAAAAGAAGACATTGAGCGTGGCATGGTCCTCGCCAAGACTGGCTCTATCAAACCACACACTCAGTTTGAGTCGGAAGTTTACATTCTGAACAAGAATGAAGGCGGTCGTCACACTCCGTTTTTCCCCGGCTATCGTCCTCAGTTCTACGTTCGTACAACTGATGTAACCGGAACCATTTCAGCATTCACCGCCGATGACGGAAGTGCGGCTGAAATGGTCATGCCTGGAGACCGGATCAAGATGACGGTTGATTTGATCAACCCTGTTGCGATCGAACAAGGGATGCGTTTCGCAATTCGTGAAGGCGGTCGTACCGTTGGTGCGGGTGTTGTATCGAAGATCATCAAGTAGATTGATCAGTTAGGAAGGACACATTGTCCTTCCTAGGTGTTCTGAATTGAATCTCTTATTTCTCGATGTTGACATTAGAATGTTGCGGCCTTGAGGCGTTGCTTTCTATCGCCAATGTCTGACCCCACCGAACCTTGAAAATATAGGAATAATCCCCATGGCTACTATTCAACAGCAGAAAATACGGATCCGCTTGAAGGCATACGATCGTCGCTTGCTTGATACGTCTTGCGACAAAATTGTCGAAACAGCAAATCGCACTAATGCGACAGCAGTTGGTCCTATTCCCATGCCCACTCGCCGCCGTATTTATTGCGTCTTACGATCGCCTCACGTTGACAAGGATTCCCGTGAGCATTTTGAAGTGCGCACCCATCGCCGTATTATCGACATTTATCAGCCATCTTCCAAGACAATTGATGCGCTGATGAAATTAGATTTGCCGTCCGGTGTGGACATCGAAGTCAAGCTATAAATCTTTTCAAACCGTATCAAACTAAAATCTCTCTGGTAAACACTGGAGAGATTTTTCATTTTGTTTTGCCTTGTTTTAAATCGATTTTGCTGTGCGATCGGACCCCGATAAACGTTACATTAAGAATTACATCTTTGGTCGAATTTCCCACATGACATCCTCAATTGCTGTCCGAGAATTGCCACTTTTCCCCTTACCCGGTGTCATTTTGTTTCCGGGTCGTCCATTACCATTGCATATTTTTGAATATCGTTATCGGATGATGATGAATACGGTCTTGGAGAGCGATCGTAGATTTGGGGTACTGCTGTGGGATCAAGAAAAGAATGCACCATCGAACATTGGTTGCTGCGCGGAGATTGTTAAGTTTTATCGGTTGCCGGACGATCGGATGGAAGTCTTAACCTTGGGACAACAGCGATTCCGAGTGCTGGAAGAAGTTCGTGATAAACCCTACCGAGTCGGTCTAGTGGAATGGCTAGAAGATGTTCCGACGACAAAGGATTTACGTCCGATGACACGGGATATAAGTCAGCTTTTACAAGATGTTGTCCGGTTATCCAGCAAACTTTCTGGGGATGCGATCGATCTGCCAGACGATTTACCAGATACGCCTATAGAGCTGTCCTATTGGATTGCTAGTAATTTGCGTGGAGTACCAGAAGAACAACAGGCTTTACTAGAAATGCTCGATACGGTAGAACGTCTAGAACGAGAATCTGAGATTTTGACTTCGACCCGGAATCACCTAGCGGCCCGTACTGTTTTAAAAGATACCTTGGGCGATGGGTTTCCCGTCGAATAGAGGGTTTGGCCTCAAGGCATGTGAATCTACTTGTCTTGAGATCCCGTATGGTCCATCAAGTCATAACTCCCAAAGAGTTTCAAAGTCTCGGCATGGCTGGTTAAATCTGCGATCGTCGCCTTAGTTTCAGCCTGTCGAATATCCGCTTCCAGATCTAAAAAGAAAACATACTCCCCCATCGATCGCTTGGTCGGACGAGATTCAATACGGCTGAGATTAATATGACGATCGGCGATTATTTGCAACATTTTGAGCAAAATACCAGGCCGGTTCGTCGGCATACTGAAAGCCAGGGAGGTATGCGTTCCACCCAATGCGACTTCATTGCCTAGCACCAAAAATCGAGTGCAATTTTCCGGGTAATCATTAATCGGACAAGCCAAGATCGGCAGTTTATAAAGTTCAGCGGCACGAGTAGAAGCGATCGCCCCCCAATCAGGATTGGCTATCAACTTCGGTAAGATCTCTGTCGTGGAATTCGCGGGCTGGGTTTTAGCGAGGATTGTATTATTCGCCAGCCACTGTTGGCATTGGGCTAGGGCTTGAGGATGGGAATGGACCACGGTGATGGCTTCAGGCGATGTCGCATAGGACAGCAAAGCATGACGAATCGGGAGTAATAGTGCCTGTTGAATTTGAAGATTATCCAACTGCCAGAGAGTATCCATCGTCATCGTTACGCCGCCTTCAACGGAATTTTCCACCGGAACGATCGCCCGATCGACAGCGCCAGAAGCTAAGGCTTGCAGGGTTTGAGCGATCGTAGCGTAGGCAGTGAGATGATTGGGGGAGTCGATTGTTTTGGCGTAAGTCAGTGCCGCTAGTTCTGCGTAGGTTCCAGTCGGTCCCAGATGGGCAATGGTAATTGTCATGGTAAATCTATCCGCAAAATCATGTAGATTTTCATAAAATTACTGAGAAGTCTCTTCCAGTTCTTCAGAATAAACTATAATTCGAGGCTGTATTTAAATAGTGTGTTCAGAATCAGGATTTAGCAGTGTAAATCAAGATTGTTTTAGGAGCGGGTTGGGAAATGAAGCAAATGCGATTGATGACAACCCAAACGGTCGAGTTACGGGTACCCCCTCAACGGTTTCCGATCGAAGACTATTTACGGACTCCTGATCGCTTTGTTCAAACTTTGGCTCCCGCCGATCGGCTCCAACGTATTGATACGGAACGCTATCGCCTCGAAATTCCGGCGTTTTCAATGTTGACGTTAACTATTTGTCCAGTTGTAGATCTAGCGGTGTGGGTAGATGACGCTCAAAAAGTTCAAATCGAATCGGTTGCATTTGAGATGCGAGGAATGGAAGGGATAAAAGATCGATTTGACTTTAAACTAATTGGAGAACTGTACCCGGTTCATATACCTCAATGGGTTTTGATGCGAGGCAGTGCGCTATTGCGAATAGATTTGGATCTACCCATCCCCTTCAGCATGATGCCAAAATCTGTGGTGGAAGGAGCTGGAAATACGTTACTCAAAGCATCACTGGGAGCGGTTAAAGGCCAAATGCTGAAGGAATTAGTTCGGGATTATCAAGCTTGGGCATTAGAACGATCGGGTGCGATCGCTAGGGGGAAAAGCTGAGCTGTTCGATCACGGTTCGCACAGGTGAATAGGTTTTGCGGTGCCACGACGTGACACCAAGCGATCGAAGTCCAGACAAATGTTGTGCGGTTCCGTAGCCACGATTGTTTTCCCAGCCATAACCCGGATAGCGACTAGCCAGTCGAGTCATGAATCGATCGCGCCGAACTTTTGCAACTATAGAGGCGCAGGCAATGCTGTAAGACAATGAATCGCCTTTAATAATGGTTGTAATGGGAATACCAAAATCAACCTTGATTTTTCGACCATCAATTAAAGCATGGTCCAAAGATTGAATTCGACCGATCGCTCTGTGCATTGCACGGTAGGACGCTTGTAAAACATTTATTTCTTCAATTTCTGTCACCGAAGCCATACCGATACCGATGGCGATCGCTTGCTGCTGAATTTGTCCGTATAGTCTATTGCGTTGAAGTTCAGAGAGTTTCTTTGAATCTCGAATTCCTACAATAGGAACGATATCCCTAGGTATCAAAACAGCGGCAGCAACGATCGGACCAGCCAAACAGCCTAATCCCACCTCATCTACACCCGCGACATGAGAATAACCACTTCTCCAGAGGTCATTCTCAAAGTCAAGTGTCGGAAGGGGGCTGGGGGACGCCGTGATTGATGTACCCATTGATCTAAGTGGCAGATGAACGACGGCGACGACGACGAGGTGCTCCATCGTCCTCAGGTTCAAGAGGTTCATCAACTATAAAGTCTTCGACCATGATCGGAGCTTCAAAGACTTCTAGTTCATCGACCTCATCTAAGTCTGGCTTAACAGGTTCGCCGAAATCAAATTCAGCTTGCCCATCAAACGATCGCTTAATGGGTGGGGCGACGCTGCCATCACTCCTACGATCAATGCGGCCACGGGCACGTCGGGCTGGGGGCACATCACCAAACTGAGATTCATCCGGCTCAAGTGAAGTAAGAAACTCAGATTCAATCGATGGAAACTCGTCTGTAATAATGGTGTTGGTTACATCATCCCCTACTACAGCAGCAGTCTCATCTACCGGAAGTTCACCCGGTGCATAAATCCTAATGATGGCCGATCTCGGATTTTTAGGCGTTTGCTCTGAAAGTACGAGGGGAGAAATTCCCATCCATGCGTAGACATCTTGTTCATCCCCGGTCATCTCAACATTGATGACTTCAGGCGGTTCATTGGGGGTCCGCTCACGACGGCCACTCCGGATTCGACGTTCTTCAAACCGTGATTCACGACTTTCACGCACTGCGGGCGCAACTTCCTCGGTCTGAAGATCTAGAACGTCTGTCTCATCTTCAAGCGGCGGCAGGTCATAGCGACTAGTGACCCGATCGAGGGAAATACGCTCATTTTGGACCCGCTCGGTGGGATGACGATCGTTGGAAATACGATCATTCGGGATCCGATCTGTGGACGGGCGATCGACGGGAGTTTCATCCCATGGAGAGGCACCGCGATCCGTTGTGGTTTCCTTCGTAAAGGGTTCACCTCGGCGACGACGACGACGATTCCCCGCGCGTCCACGTTCTTGATAACTCGGATGCTGAGATAGGTCTAGAGCACCTTCGCTGTCAAAGCCGCCATCTTCAAACCCAGTAAATCCTTCGGGAGCATAGGATTCTGAGTACCCAGCACTTCTCGCTTCAGCACTTCTCGCTTCAGGAAGTCTTGCTTCGGGGCGGCCATCTCGTCTGGTACTGCGTTTACCAATGTCACGACCAATGTCACGGGATTCTCGCCGATCGGACGGAGCATCACTATACTGAGGCGCAGGCTGCTGAGAGGTGGAGTACTGAGCCGCAGGACTAATCGCTCCAGGCGGTGCAAAGTGATCTGGAATCTCTTCGTAATGGTGGTACTGATGCTGAGTTTGAAGGGCGCTCGGCGCTTCACCAGGAAGATTGACATGCATCCCAATTCCGCTACAGGCCGGACAAGGAACCCCAAACAACTCGTATATATTCTTTCCTTGGCGTTTACGAGTCAATTCAACTAGGCCCAATTCCGTAAGCTGAGCAATCTGTGGCTTAGCCTTGTCAGATTTCATCGCATTATTAAAATGCTCCAGCACTTGAAGTTTGTCGCGCCTCGATTCCATATCGATGAAGTCAACGACAATCACCCCGGCAATGTTTCGCAATCGCAATTGACGTGCAATTTCCGTCGCAGATTCGCAGTTAGTCCAAAGTACTGTTTCACGAGCTGTCGCCGATCGGGTAAAAGAACCTGAGTTAACGTCAATCACCGTCAATGCTTCAGTCTTTTCAATAATGATGTAGCCGCCCGATGGTAAATCAACCCGAGGCTTCATTGCTTCACGAATGGCTGCATTGACTCTGAAATATTCCAGAATCGAACCCCGTTCACGATGCTGATCGATCAATACTCCTTGAGGCATCCGGCCCCCACCCCAACTGGTGAGATGCTGCTTGACTCGCTTGAGACCTTGAACTGAATCGACGACAATCCGGTTGACATTATCGCAATAGGCATCACGCAATACCCGTTGAACGAAGTCGTCATCCCGGTTTAGCAATGCAGGCGGACGGGTTGCAGAGGCTTCGGTCAGCACCGATTCCCATTGCTTTTGCAGATTTTCGAGATCTTCAATAATGGCTTCTTCGGGCATTCCATCGGCTTCAGTCCGAATCAAAATTCCCATCCCTGCTGGCTTCATCAAAATCGCGAGGGCACGCAATCGATTCCGTTCACTTTCGCTATCAATCCGCCGGGATAGGTTAACCCCACGACCGTAGGGCATCAAAACCAAATAGCGGCCAGGAAGAGAAATATTTCCAGTCAGCCTTGGGCCTTTGGTTCCAGTAGGTTCCTTCATCACCTGCACCAAGACCTTCTGTTGAGGCGCGAGGAGTTCGGTGATGGACGAAGCCGATCGGCGCAGGCGGAGTGGCCCCAAATCTGTGACATGGATGAAGCCGTTCCGATCGGAGTCACCAATGTTCACAAACGCTGCATCAATGCCCGGAAGAACATTTTCCACAACACCGAGATAAATATCGCTGACCTGATGAGTCCCTGTGGCAACCACCAGTTCTTGAATCTGTTCAGCGTCAAAAACTGCAGCAATCCGGTGCTGCTCCGCAATAACAATCTGCTTGGACATTCAGTTAATTTCCTTAAACTTGGTCCAGAGCTACGCCCTCAAATCTCGGGTACGCAGGTCTGTAATTTTTTGAATCTAGGGTCCACGGTTCAACGCTTGCCGCCTAAATTCAGAACGATGAAACAAAAATACAACGCGGGAGCCTAACGGGTGCAATAGCACAATCGTCAAGCGCACAAGAAAACGTTCAGCCCGAGTAAACTACGCTAGGCAAGAAACCTCAACCCTCATTACAACCTAAGGAATGGCTTCTCGCAGTCTGTTTCTCTTAGGTATGAATTGTAGCTTGAATTGTCAAGTCTAGGATGAGAAGTTTCTCACGCTGAATTTTTTCACACTTATCCTCAGCTTTTAGAGCAGTGGAGTTTAAGAATAGTTGTACCCGATGAATTTTATCCAGACTCAAGGATTGCCCCGATTGGGCCTCTAACTGCGCCATCAGTTGATCGGGCCGTAAGTGAGTGCCATTATTTTGGCAACTGCCAATGTAACGCAGAGTTAGAGTACGATCGTTGACTGTCTCAATTTCCAGATCAAAGAGCCGTTCTCGGATATTAATCGAAACTATTTTGCCTGAGTTTGTCTGGTGATCAATCCAAATTTCAGGGGCTTGCATAATTTCCGCCACCCAATTTTGGGCCGCTGCGATCGTCACACTGGTCTCAAGCATTATTTGAAGCTGATACTCAGCGCGATGTAGAGCGGTGGTCGCCGCATCATCTTTCAAGGGAATTTCTTCAATCCGAAAAACGGGCATTGTACTAGGAAGCTGCGCCACAATACGTTGAAGAAACAATTCCGGTTCAACCCGCTCGGTGAGTTCAAAGTCCATAATTTCGCCGCTGCTGGTCACACCCAAGGAAAGCGCACTGGCGGGAATGATCCGAGGGCTGGGATGGAACCCATTGCTGTAAGAAATAGGCAAACTGGCCCGCCGAATTACCCGATCGAACAACCGCAACATATCCAAATGACTGGTCAAGGCCATATCGCCCTCTTTGCCAAACCAAATCCGCAGACGCTGCATCCGATCGCTCTTGGGTTTGAATTGGCCTTGAAATTCAGGAATCGGCTGGGCCGGAACCACGACATTGTGGCCAAAATCCAGTCCACAAACGCCACAATGAGAACAGCCATCAAACGAACAGTCGGGAATAGCAGCTTCGACTAAGGCCCGTTTCAAATCGTCATACAGCCAACGCTTATCAATTCCCGTGTCTAAATGGTCCCACGGCAGCGGAAGGTCTAGATTGGGCAAGCGCTGATCTGGCAACTCTTCATCTAATTTGGACGGAAAAATGTCCCATTCACCGTCTTCTACTTGGCGATATTTCCAGTCTAAATTTGCCTCTTCGATCGCCGTAGTCCATGCTCCATAAGCTTTTTCCAAACTTTCCCACCAGGCATCCATCCCAGCCCCCAGCTCCCAAGCCCGTTGGATCACCATGCTCAAGCGCCGATCGCCCCGACCCACAAAGTCCTCCATGGCAGAAATTCGCACATCGGTGTAGTTCACCTTTAAACCGCGCAATTGTTTGAATGCGTTTTTCAGCAATGCCTGTTTGCGCTTAAATTCAACGGTCGAAACCGCGTGCCACTGAAACGGCGTGTGGGGTTTGGGCGTGAAATTAGAAATGGTGATATTGAAATCCAGACGCTTGCGTTTATGGCCGCTACATTCGCGCCGCAGCCATTGCACCGTATCTACAATCCCAATTACATCCGCGTCCGTTTCCCCCGGCAACCCAATCATGAAATACAGCTTGATCTTCGTCCAGCCCTGTTCCCAAGCAGTTTTGATGCCCCGCAGTAGTTCTTCATTGGTCAGCCCTTTATTGATAATGTCTCGCATTCGCTGGGTTCCGGCTTCCGGTGCAAAAGTCAGACTTCCTTGACGAGTTCCACCTAGAATATTTGCAATATTTTCATCAAACCGATCGACCCGCTGACTGGGCAACATCAACGAAATGTTATCGCCCTGCAACCGATTTTTAATCTCCACGCCCACTGCTGGCAACGCTAAATAATCAGAGCAACTCAAGGAAAGGAGCGAAAATTCGTTATACCCGGTGGATCGCATTCCCTTTTCAATTGATTCCACCACATCTTCCGGAGCCACATCACGCGCTGGACGGGTCAACATTCCCGGCTGACAAAACCGACAGCCCCGCGTACAACCTCGACGAATTTCAATTGTGAGCCGATCGTGAACCGTCTCAACATAAGGCACAAGACCAATCGAATAGGCCGGAATCGGAGTCGCCACCCGTCTCAGAATTCGCCTCGGTACATCATCACGATTTCGCGTCACAGAACCGTCAGAATTCGAGTCATAGAACATAGGCACATAGACACCAGGCACCTGCGCCAAATCGAGTAATAAATCGACACGGGCTAATCCCGCAAGTTTCCCTTCTTCTAGCACCAGTCCAATTTCCGGCAATAGTTCTTCGCCGTCGCCCATGACAATAAAGTCCAGAAAATCGGCATAGGGTTCTGGGTTTGAGGTCGCAGTTTGGCCTCCTGCAAAAATCAACGGATATTCGCCAGAGTTGCGATCGCGCGACATTAGGGGAATTTGGGCTAAATCCAGCATTTCTAAAATATTGGTCGCCCCTAGCTCATAGGACAGACTAAATCCCAAAATATCAAAGTCAGACAGCGATCGTTTTGACTCAACCGCAAATAGTGGCGTATTTGTGTCCCGGAGTCTAATAGCAAGGTCCCCTGCTGGTAAATAGGACCGATCGCACAGTTGGCGAGGCTGAGTATTGATAATGCTATAGAGGATGATGTGCCCCAGATTTGAGGAGCCAACCTCGTAAATTTCGGGATAAGTCAATGCCCAGCGTACCGTTGCAGTATCCCAATCTTTATGGACTGCCCCGAGTTCGTTGCCCAGATACCGAGCCGGACGATGGATGTCTGTTGTGATTAAGCGTTCAACTGCAACCGCCACGGCGACCGACCTCAATATCTATAAAGCATGAATCATTGAAATTCAGTATACAGAACGGGCGATCGTCCCGCAGTCAGTATCGACTTAAAATCGCTCTACTCATCCGCCAAAAAATTATTCACTAAAAAGGAGGCCCAATCAGAGCCTCCTTTTCAAATTACATAATTTCAATACTGGAACTGTCTAAGCTAGATTCAGGCTGCTATCAAGTCCAGAAAATTTAAACCATCTCCCCAAACGGGGCGGTTAAGAACAATAACAATACGATATTGACCGGGCATTCGAGATCCACTAGGCCGCAATAGTTGCGAACTCATTGATCTCGAATGCCCGGTCAAGCTGTGTTAATTCAAAAAGAATCCGAGCTGGAGCTGAAAGAGAACAAAGACTAAAGCGTTTGTTGAGACGCTGAGCGAGACCCAACGTGGAAACCAGGCTCATCAATGCTGCACTATCAAGGGACTCCACCTGACTCATGTCCACCATCAACGATGCGGAACCCGGACACATCACGGCTTTCGTCAACTGATCTTGGAATGCGAATACATTGGTTGAATTGACATGTCCTTGAGGACAAATCACCATATTTTCTTGAGATTGAGTCAGAACGGGTAGGGCCTTCAAAGCTTGTGAACGATTAAGAGTGATTTTCATAGTCTAAACCTCTGAAGAAAATTGCGTGGAAGCACGTAAACCTCGATAACAATGACGATAACTGCACTTCATCTAAAACGGCGAAATTAGGAGATTGATTCTTGAAATCTTCACTCTCCCCTTAAAATCTTAAACTTTTCGTAAGTACCTGCAAAAAGTGTGACTTAGGAGACACCGAAGAAATTTAATCTTCCGCTCGACTGATAGGGTGCAGAATCAGCGTCTAGGTAATCGAGACAGTTTTAATGTGCCAGATTCTGAAAGGTTCTCCATCTCCTATAAGAGTGAGTTATTGAATTGAATCAGGATGAGTCGGTGGTATTAAGTTAGGATGCTGCTGGTATTAAATTGGGATGATTTTGATAAAGCTTGACAATAGGTGGGGATTGTATCTAATCACGATCGGATTATGCGGTATATGGGATAGCGATTTTTTTGCAATTACTTAAGAGGTGATGTTAATCACAATTCATGGGGCAGATAGATCACATCCAGAAGGGCAACAATGCTAGAAGATTGGTCATAACACTACGGGCCATAACCCTTTACAAATGAGGCCATTATGAATACTGCCTTTGCTATTCGCCGTCTTGTCGAAGAAGCCCTCTATACAAAATGCCTGACTCCAGAGGTTGAAAATGCTATCAACTTTGAATTGACACAAATGGGCTATGTTTCAGCAGTGGACTATGAAGCTCTGGAGCTGCTGATGGAAGAGATGGATGAGGGACGGATCCATTTAGTTGCCAGCCGCTAGAGATAGTGCCGTCACTCAGATAGTGCCGTCACTCAGATGATCCAGTCACTCAGACAACTACGATTCTTTGCCCAATACCCAAGTTCCCCGACAACGATATGCACCACGCGTCCGCTTGACGTTAAACTGTTCGGTGTGAATTTCCCATGAATGACTTATAGGAACTGGGTAGCAACGATTTATGGCAAGAATTAATGACAATTATCTAAAACTCAAAGCAGGATACTTGTTCCCAGAAATTGGACGACGGGTCAGTGCATTTGCCCAAGCTAATCCTGATGCGAAGATTATTCGGCTAGGGATTGGCGATGTGACGGAGCCATTGCCTAAAGCTTGCCGCGATGCCATGGTGCTGGCGGTGCATGATATGGGCGATCGTAGCAAATTCAAGGGCTATGGGCCGGAACAGGGATACGAATGGCTACGGGAAAAAATTGCGACTCAAGACTTTAAGTCACGCGGCTGTGACATTGATGCCTCTGAGATTTTTATTTCAGATGGTTCTAAATGCGACTGTGGTGCGATTTTAGACATCTTAGGTTCGGATAATCGGATTGCGGTCACAGATCCGGTTTACCCAGTCTATGTTGATACTAATGTGATGGCAGGGAACACAGGCGACATGAATGACCAGGGCGAATATGACGGCCTAGTATATTTGCCTATCACTGCTGAAAATGACTTCACAGCGTCGATTCCTACGGAAAAAGTTGATTTAATCTACCTTTGTTTTCCGAATAATCCAACGGGGGCAACGGCAACGAAAGCGCATCTAGAGGCATGGGTGGCCTATGCTCGAAAGCATGGTTCGATTATTTTGTTTGATGCAGCTTATGAGGCATTTATTCAAGATCCCGATATGCCCCATTCAATTTTTGAAATCGAGGGTGCGCGGGATTGTGCGATAGAATTCCGATCGTTTTCCAAGAACGCAGGATTCACCGGAACCCGTTGTGCGATGACCGTTGTACCGAAGTCGCTGAAGGGGAAAACTAAGGACGGGCAAGACGTTGAACTGTGGGGACTTTGGAATCGTCGTCAGTCCACGAAGTTCAATGGCGTGTCGTACATTGTCCAGCGTGGTGCGGAAGCGGTGTATTCCCCAGAAGGACAAGAACAGACAAAAGCATTAATCCAGTTCTATATGGAGAACGCGAAGATTATTCTAAACCGATTGACAGCGATCGGAATTAGTGTATACGGCGGAACAAATGCACCTTATGTGTGGGTGAAAACACCGCAGGGACTGTCAAGCTGGGACTTCTTCGATAAGTTGCTGAATGTGTGCAATGTTGTGGGAACGCCGGGTTCTGGTTTTGGCGCAGCGGGCGAAGGGTATTTCCGAATCTCTGCGTTCAATAGCCGCGAAAATGTAAACGAGGCGATGGATCGCATTGAGGCGAAGTTTAAGGCGTAGAACTATCATTTTCCAGTGTTGGCTCATTTGCAACGAGAGGACACTGGAAAACAAACGGTCTAATCGTATTTTTATACTAAAATAGTTATTTATTCCTGAATCCTGTTTTCCCTCAATCCTGTTTTATATGTCGTCGTCTCACACTCCATTGCCATTACAAGTTGCAGCTTCGCTTAAGACCTTGACGGGTGATGATCTTAAGGTGATGGTGGTGCTGTGTTTTCAGGCGTTTAATTGCGATCGGACGGCATTGACCCTTGAGCAGATTGAAGCCTTGGGAAATATTTCACGGCATGTTTTGAAGCCGTGTCTCAACCGGCTAATGCGGAGAGCTTGGGTGATTCAGGACGGTCCGATGTATCGGTTGGCCCTGCAATTGCCAGAACTTGAGACATCGAATTCAGTGCCCGTGAATTATGATCCGGCACTGGGAATTCGGCCTCAGCGGGTTCAGGCAAATCTCTTGTATCCCGATGGGCCTTGGTTGACGGAGACGGGGTTTTTGTTGGAAGACTTTGTACGCGATCGGGTGGAGGTGTGGCGCAAGGGCGATCATTTCAATGCGCGGGCATTTGGGGCGATGGCGACGGAGGATGTGATGGGAATTGTGTGTAAACATTATGCAAAATATGAAAACCATGGCAATTTGGAAATTGATTGGCATAGTTTTTGTTTAAAAAATCAACGCTATCTCCAAAATGTTAAGCAGCGCTTAGATGCAGGGGTTGAAATTCAGGATACTGAACAGGCTCAGGTAATGGCGAAGTTGCCCATGTTACAGCAGCAGTCATCGGGGGTATACGCCTCTGAAATTGAACCTGATGGCTTGCCCAGAGCGTCCACTCTGACGACAACTGAGGTGACAAAAACCATGGCTGCATTGACTCAAACTCGATCGTTTCCAACCGCAATGCTTACGCCTGTTCGAGAGGTTCGATCGTTGTCTCGGCTCGATCGATTAAATTTGTGGATTCAAGATCCAATCCTCAGGCGGGAAGCGGAACGTGAGGCTACGGCAGCGGGCTATGGTATTGAACGTAGTGAAGCAGGCGTTGCATTTCGGGTAGTGGATTTAGAGAATTGCGAGGATTTTTAAGGTATGGAACTAACCACTGATCAATTACCAGTATTGACGATCGCAATTTTTTTTGTAGCTTTTTTGTATTCATCCGTTGGTCATGCCGGGGCATCAGGCTATATTGCGGTGATGTCTTTGTTTGGTCTCACTCCGCTGGTGATTAAACCGATCGCATTAGCGTTAAATATATTAGTCGCTTCTATTGCGAGTTTTCAATTTTGGCGATCGGGCCATTTCTCTTGGCGTTTGTTTTGGCCTTTTGCACTATTTGCAATTCCGTTTGCTTTTTTAGGTGGATATATCAATTTACCTACTCAAATATTCAAAGTAATTGTGGGTGTAATATTACTATTTTCGGCAGTGCGTTTTTTATATCCATCGAAAGTTGAATCCGTTATTAAAGAACCCACAAGACCGATTGCACTCTCTTCTGGTGCAGGTTTGGGCTTTTTAGCAGGATTGACCGGAACGGGCGGCGGAATATTTTTAACCCCGTTACTATTGTTAAATCAATGGGCAACCGTTAAGTCTGCGGCGGCAGTTTCGGCATTATTTATTTTGGTAAATTCTATTGCTGGACTCCTTGGAAATTTAAGTAGTACTCGATCGTTTCCATCGTTCACTGCTGTATTTGCAATCAGTGCAATTGTGGGTGGGACATTGGGTTCTTATTTGGGCAGTAATCGGTTTGAACCCATCCTAATTAAACGCTTATTGGCATTTGTGTTGACGATCGCAGGTCTGAAACTTATTTTGACAAACTAGAGAGTGCTAATATTCGCTTTCAACCAATCAACCAAATTATCTAACCCCTTAAAATCTAACAATATTTCATTTAATGCTTCTAGTTTTTCGATCGGCAACTGATTAATTTGGGTTGTCAAATCATTGGTAAGTTCGCCTACAGTTCGAGAAAGAAGACGTAAAATAAGCGATCGTTGTCTATTCAAAATGAGCGATCGTTCCGCTAGTCGCCCTTCTTCGAGTCCCTTTTTAACGCCTTCCTGTCGAGCAGTATCGACGACATTATTCATATCACGGTAGTACTTGAGACTATTTTGGTAGCTGTCCTGTTCAAGACGTGAGAAATTCGCAATCGCTGCAACTTCAAAGAGTTCACTGAAGACCGTTTCTTGAAGCGATTCGGGGGGCGGATCACTCAGATTAGCTAAATTCCTAAGAATGAATAGCCATTTATCGAGATGTGTTTCTAATTGATCGATCGTTTTTTTGAATTTTGGTAATTCGATGTAAATAAACTTCAATTTGTCGTAGAAGATCTCGCCGTTTTGATTTCTAAGTTGAACGAGGTGGACAATTGTGTCATCATTTTTATGGTCATCAAATATGAAATCTAATACACCAACGGTATAAACAGGGGTAAGATTAAAATCCCATTCGCCTTGCAGGGCTTGTTCTTGAATGGGAAACGTAGAATAGTAAACACTGCGATCTTTAAAGAAATTTTGTTTGGCTTTTTGAATTTCGACAATGAAATGATCGCCGTTTTCAGCTTGGCAATAAATATCGAAAATGGCTTTACGATCGATCGGAGTATTTCCCAGTTTCTCAGTATTTTTAAAGGTTAAATCTTTAATGTGATGGTAGTCGGGGAGGAGAGTATTGAGGAAATCAATCAAGATGGCTTTGTTGGGTTCAGTGCCAAAGACGCGTTTGAAGCCAAAATCAGTGAGGAGACTGATATATTTATCTTGGAGGTAATACGCCATGATCAGGTTGGCTGAGGAGATAATAACTCTATTATAGAGCCATTATAGAGCCGATCGTTGTATGGTGTCTCAGCGATCGGCTCCAAGTTTTGATGAATTTGATCAACCCATTGTTTGATCTCAGCTTGATCTCAGCAAAATTTCGTTTATTAATTGAATGGGCAGTTCAACCCAATACCCAAACCTAATTTATTATTTTAAATTCCCAATTTTCTCCAACTGTGGCATCACTGCTTCAAAGGCACGTCCTCGATGACTTAGGCGGCGCTTCAGATCATCTGGCATCTGAGCATAGGTCATTCCCGCTTCAGGTACAAAAAACACTGGATCATAGCCAAACCCGCCATCGCCCTGAATTTCACCCAAAATCTCCCCAGGACAAATTCCCACGTTCTGAATCACAATTTCACCCGCAGGATTTGCCACCGCGATCGCACAAACAAACTGCGCCGATCGATTAGTTGAATCGCCCAATTCCCGCAGCAGTCGCGAAATCCGATCGGCATCATCCACGCCATAGCGTGCACTAAAAATTCCCGGTGCACCATCCAAGGCATCAACCGCCAAACCCGAATCATCCGCGATCGCCCACTTTCCCGTCGCGATCGCAGTCTCCGATGCCTTCAAACAAGCATTCTCTAAAAACGTCGTCCCCGTCTCATCCACGTCAATTTCTGGCGGTTTTAGCTCCAATGTCCAGTTTGAACTCGCATCAAAATACTGCTGCATTTCCCGCAATTTACCTGGATTGCCCGTGCCCAATACTAAAACCGCCATATCCCACTCCTAAACCCAAAATTCAAGTCCATCACAGGAATGCTGCTTAACAATCCGTAATGTTATGTGTTTATCCTCACACAATTCTGGCCCGCTTGAATAACTTAATTGCTCGTAATTTTTTAAAGCTTTAATTCCCGCAACTCATCCCAATCCGCCACGTCCTGTCCGATCGCCACATACCCCAAACTATTCGGATGTAGCCCATCACTGGTAAAACAGGGTCGTCGCCAAGTTTCTCCCCTAGCCATCCACAGATCAAATAGATCCAAATAGGGAATACTCCGATCGTTGCAAGCGAGACGGGTCGCTTCTTTGTAACGGAATTGATCCTCGTGATTGTAATAGAGGCAATCTAGGAACGGCATTTTTTGTTCATCGATCGGCACCATACCCACAAACCACACTGGACAGAGACGTTTGGCCCGATCGAGTACAGTGTTGATTTGGAGTTGGAATTGCTCGAACTCCAGCATGTTGCGACCCGATCGTTTGCCAAGCCTTGCTGAATCATTTGTACCAACTGACAAAATTAGGCGATCGGGATGGCGATTTCTCAATTCTCCGCGTACCGTAAATTCAGTTTCCAGACGTTGTTCGATTTGCCGAACTCCATCCCCGCGCACCCCTAAGTTGTAGATTACCTGCTGCGATCGTTCCGGTGTCATCCAGCCACGGCGCAACCGCTCAACCCAGCCGCCGCCCACATCATCCCCAAAGCCATAGACCAAACTATCGCCCAAAACGATCCACCGGGTGGTCGCTTGCTTGGGGTGAATCGATCGTAAAAGCGGTGACTGAGCATTTAATGTCGGTAGGAACGGTGGGTGGAGATGTTGCATGGGAGGTAAATCGGCAATTTAGAAATCGATATTTTGAGAAATTGGTCGGTTCTGGAGACTGTCTGCGATAATAGAGGAGTGATGCTTACAACAGCAACGTAATCCTTAAAGCTAATCATTTTTTGCTTATGACTCTCCGTAAATCTGCTTCCAAGTCTCCCGGTTCGATGACCCGTCGATCTACGATGGACAGCGAGATGCTCATGCGTCGTGCCGATGAACTGATCAATGCGGCTTCCAACCGGTATCGCATCACTGTTCAAGTTGCCAACCGCGCAAAGCGTCGTCGGTTTGAAGAGTTCGATGGCATTGATGACCCCATGGTCAAACCCGTTATGCGTGCCATTATTGAGATGTCTGATGAAATGACCCAGCCTGAAATTATTGGCGAATAGGGATCGGTCGATCCCCCTCAATCCCCCCTTAATAAGGTAGGGCTGATTCTTTACTCAAAAGAAATCCTTAAACCTGTACTGTTACGTTGTTCATATTTTGATTTTCAACGAACTTGCAGGGATTCAGGAGTTTCTCTCTTTTAAGAGAATCAGCCCTACCCTTAATAAGGGGGAGGCCGGATGGGATGAAAAGTCTTATTTTTTTATTTTTTTACCGCCATGTATCGTCGCTATTTTCGTTTTCTCACTCTAGCGATCGTTTTAGTCTTCACTGTAATAAGTGCAACAACAAGCGCAACAACCGTCACGGCTCAAGTGGTTCGTACAGGTGACATTGCTCAAAAAATTTATGTGGAACTTCCAGAGGTTCCTCTAGAGAATGAATACTTTAACCGGAGAATCAATAAAGTCGATTCTAATAATACTTTAATTAGTCGGATGATTCGATATCATGCCTACGTTAAAGGTCGTCCAGTGGCGTTGCGATTAGACTGGAAGCTGACGATGGCGGATTATCTCGGCGCAAATGACACCATGGATTTAGCGACCTATCCCGGCCAAGATATTCTTGCTGTAAACCCGATAGATGCCGATCGGGCTGCAATCAATACGTTGTCTCGTAAAACACGCGATCGGTTAATTGAGCGACTAATCAAATACACTCACAAGTAAGCTTTTTGTCGAGTTTTTAGCAAATTATTTAGACATTTTTTGACTAACCCTAACCGAATTATCACCTATAGTCCCGCCTATACTCTCGTTCCCACCTATGAATGCTTCAATCGTTGTACCTATTGCAACTTTCGTCATGACATCGGGACATCGGGTTGGATGAGTTTGGTCGAGGCCGAACAAACTTTGCGATCGTTGCCGCCTGAAGTTTGTGAGATTTTGATTTTGAGTGGTGAAGTTCATCCAAACAGCGCAATGCGATCGGATTGGTTGAATCATATTATTGAACTATGCAAACTCGCACTATCCTTGGGTTTTTTGCCTCATACCAATGTGGGACCGTTAGCCTTTGATGAAATGACACAGTTGAAAGAAGTGAATGTTTCAATGGGGTTAATGTTGGAGCAATTTACACCCCGCTTATTAGAGACCGTTCACCGTCATTCCCCAAGCAAAGAACCCTATTATCGATTGAACCAATTGCAACAAGCCGGACAATTGAACATTCCATTTACTACGGGTATTCTTTTAGGATTGGGAGAGACATCATCAGATTGGATCGAAAGTCTAGAAATTATTGCGAATGTTCATTTGCAGTATGGGCATTTGCAAGAATGTATTCTTCAGCCCTATAGTCCTGGTGGTCAGGAAGTATTGAATGAAACGGGATTTGATTTACAGCAATTACCAGAGGTTGTGAGCTTGGCTCGACGCATTTTGCCAAGCTCTATCACCATTCAAGTCCCCCCCAATCTGATTGCATTACCTGACGTGTTGCTGGATTGTTTAAACGCAGGTGCGCGAGATTTGGGTGGAATTAGTCCGATCGATGAAGTCAATCCTGATTATCCCCATCCAACGGTAGAAAAATTAAGGCAGATTTTGAATCCAGCAGGATGGAGTTTAGAGGCGCGGCTTCCGGTATATCCACAGTATCGTGAACAACGTGTTATCGATCGTATGATCCGTAACACGTTGTAGAACAATCGACCGCCATCCCTGACCGAGCAGCAAATTTTCTTCAGTCTGGTATCAGTCTTCATTTCTAAACAGGTCAAAAAAATTGGCTAAGAAGCATGACCCTCTTAGCCGTATCAATACAGTGAAACTTATATGGTCTGATTGACACGTCCGAATCCCACTTGAAAAGACGATCGGGACGTGACTCAGGTAAACTTTTAAAAATCTAAACGCTTAATGACTTCTATCATCAACCGCCTGCGATCGCCGGGACAATGCTGACTTCATCGCCATCGGACAACTCGGTTGCTTCATTTTCCATAAATCGAATATCTTCGCTATTTAGGTAAAAATTCACAAAGCGACGAAGTTTTCCGCTGTCATCACAAAGCCGTGCCTTAATACCGGGATGCTGAACTTCTAGAACTTCAACCAAATTAGAAATCGTCGTAGCATCACATTCGAGGGCAGACTTGTCGCCGACGAACTTTTGGAGTGGAGTAGGAATGAGAACTTTAATAGACATGAATCAAGGGGGAAATAAATTGAACCGTAACCAATTGAATTGAAGGTATTTTTGGGACGACGATCGTGAATCTTATCAATCAAAGATTATCAAATCAAAGATTATCAATTCATGCTGATGGGTACAACGATCGTCGCCTCAAATATTAAGCGGTAAAAATTAAACCATTGCCTGCTGCCATTCCAGACGCTCAAGCGTACGGGACCGCTCTAATGCACGCTCAAATTCATCCAATTTAGGATCAATTGTGAACGGTTCGGACAACTCGCCTTTAACTGCTTCTAGAGTTTTCAATCCGTTTCCAGTGATATACACCACCGTAACTTCATCCGGATCGATTTTGCCCGCTTCCACCAATTTTTGCAGCGTTGCGATTGTTGTTCCGCCAGCAGTTTCGGTGAAGATGCCTTCGGTTTCTGCCAAAAGCTTCATGCCCGCAATGATTTCAGCATCATTAACAGATTCAATGTTGCCATTGGTTTTGCGTGCCAATTCAAGGGCATATACGCCATCCGCTGGATTTCCGATCGCGATTGATTTCGCAATGGTGTCTGGCTTAACTGGGGAAATAAAGTCACGACCTTCGCGGAATGCTTGGGCAATGGGAGAACAGCCTTCCGCTTGGGCACCGCTGAACCGCACCGCTTTGTCTTCAACTAGGCCCACTTCCACAAACTCGCGGAAACCTTTATAAATTTTGGTAAACAAAGAACCCGATGCCAACGGTGCAACGATGTGATCTGGAAGTTTCCAGCCCAATTGCTCAGCTACCTCAAACCCTAGAGTCTTGGACCCTTCGGAGTAATAAGGGCGAAGATTGATATTTACAAATCCCCAGCCGTGAGTGTTGGCCACCTCAGAACAAAGACGGTTTACTTGGTCATAGTTACCATTGACCGAAATCAAGGTTGGGTTGTAAATCAAGGTCCCCATGACTTTTCCAGCTTCCAAATCAGATGGAATGAACACACAGCAATCCAAACCTGCATGGGCTGCGATCGCGGCGGTGGAGTTGGCCAAGTTTCCAGTACTTGCGCAGGCAACAGTTGTAAAGCCCAATTCACGAGCGCGGGATAAGGCAACCGACACGACCCGATCCTTGAAGCTTAGAGTCGGCATGTTGACGGCATCATTTTTGATGTAAAGCTTTTTCAACCCGAGGCGACGGCCCAATCGTTTTGCTTCAATCAGCGGGGTCATCCCAGTTCCGACATCAATGTAGTTATCCGTGGCGACCGGAAGAAATGCACGGTAGCGCCAAATGGAATTGGGTCCAGCTTCAATGGTCTCACGACTGACCGTTTGCTTCAGAATTTCGTAGTTGTACTTCACTTCCAACGGACCAAAGCACTCTTCACAAACGTGAATAGCCTTTGCTTCATACTCTGCGCCGCACTCTTTGCACTTAAGCGCTTCAAAAGCCAAGGTGAATGAAGCGGTCGAGTTGAGGGTTGTGGTCATGTCTTACAAGCTCCTAAGGATTAAATAATGCTTTGTTTTCACTGTATGAAGATGACTCTACCTGTCATTTCTAGTGAAGTCAAACATAGCCGACCTTTTTAGTTGGGATTGATTTGTGAAGTGAGGATTGCTGTATACCTAGCCGCCGCTGACGGGTGGAATTAGGACAACCTCATCGCCGTCTTGAAGGATGGTGTCAGCAGTGACAAAGGCTAGGTTTACGCCGAATCGGGTGAGATGCCGCCAGGGTTCGAGTTGCGGATATTGTTGGAGAAGTTGTTCTAGGAGTGCGGCGATCGTGGTTTCCGGGGCAATTGTTTGGGTGAGTTCGGCTTGCCCAACAGCATCTTGGTAGGCGGCAAAGAGTTTTAGGGTAATGGTGGGATGCGTGGGATTGGGATGCGTCAGGGGAGTAGTCATGGGCAAAACTGTTCCTATTTTTGGGACGATATATGTAGAAATCGTGTGAAAAATGACTTTTGTGGCCGAAGATGCGATCGCAGGCAATAGCAGCACCGTACAATGAAAGCTGTCAGAAAAATTACGCTACTGGCTTATGTCTTGGCAAATATCTTGGATAAGCTAACGCGAAATCACTATCTGGTGCCCAGGGTGCGCTATTTCTAAAGGATTTCATGATTTACTGCCTTAATCCCGACTGCAAGCAGCCTATTAATGTCGCGCAATCTACTTGCTGTGAGAGCTGCGGATTGCCCCTTGTTCCTTTGCTGCGGGGGCGATACCGAATTGTGCGGGCCTTGGGGCAGGGTGGGTTTGGAAAGACTTATTTGGCCGTGGATGAAGATCGGCTGAAGGCTCGCTGTGTGATTAAGCAGTTTTTGCCGCAGGTGAAAAGCGAAAGCTCCATGAAAAAGGCCGTCTTACTATTTGAACAAGAGGCCATACGACTGAATGAACTGGGCGAACATCCTCACATTCCCAGTCTAATGGCCTATTTCGAGCAGGACAATCGTCTATATCTCGTACAACAATTTATTGAAGGGGCGACGCTGGCGCAAGAATTATCTCATCAGGGCTGTTTTGGGGAACAAAAAATTCGGGAAGTGATGGCGGGTTTGCTGCCGATTTTGAAGTTTGTTCACGATCGTAATGTGATTCATCGCGACATTACCCCGGCTAATATTATTCGTCGCAAGCTAGACAATCGCCTAATTTTAATCGACTTCGGCATTGCTAAAGTGCTTGAGGAAGTTGGGTCTGATTTGGAGGTTCCTGGCACAAAAATTGGTACTGCAGGCTATGCGCCCATAGAGCAACTCCGAAGTGGTCGAGCATTCCCCGCAAGTGATTTGTATAGTCTGGGGGCGACTTGTTTGTATTTGATGACGAGGATAAAGCCGGATGACTTGTATGACCCGATTCAGGGCAATTGGCTGTGGCGATCGCAATTGGCAGAGCAAGGCGTTCGATTTTCGGAGGGGATTGGACAAATTCTCGATCGGTTACTAAAGGACCTTGTGATTGAGCGATATCAGACGGCGGATCAAGTCATGCATGACTTACGTACATTAATGTCGCGCCCGTCAAGTCTTTCTCCAGGGTCTTTTTCGTTGCCAAGGAGCAGTACGGCATCAATCCCACGACCCACTAAGCCTCCCGAAATTTCTCGACTTCCACAGTCAGCCAACCATTCTAATAGTTTCAGTAATTCAGAGATTCGGGCCAATTCTCAAGGGCTTAATGAGTCGGATTTTGTAACGGATTTACCAGATCGTGATGTTTCGTCTCAATCAAATCAGTTGTCTCAAGCGAACGAATTGTCTGAGGCTCCTTCATCTTCTGATCCTGTATCGGCAAAATTATTGCCAATGGTCGATATTCGCCGATCGTCTCCGTCGGCAAAGTCTTCGCCGATATCTTCGCCGACTAGCAATCGTATTTCGGGTGAACTAACGGATCTCTATGGTTGTATTTCCACTCTTAAAGGCCATTCATCTTGGGTTTTTGCTTTAGCGGCTAGTCCTGATAGTCAAACGTTGGTGAGTGGTGGATTGGACGATCGGATTATTGTTTGGGATTTGTTGAGTGGCGACGCGGATAAAATTTTGGTAGGTCATACTAAACCGATTAATGGTTTGGCGATTACATCTAATGGTAAAACAGTCGTCAGTTGTAGTGATGACATTAGTATTAAATTTTGGCAGTTGAGTACGGGAAATTTAGAACGATCGCTTTCTGCGCACACGCGAGATATTAATTCGATTGCCGTGAGTTCCGATGGTCAATTTTTAGTCAGCGGTGCTGAAGATCGTACCCTATGCGTTTGGAATGTCAACTCGGGAACGTTATTACGGAGTTATCCTGAAGTGTCGGGTATGGTGCGATCGGTGGCGATGAGTGCGAATGCTCAGGTGGTAGCGTGTGGAGGACTTGACAACAAAGTTCGGGTTTGGAATTTCAATACTACTCAACTTCTTCATTGCTTTAGTGGCCATAATAATTCAGTGTTGAGTGTGGCACTCACGCAGTCTGGACAATATGTTGTCAGTGGTAGTAAAGATCGTACAATCAAAATCTGGAATGTTCAATCTGGTGAATTGATACGAACTTTAATTGGGCATTTGGATGTGGTGAATAGTGTGGCGATTACCCCGGATGGTCGTTACTTAATTAGCGGCAGCGGGGATAAGACCATTCGGATTTGGCATTGTGCATCGGGTGAGCCGATCGTAACGCTGACGGGCCATAAAAGTGCGGTGAATGCGATCGTTGTGAGTCCAAATCAAAAATGGTTGGCGAGTGCAAGTTCTGATAATTCAATTAAGGTTTGGAAATTGGGCTGATGTTGTTCGGTTCAATTTGATGGATAAGATGATTGAAAAAAATGGGGAATAACTTTTTAGAACTCATCTAAAAACAAGCGGTATGATGGAAATGATCGGCCTTATTCAAACTGTTAAAATGAACCTAGAGTTTACGGTCCCACCTAATATTACATTTGAGCAATCGATGGATCTGACCCAAGATTTGCTGATGTCAACTCCATCTGAAGCGTTACTAGAGTCCGCGATTACTGCATTGCTTCAAACTCAGAACGGCGCACGTGGTTTTTTTGTGGTGTTTTTAACAGGAGATTCTGCCTTGGCTGATGCGCCAACTCCAGCCTTGCTCCGAGCCTTACGATTCAACCCGGATGCGATCGCGGATTTGATGGTAAAAAATATTGCGATGCCCACCGCCATGGCCCTGACCCATCAACGCAATGGCAATGATGAACTGGCTGCCAGTTCAAATCAAACTAAAAGCCGATCGATTCATTTAGTTCAACAACTCAACCTGTCTGAAATAACTACTCTTTTGCGATCGATGCAATCTACAATTCAAAATAACAAGGGTGATTATCAACGCTTTCTCAATAGATGGGGCTACGACCAAGAACAACGGGATGCGATCGGTCAAGTATTGTCGCTGATGTTGGCTTAGTGTTGGCCTCAAAGCTAGACGAGACGTAAGGACGAATTATTAGGGATGACCATTCTGTATGAGTATTGAAATTGTTATCCTTCAGATTGTTGCAATTTCCTGTATTGCCATTCTGCTACGATCGAAAAAGAATCAAGGCTGGTCGTTTGTGGCTGCGTCAATCTTGATCATTATGGCGATCGGTTGGCGGCTAAAAGCACAATGGACCGTGGGACTGGTAGCGGTGTTGTGGACGATTGGAATTGGGTTGCCGATTTTTGGGATGGCGCAAATTGCAAAACTCCGATTGCAGGAGAACTACATGCAAGCGCTGCTAATTGCTAATGTGGTCAGAATTCTTCATCCTGGAGATGGTTGGTGGAACTACCCTCAGACGTTGCAAGCTTTAGCCTTAGCTCATCAGGGAAATCTTGATGGTGCCTTAAAACTATTGGAACCGATGCAGTCTATTGAGGACTATGATGGTCGGCTAGCGATCGCGACAATTCATAATTTACAAGCCAAATGGTATGCCTATTTGAATATTGCCGAGACACAATTGACGAAAGCACAGCGATTTGATGAAGCGAGTAGTGGGGGACTATATTTACGATCGCTTGGGGAAACGCGGCAGTTAGATCAATTGTTGGTGGCGGTGAAAGAGTGTCATTTACGATCGGGAAAATCGGGCAATATTGCTTTGGTGTTATTAAGTAAATTGTATGCCTTTGCATTCACTGGACAGACTAATGACGTGAAGCAATTGTTGAATACTGGACTTAATGATTATTCTAGTACTAGTAAACGATTTTGGATTGCTACTGCCAACTGGTACGGGGGGGATTTTGAGATTGCAACTATAGAATTTCAAGCCCTAAAACAGTTTTCCAGTTGTGAATTGAAGAGTAGTTTAGAGTGGCGATCATCACAGGCTCCAATTCGATCGTTTCAATTGTTGAATTTAGAATCTCGTAGTATTCTCCAGAACTTACAGCGAATGCAACAAGAGGATCTGAAATACAATCCCCGCAATCCCACGACGATTCGCCAAGTGCCGTTGACCTATGCGATCGTGGCGGTGAATTGTTTGATTTATGGGTTGCCCTTCATTATTCTTTATGGAGTGATTCGTTCAGATATTGTTTTTAATCTTCACCCTCCGATCGCGCTTATTGTGAAAGGACTTTTAAACATTTACGATTGGGGAGCATTGGTCCCGGATCAATTGTTTGATGGCGCATGGTGGCAACCCTTGACGGCCATGTTTTTGCATGATCCTAGTAGCATTGTCCATTTACTCTTCAATATGTTGGGCTTAATGATTGTCGGCGCATTTGTCGAATCACGTCTGGGGACATTGCGCTATGCGATCGCATATTTCACCGCAGGAATCGGCTCCATGATTCTCCTGGCTGTTTTATCAAGCATGACCGGGGCCGGAACTATGAGTGCGATCGGTGCTTCTGGAGCGATTATGGGGATGATTGGTGTGATGGTAGCGATCTATTGGAAGGGCTGGCGTAAGGGTGATCTAGTTGCGAAACAATGGCTACGATCGATCGCCTTAATTGTCATTTTACAAACTGCGTTTGATGCAGTTAATCCCAATGTGAGTGGGGTGGGACATTTGGGCGGTTTATTGATTGGGGCGTTGGTTGGGTTGGGATTGGTTCGGGATCAGGAGTAATTTAGGCTTTGAAACTGTGGAAGAACTTATAGGAAATTTGGTAGGCAATTTGGGAGTAAGGGTTTGAACGCATTCTATTAGGCTGCCGATCGCAAGTTGGTATGCGATCGGACGTTCCGTTGCTATTGTACTTTGGGTCACAACCGATTGTCCTTTCTCCTCACTTAACCGAACTCCTGCGGTATCTGTTCGCAGTGGCGTTTCGCGGGCAGGCGGTCTATATTGTTGTGGGCTTGAAGTAGGAGCGAGGCGAGGCAGTAAACTTGGGGACGCAACGGCAGAGCTAAGCTGGCTAATTGCGATCAGATTTATGAGCTGTAAGCAAAAAATAACAGAACGAGTAGACATAGATTAAAGTTGGGAGTTCCCAGATCGGTAAGATGCATGACAGCCTGATGTATAAATTGATACTCGGTAGATATAACTATCCATATAGATTCACTCCGTATCACCACTCTATTAACGACTAAGCCATCACCCCTTGGGTTTCCTGCCTCCTCGAATCTCACCGGAACCTTGTATCAACTTAGGTTTGCATCAAGCATTAGTTAATAATTCTCTCAGTAAGTATACTGATTTGGTATATAAGTCACATTTTAGTCCTTCATGATGTGCATTAATGACTTTAGAGCAGAGAGGATGCCAGTTCTCATTAATTCTAACTACAACCCTACCTTGTCCAAAAATATTAGACTTTGGCGTTGTAGATTTAAGGTATGAAGAAATTTCTTTAAGTGCCGAAAAATTATTCTAAGAATCTAGTCCTCATACCGTGAATCAGCAACGCCAAAAATATTAGGTAGCCTTCACCCGTCTGTTCAAAAATTACCAAATTTCTCCCGAGAAGACAGTCCTTTGGTTAACCCGAACGAAGCCCGAAGACTACTCGCCACGGGAGCCATCTTGCCCTGCTGACAGACCTCCGCATACAATGCCTCCACATCGGTAATGTTCTGGCTCAAGGTATACCGTTCCAAAACCCGATCGCGAGCCTTTTGTCCCAACAATTGCGTCAATCCTGGATGGTCGCGAAACAACGGTAACAAGGTTTGCAACTGAGTCGCCACCGACTGATTGGTCCGCATAATAATCCCTGCCCCTTGCTCCAGCACTTCCCCATCCGCACCCGCATCCGTCGCAATACAGGCCAATCCACAAGCCATAGCTTCGAGGAGTGACAACGATAATCCTTCAACCAGCGACGGCAAAATGTACACATCCGCACTACGCAAAATCTCAATCCGCCGACTTTCCTCCGCCACAAATCCTAGCCATTCCACTCCAATCTCCTCACCGTACTGCGCCTTCAACGATGACAATAATGGTCCACTCCCCACCATCAACAACCGACTGTCAACGCCCATATTCGCCGCTTTCCAGGCTTTAAGTAGCGCTTCAACATTTTTCTCTGGTGCAATACGACCTTGATATACAAAAATATGATCGGTGCCCCAAGCTTGCCGCATTGCCATGTCTTTTTTCGGGATGGAACTGGGGCAATATTTATCTACATCAACGCCATTGGGAATCACGGCAATCCGATCGCTCCCCACGCCTAACTTGATCAACAGATCTTTCTGCAAGTACGAGAAAACAATCACCCGATCGTAATGAGCCAGCGCGGGGGCATAAAGCTGATACATCAAATACTGAGTCCCCGAAGCCCAGTTTCGCACCTGATTATCAAAGGCCGGATGAAAGGTCGCAACCAACGGCACATCCAAGTCTTCACACAATTCCGGCAACCGAAAATCAAGGGGCGACAATGTGAGTGATGCATGGACCACATCAGGTTTCAACCGTCGAAGTGCCCGGTACAGAAGCTTGCTCGATCGTAACTTGGGCAACGTGTAAATCTGAGATTTGAACAAAAACGGAATGGTTACTTCCTGAAAATTAGGAGCAAATTCAGGACTATGCTCTTCTTCATTATCGTCTTGGGAAAAGTGAAAAAAGCTAACGTGATGCTCGCGATCGAGGAGTGAATTTGTGACTTCTCGACCGTAGGTAACGTTGCCACAAAAGGGCGACTTTTTCCCTAACCAAGCAATATGCATATTTTCTACCGTTGTGTCCTAAATGGGCTTAAATCATCTTTGAGTCTCCGTCCATTATGGGTGAGGACGGACATTTAACAGACACTTAAACTTCAGTCTCGGCAATGCCGTCCCGAGTGATATACCAAGTCAATGCTCCGCCACCCAGCACGATCGCCGACAAACATAAAAACACAACTTTCAATCCCAGCGCCGATTCTCCAATGCCCGCCAACACCAAGGGCAAACTTAAAGCAATGTTCACCGCATTGTTTTGTAAGCCAAACACCTTACCCCGCATGTCTTCTGGGGTTTCTTGTTGAATCGTGGTTTGCATAGGAATCCCGATCGCCGCCGCAAAAAATCCCACCAATGCTAAACACCCAAAGGACGGCCAGAAATGAGTGTACGTGAATGCCAATGCCGACAATGCCGCCGCCACGCCCGTCGAGCCATAGAGCGCAAGGCGATTGTTTGAAATTCGCTGACCAAAGTTGCCCAACAACGTCGCACCCATGGCCATACCCAGTCCGCCAGCTGCCAACAAAAAGCCAAACTGTGACGATTTGATTTCGGGCATCACTTCTGCCAACCGCACCGCCAACACCGACAATGCAGCAAACACTGAGAACAAAATCACAAGCTGAATTAAGGCCGCTCGCACATGGGCCTGCTTGCCGAGGTAGTTCAAGCCATCTTTAATATCGGCAAATACGTGGGGACGTTCGATCGTTTTATCGACGGGGACTTCGCCTGTTTTAAGCAATAGAAGTAATAGACCTGCGATCGCATAACCGCCGCCCACCACCAGTTCTTTGCCTAAATCCATCACGCCCAAGCCTGAAAAAAGCTGATCAGCCAACGCCAACAGCGGCTCCCCAACCGCAAATCCAATAATCACTGAGGCCATCATCGTGGTGGTGTACAACGAATTAGCAGATAGAAGATTTTCCTTCTCAACCAAAAGCGGCATCACCGATTGTTCAGCAGGCGCAAAGAACTGCGTCAAGGTGGACACCAAAAATGTGATTACCAACATCAATGCAAACCCCACCGGAGTCTCGCCCCAAGGTGCCCAATCTTTTACCGCCCACAACATCACCGGGAGCGAAAAAACCAACAGTCCACGCAACAAATTGGTCGCAACTAAAACGCCTTTCTTGGACCATCGATCGACATAAACACCAGCAATAGAGCCAAATAAAATCGCCGGAATCGTTGAGGCAATCATCGTCGAAGATACCCACCCGCTGATGGGTTGGTCGTCCTGTTGAAACCGGGACGCAATCAGCGCAATCATTAGGACCAAGTAAACCTTGTCGGCCAACTGCGAAAAAACCTGACCTGACCACAGCGTCAAGAAAGCACGATTTTTTAATACCGGAAGAAAGCCTTGCTGTTCAGGAATAGGGACTTCCGCCGATTCCAAGGGCTTTTTAGTCTCAACACCATCAAGTGTCGGATGCTCAGTATTGTCAAGCGGCGGCATTGATGGGCCTGAAGAATCTTGAAGCAATACCTTGGCCTTATCGAATGGAATAACTTTTGATTCATCGCCAAATGGTCTGCCCTGAAGTCCCGTTAATTTTCCACGGGAAGTGGGGGTTCCGGACGTTGGGGGCGTTGTTTTTCGGGGTGGTTGGGGGGACACAGGATTGTGCATACTGCCGGGTTTCATAGCCTAATATGGAGCAGGAAAATCATCACGGAATGAAAGCGAGGACGAGACTTTAGGAGATTTGAAGATCCTTAATATATAGATGCGAAAATTGATGTTTACAGTTTAGCACCTGCATCTTATTCAAAGACGGACGAATCACCGATCTATTTTGCATGACGAGTATCTTAAAACACTCTAAAACATGGATTACGTAGCTGATCCACTAAAAGAGTTGATCCACCAATGTCGCCGATCGGATTGGTCGATCGAAATGGTAATGAGCACAGGAGCGTAAAAGTCGTTCAATCGATCGCCATGCCATATCGGGATTCATGCCTTGGGGAAGGGTTTCTGGATCCAAATAGGGTAACTCGTTCCCCGACAGTTGCTGCATCAGCGTCATTTGAATAGCTCCAAGCTGAGTGGGCCGAGAGGCTTGTTTGGGAGAATAGAGCCGCACAGGACGTTCTGCAACCCGAGTCACCGCAGCCCTTGCCGTCACCGCTCCAGATCCAGCCTGTATTTCCCGATCGTCTTCTGGGATTTCACCTTGCTGCTCCGATCGCCAAGCTGCCAATGCGGCCAACGTCACCGCCCCGCCCGCCTCTACACTAAACGCCGCTCGCCACACCGGATTCCCCACTTCAGGCGCTAGGATTTCTCCACTCAAACAACAGCGATACATCTGCGGGGCAACTCCAGCTATTGCTAAAAGTTGATAGATCGCATGGGTCAACCGAGCCAAGATTTCTCCGGGTGCAGCGGCTTGCAATCGATGTAAATGTTCCATCAAAAGATAAAACAGCCCTTCCTGAGATTGATCGCTCTGGGCTTGCTGGAGGGCGAGTTCGGCTAGGTATTGGCTGGCGGTGAGTTTACGAATGTCGAGGGCGAGTTTTGGAAACGATTCAATTGACTCTGCCTGGGTAATTTTGTCCATGGACTTGCCCCGCGCAATTAGTAAGTCGTTCACCACAAACAATGAACTGCGGCCCGATAAGCTGGACTTCTGCTTCCGGGCACTAGGCGCAATCACGCGAATCAATCCCGCCTCTTTCGTCAAAATCGTCATCATCCGATCGGCTTCCCCGGACGGTTTGCTACGAAGATTGATTCCTGTGACGCGGTAGGTTCGGGCATTACGTTCATCCCGATCGCTATTCATAAGCTGCTGTTCATTAAGATGTCCCGCATAGAATATTGCTCATAGAGTTTTCGAGAATTCTCGTCTACTGAATTACCGCCCACTTATAATTATCGCCCACTTATAATTATCGCCCACTTATCGCGTACTTATCGCCCACTTTGCTGAGCCTTCAGCAATTCCATCCCCCGAGACGTTCCAATCCGAGTCGCCCCGGCTAGTACTAATTCCATGGCTTTTTCCAGGGTCCGAATGCCCCCCGATGCCTTGATGCCAACCCGATCGCGACTAATTTCCTTCAAAATTCGCACATCTTCCACCGTTGCTCCGCCAACCCAACCCGTGCTGGTTTTCAAAAAGGCGGCTCCTGCATCCATCGCTAGCTCTGCCGCTAGACGTTTTTCTCCATCCGTCAGCAGCGCCATTTCCAAAATTGCCTTAATCATGCATCCCGTTTCCTCACAAATTTGAGCGATTTCTCGATGCACATCATCCGATCGGCCTTCTTTTAGCCAACCAATATTAAGCACCACATCCAATTCCGTCGCCCCAAACTCTGCCGCTTCAAGGGCTTCATATAATTTCGTGGAACTCGTTGAAAATCCTGTGGGGAACCCAATTACTGTGCAGACCCTTGGCTTTTTGTTATGCAGTAGTTCAACGGCCTTCTTGACATGACAAGGCGGTACACAGACTGCGGCAAATCCGCGCAAATC
Source organism: Cyanobacteriota bacterium (assembly GCA_026389365.1). GTDB lineage: Bacteria > Cyanobacteriota > Cyanobacteriia > Leptolyngbyales > Leptolyngbyaceae > JAAFJU01. The sequence continues at coordinate 44,293 of JAPLHZ010000113.1, forward strand.
CGCTTCATTACAAAACTGCTCTACCTGCAATCCGATCGCACTGGGACTTAGTAGAGAATGGTCAATTAGAGGAGCCAAATCGATATTGGCATAGTCCTGCGGATTCACCGTCATCAAATCGCCTCTTACACATCATCTGAATCATCATTGCCTTATTCACTCTAAAGCTTAGACTGATCTATTGATGATATACATCTGTATCACTTGTATCACTGGTACGAGCTTGTATCCGTCACAAGTTCGGATTCCTAGCGTGTTCCAGAACCTTGCGTGAATAGAGGCGGATGATTCGGTTGGGGCACGAAAATATCTTTGGACGATCCAAAGGCAGTGGTTCCCTGGGTTACAGGTACTGCAACGGGGCCAAGGACCACCGCACCGACGACCTGAGACGCACAGAACCCGAGGGGGACTAAAATACCAAATCGGTAGATGATCTGTAGAATTAGATTCATGGTGGGTTGCCTAAAATTGTGTAGAGAAATAATCATTTAGAGCAATTGATTTCCCGGCATAATTCATAACGGTAAGTGACGTGACACTCAAATCCAGTATGTTTACTGAATTTTTTAATAGTTTCCTAATCTGCTCTTCACCTTAGCCTCACAGAATCCGGAAAAATCGCCAGAAACCGCTCAATCTTATTGAAAATTCACGTAATTAATGGCGTGTCCTCCTCCGTTAGCATCTCGATAATTCCTAGAACAATGAGTCTGAACTTGTCGCACACGTCCTAGTTGGAAATTTGAATTTGAGGAGCACCGTTCATCAGGAATTATTCAATTATTAAAATTTTCGGAGCTTTTTACGCTGGCGCGGCTTTCAGTGCTTTCAGTGCCTGATGTTAAGCTCTGTTTCAACTTTGTATCGGACCCACCCAGCGACCAAATTCTCCATGCTACGATCGCATTTGTTAAGTTCTAGACGTTATTTGGAGATAGGGCTTTGGCACTACGCGTAGCTGTTGTTGGTGGAGGTCCGGCTGGATCCTGTGCGGCGGAAGTCTTGGCAAAAGCTGGGATTGAGACGTTCTTAATTGAGCGCAAGTTAGACAATGTGAAACCCTGCGGTGGTGCGATTCCACTTTGTATGGTGGAAGAATTCGATTTACCGGAAAGCATCATCGATCGTAAAGTTCGACGGATGAAGATGATTTCGCCTTCAGACGTTGAAGTAGACATCGGTCAGACTCTGAAGAAGGATGAATACATTGGTATGGTTCGCCGGGAAGTATTCGATGACTTCTTGCGTAACCGGGCTGCATCGTTGGGTGCAAAGCTGATTAATGGCACCATGTATAAATTGGAGCTACCCACCACAAGTACTGGGTCTTACACCCTCCACTACGCGGATCATTCCAATGGAATTGAGGGTGTTGATAAGAAACTGGTTGTGGATCTAGTGGTAGGTGCGGATGGCGCAAACTCGCGGGTTGCCAAGGCAATTGATGCGGGCGATTACAACTATGCGATCGCGTTCCAAGAACGGATCATGCTGCCACCTGACAAGATGGCATATTACGATGATTTGGCTGAGATGTATGTCGGAGACGACGTATCCACGGACTTCTATGCTTGGGTGTTTCCAAAACACGACCACGTTGCCGTTGGAACCGGGACCATGAAGCCCAACCAAGCCCAGATCAAGAAACTCCAAGCCGGAATTCGGACTCGTGCAGCAGAAAAGCTACGCGGCGGTAAGATTATTCGCGTTGAAGCTCATCCTATTCCTGAACATCCAAGACCGCGTCGGGTTGTCGGTCGGGTTGCTTTAGTGGGTGATGCGGCAGGAACGGTCACCAAGTCGTCGGGTGAAGGCATCTATTTTGCAGCGAAATCGGCTCGCATGTGTGCAGAAGCGATCGTTGAATTTTCTGAAAATGGCGCTAGAATCCCGACTGAAGCAGATCTAAAGGTCTACATTAAGCGTTGGGATAAGGAATACGGCATCACCTATTTGGTGTTGGATATTCTCCAGCGTGTGTTCTACCGCAGCGACGCAACTCGTGAAGCGTTTGTGGAAATGTGTAGTGACATTGATGTTCAGAAGCTAACGTTCGATAGCTATCTCTACAAACGTGTTGTTCCAGCAAATCCATTCACCCAGTTGAAGATCACCGCGAAAACCATCGGTAGTCTGATCCGTGGGAATGCCCTTGCGCCCTAGGCTCTAAGTTCAGGTTTAATTGCGTGATATGAAAGTGGGCGATTCAACTTAATGAGTCGCCCACTTTTTGTTGTTTATTTTATTTGTTGTTTATTTTAAATGTTAACTAACCACCGATCGGGGGTTGCATCACATCGGTGGCAGGCAGTTCGAGACAATATCCCGCGCCGTAGACGGTCTTAATGTATTGAGGATGGCGGGGTTCTGGTTCAAGTTTAGTTCGCAGGTGACGGACATGGACTCGAATGGTCTCAATGTCATCATCAGGATCGTAGCCCCACACCTCTCGGAGAATTTCGCTCGGTGACACTGTTTGGCCATGGCGTTGAAGCAAACAATGTAATAACTCAAATTCTAAATGGGTTAGCTTAACGGTGCGGTTGAACCAGATTGCCTCAAAACGTTCTGGCACTAGGGTCATGGGACCATGATTTAGAATCTCAGTATGCTTGGCCGCTTGGGGAATTCGATCGGTTCGCCTCAAGAGCGCTCGCACCCGAACTAATAATTCTTCCACCTCGAACGGTTTAGTCATGTAATCATCGGCCCCAGCATTGAAACCCTCGACCTTATTTTCGGTCTGGCTCAATGCCGTCAACATCAAAATAGGGATTTCACCTGTGCGCTCATCGCGTCGTAGTCGTTGACACACCGTAAAACCATCCACACGAGGCAACATCAAATCGAGCATGACTAAATCAGGCTGCATTTGCAAGGCCATTGCCTGTCCTTTAATGCCATCCGCCGCGAGACTGACCTCATAACCTGCCATCTCTAGGTTGACCGCAACCAACTCTGCGATCGCGGGATCATCATCAATAATAAGTACACGAGGCATTGTTATAACCGCTCTGCTAAACGTCTGAGAAAAGAAATGACGAACTATCTGAAAATTTTGAAATCAAAAAAGTACTTTTCTTACAGGAAACGCCAAGTTAACTTGTCAGATCTATGTCTAAGTATTATGTAACAATACCAGACTTGATCTTCAAACAGGAACGGGCAATGGGGAGCGAGATCTTCGGTTGGGTAATGGTTGCATCAAGTGCAGGACTGGTGACGATCGGTGGCTTTGTTAGTTCAGTTTTTGCGGGACGATTAATTCCTGTAGTGCAAAATGCATCCAAATATCGCTTGATGCGATCGTCTCTCCCGCCTAATTTTGCCGATCGAGTGGATGTGATGATTCCGGCTTATAACGAAGCTGACAATATTGAAGCCTGTGTCCGATCGGTTTTAAACAGTACCAATCTATCCTCAAAGCAGCTTTCTGTTTGGGTTGTAGACGATCAATCCAGCGATCGCACTTGGGATATTTTGACAAAACTTGATCAAGAAGGTGACGATCGATTGCAGATTATCCAGGGAGGCGATCGGCCCACGGGTGAAGTTTGGATGGGCAAAAATTGGGCTTGTGCGCAGGCGATGGATCGGGCGACAGGCGACTATGTATTGTTCATTGATGCTGATGTACAGCTTAAACCGGGCGCAATTGAGACCGCTGTGGTGGCAGCTAAGACCAATCAGTGGGATTTACTAACGGGCTGGCCGACCATTGTTTGCGGCTGTCTTGGCGAGTGGATTGCTCAACCTATTGTTGCCAGTATGTTTGCCTTGGCGTTTCAGCCCGCTGAGATTGCTGATGCGCAAAATGAGAGTATGTTTGCCGTGGGTCCCTTTATGTTGTTTCGACGCAGTGCTTACGATCGGGTTGGCGGACATCGGGCGTTGCGATCGGAAATTGTGGAAGACGTGGAATTGGCGCGGGCGATTCAGGGTGCGGGACTCTCCTTACACTTTGGCTATCTCGGTGATTTAGCACTATTGCGAATGTATCGAACCTTCGGGGCGCTGTGGGAAGGCTGGACTAAAAATTGGCATCTAGGATCTCGGCGAAATACAAAAGCAACATTATATTCAGCCACGATCGCATTCTTAGTCTTTACATTGCCTTGGTTGAATGTAGGATTAACGACAAATAATTTGTGGCAGGCGATCGTATCTGATCCTTGGGCGGCGGATCCTTTGATGACGGCTTATTCAACAGGAAATAATCTACAGATTTGGTGTTTAGGATTGCTTGCGATCGCGTCTGTTATTCTTTTGATTCCGCAATGGCAAATCCGTCAGCGAGTCAATAAGGTGATGAATCTTTCTGCGAATTATTGGTGGTTGAGTGGGATCGGCGGACTGGTTATAGCGGCTATTGCCCTGGCCTCTTGGGTCAAAACCGAAACGGGCTGGGGCTGGACTTGGCGAGGACGATCGTTAAAATTAAAATAATTGAGATGCTGAAAATAGCACAATACTTGATCGTTCGTTTAGAGTGCGATCGAGATTATTGTTCTATGAACACCAAGTTTTAATTACTTTGCCTTGAATAGTTTGGTTCAAAAGATGAGTATTATGCGATCGGCAATTTAAAGTTTGTTCAGTCACCGACCAACGCTCATTTGGATTAAATAGAATTAAAGATTGCAGGTTCTCCGGTTGGATTGATTGCAGGGTTTGATTCAAACAGCTCATAGGCCGTTGGCTGAGGCTGCGCCAAAGTTCTAGGGCTGTTAATGTTTCAGATTTAACTAAGGCATTCCAAAGTTCAGCTAGCGCCAATTCAAAGCCGATCGCACCAGGAATTGTTTCTCCAAATGCAACGGTTTTTTCCTCGTAGGTATAGCCACTATGGTCGATTGCGATCGCATCTATTACGCCAGATTTAATGGCTTGAAGTAGCGAAATCCGATCGATCCGATTGCCCAGTGGTGATAAAAGTCGAAAATTTGGATCATAGTTCTGGAGATCGCTGGTGTCATACAGAAGATGTTGCCAAGTGACGCTAGCGGTGATGGGTAAGCCCTCAGATTTGGCCGCCGCAATCAGTTCCACTGCGCGGGCCGTGGAGATTCGCATCAGATGAACAGGAGTCTGGATTTCCCGCAGTAGCTCTAGAATCATCGCGATCGGAACCGCCTCGGCGCTGGATGGAATACCGGGCAAGCCAAATTTCAGGGCATTTACGCCGTCACGAATAGTACCGTTACCCGTGAGATCTACGTCACAGGGCCACAGCATAATAGGTTTGCCGAGGGGTTGCAGGTAGTCCAGTATTCGGCGCAACATCAGGGCGGCAGGTGCAGGTTTTCCGTCTGAAAAGCCTATTACGTGGGGTTCTAGTTCTCTGAATTCACACAATTGCTGGCCTGCGGTATTAAGCGTGAGTGCGCCCCAGAATTGAACTTTGGGACCAATCGCCGACAGAGTATTTGCCCTATGCCGCATCGAAGTCAGTTGACCTGAATTGTCTAAGGGGGGAGTCGTGTTGGGCAGGAGATTGAGATTAGTGAATCCGCCAGAAATAGCAGATTCAAGTAATGATTCTAAAGTCTCTCGTTCTTCATGGCCGGGTTCTCCCGATCGGCTATACAAATCCGTTAAGCCGGGACCAAAAACACAGCCTTGACTATCAAAGACCACGGCGGAATGGGGAATTGGCAAGGTGGGACCGATCGCTTTGATGGTGCCATTATCAAGCAGCACATCCCCAATGCGATCGTGGTTTGCACTAGGGTCAAGGATACGGACTTGTTGGAGAAATTCGAGCATTTCTAAAGCGCTCCTGCGGCTGTTTTGTCGAGGATGCCGCCGAGGTGAACGGTAATATTGGCGGCGCGCAATACAGGCGGATGGGTATCGCCTTTGTGATAATCAATTACGCTGACGGCTCCGTTGCCTTGTTTGAAACTCCAGAATGATTCCGGTCCGACTCCCGTAACGTGACAGAGAATTGCTTTATTAATCGCATCATGAGCGACCACTAGCGTTGTGGTTCCCGGTGTGGCATTTTGAACAATATCGTTCCAAGCTACGATCGCGCGTTCAAACACATCGTTTAAATTTTCACCTTCGGGCATCTGTACGGTTTCTGGTTTTGCTTGCCATGCATCTAGCAATTCACTATCCGTTAATCGAATTTCAGACTCTAGCTTTCCTTCCCAGGTTCCATGACTGATTTCCCAAAGGTCTCTTCGTTCTGTTAGTTCAATGTGTGGATGATGGTTCAGAATCAACTCGGCAGTTTCTTTTGGCCGTGACATCGAACTCGTCACCGCAGCATCAATTTTTACGGCTTTTAAAAAGTCTCCAGCTTGCTTGGCTTGGTGTTGACCATATTCATTTAAGGGAATATCGATTTGACCTTGAAAACGACCCTCGCGGTTCCAGTTGGTTTCACCGTGACGCACTAACAATAGGCGCTTGATCCGATCGTGCCTAAGTTTAGGAAGCGGCTCGCCGAGATGGGCTGTGAGGTTGAGGGATTCGATTTGAACCGGTTCACCGAATTGACCCGAAAAATTCAGAACGCTGATGCAGCAGTTAGATTGTTCGAGGCGCTGGTGTTCGATCGCAGTCAATCCTATGGCAGTGTTGATTAATGCCCGGTTAATGGCGCTGTGGGCAACGATAAGGAGCGTTTGATTTGGGTGTTTTGGAAGCGTGTCATTCCAGAAGCGAGTGGCTTGTTCATAAAGATCCACGATCGGATAGGCATCAACCTCAGTAGCATCGGCGGCAGTCCCTTTAAGGTGAAGCTTGTGAGGAGCCGATCGCCATTGGTCCATTTGGTCTGGAAACTTAGCCTCGATGTCTGTAAAAAGCAACTCTTCCCAAAGTTTTAGGTTTACTTCTTTCAGATCGTCGTTGTAGAGAATGGTCGTGTTATCGGCCCGATCGGCCATGATGAGTGCTGTGGTTTGGCGGGTGCGCTGGAAGGGGCTGCTGTAAACCGCATCGATCGCGATGCTGGCAATAGCCTCTCCCACTTGAGTCGCCATAGCTTGCCCGCGCTGCGTAAGGGTTGATTTATCGCAGTGGCCTTGAACTCGACCTTCGACGTTATAGGTACTTTCGCCGTGACGCACAATAATGACGCGGGTTGCCATGCTAGTTCTCCAAGTTTCACCAAGATCCGCCCCAATCCTACCGCAGTGTGGCACGGCTAAAAATACTTGACAACTCGAAGTCATTTCGACTACGCTTTAGTTCAAGCAACAAAACCATTGTTACTGAATTAAATCTTAGGAGTCCTTATGGTATTTCAAAATCGCGAAGGTCAAAAAGTACCGAGTGTGACATTTCGTGCGAGAGAGAATGGTGAATGGGTTGATATTAAGAGCGATGATTTATTTGCCGGACGCACTGTTGCTGTATTTTCACTGCCGGGTGCGTTCACACCGACCTGTTCTTCGACCCATGTGCCGGGTTACAACCAATTAGCTCCTGCGTTTCATGAAAATGGCGTAGATCAGATTGTTTGTTTGTCGGTGAATGATGGGTTTGTTATGGAGGAATGGTCGAAGGATCAACAAGCGGAGAATGTTCGGTTTATTCCGGATGGCAATGGTCAGTTTACGGAGGAAATGGGGCTGTTAGTTGACAAGGCTGATTTGGGCTTTGGAAAACGATCGTGGCGTTATTCGATGATTGTTAAGGACGGCGTTGTCGATAAGATGTTTATTGAACCGGAAGAACCGGGAGATCCGTTTAAGGTTTCGGATGCGGAGACGATGCTTAATTACATTAATCCGAATGCAGTGAAGCCAAAAAATGTGTTTCTATTTACTAAAAAAGGCTGTCCGTTCTGTGCAAAAGCCAAGGAAATGTTGGCCGATCGGGGACTGAGTTATGAAGAAATAACCGTTGGTAAAGATGTTAGCTCGAAGGCGTTGAAAGCGGCGACAGGTGCGTTGACGGTTCCTCAGGTCTTTATTGACGGGACGTTAATTGGTGGTTCGGATGATTTAGAAGCGTATTTTGCTTAGAGCCATGGGGTGAATGAGAATCCGTGAATGAATGATTCTGTTGGCGAATTCGGTTCAAGTTCAGAAGCGATACCTATAGCGCGATCGTTGTCCCAATTTGCCAACAGAAATTTACTAATCGTTGGATATTGCTTGTCCCATTTCTGGGCAAATGCTAGAAATTCCTCGATCGTCTTCTGGATAGGTCTCCAGAAACTCCTCAAATGTCAATCTTCGTTGTAATACTTGCATCATAGATTTAGCCCTTTTCCTCACTATTCCTCACTATGATGATGAAAATAATAAATAGTAAAGCTCTAGCCCAATCGCGTGGCAAAGTTCTTTTCACGATTGGGGGACAACGATCGTGCTTTCAAAATCGCCGCGCCAAGTAAGGCATAGGATAATAATCCGATCGTCGCTAAAGCAAAGGGACCAATAAAGGGGATTCCTCCGACTGAATTCCACATCGTATGCAATAGCGCTGCCGTCAAATAGCCGACAAGTAATGTCACCACCGCACCGCGTGGTTTCAAAACGGCCAGCCCAATAGCATAGCCAAAATATCCGCTATAGGCCATATGTCCCGCAATAGAACCCAGTAACCGCGCAATTAAAATCTGTAACCCTTGCGCTTCACTCGCATCAGCCCCCACCTGCAACATTGTATTTTGAATAATGGCCGGAACATACTGCCCCATCGTTTCAAGCAACGTAAACCCCATGGCCGACGCGGTTCCAAATAATATTCCATCCAACGGTTCTTGAATACCATACCGATCGCGCCACCGAGGCGATTGCCCCAATCCAATCAATGCTAAAACCAGTAACGGCAAGGCTTTCAGCAACTCCTCCATCAGCCCTGCACCAAAGAACATATTAATTAAATTCACATCATTAGGTGAAATTTGTCCCGGCAAAATCGATCGAAACACTTTAACAAATACTAAAAATACCGGACTCAGAATCAGCCCCACCGTACTCAATCCCACTAACAGAATCACCCACCACGCCTTCGGTTTGCCACAGAGTTGATAGACCCGATAATAGGCGGCAAGGCCCAAATATGAAGCCAAAATCCCATTGAACGATCGCTGATTTCCCACGGTAAAAAACAACGACACCACGGCCACAATTGTCACCACAGCAGGAAAGATATAGGCTTTGCGTCGAATCTCTAACCCGGTCGAAAGAATAGGTAATAACTGCGTCAACGTGACTCGATCGGGGTCTTTGGAACTCGTCGCAACATTGGCGTAGTTGTCTTTATTGTATTCTGATAGCCCAGAACGCTTGAATAACGAATTGCGTCCGATCGGCGTAAGGCTCTTATCGTTTGCGATCGATTTAGATTCTTGCGATACTTGATCAAATCTATACTCTGGACCATTCTGACCCAGAACAATCCGATCGCCATCCTGCAAAACTTGGCAACCCACAAGGCGCTGACCATTCACAAACGTGCCATTGGAACTATTGAGATCACAAATCCACCAGCGAGATTCCATGCCGAATGTGGTCACTGGGCGAATTTCGGCATGTCGCCGTGATACTGATCCGTAGATCAATGGATCGACGGGTATTGGGCAATCTAGGTCACGCCCCATGGCCAAGCTGCAACCCGCAACCAATGAGTAACGAGACAGGGTTGAATTGTCTCCCGGTTCAATTTGACGTAACGAAGCCACTAGTATGAATTCCACAATTCCACCCAAACATTGGCAGCCAACGCTAATATTCAGTCACAGTTAGTCATCATTTTAGTCTAGTGAACATTAAGATACAATCTCAATCCAATTAAAGATTAGATTTCGCATCTTTCACTGCTTCTAAGAATGCCCATATGCTTACGGGAATCGTAATCACCAGAATACCTGTTGTCAGCGCACTCCCCCAATCCGGCGTACCTGAGGTCAGCTCAAATACACAACCAACCGCCGCGATCGCCGCTACACAAGAAAGTCCCAGAAACGTACTACTTTTTGTTGTCATCATAATTTAATTCTCTCATTAATTGTCAAAATGGATTTAAGGGGCAATAGAATTTAGGCTATTGCTTTTACGGTCTTCAAAGAAAATCCTTGCTTTTTCAGTTCTTGTCCGAGGGCGAGATGGTTCGGGATTCGATCGACGAACAGGATGCCATTCAGATGATCCACTTCATGCTGAATCACCCGAGACAGCAAGCCATCGGCAGTCAAGGTCTTCAGTCGTCCATACTCATCTTTGTAGCTAACTTCCACTACATCAAGACGAACCACATCCATAAAAACACCCACTACGCTCAAGCAACCTTCTTGATCGGAGACCTTTTCCCCGCCGAGTCTCTTAATCACCGGATTAATGAGGACAAGTGGCTCAATATCCGGTTTATCGGTTTCCACGTCAATCACCACGATTTGTCTATTAATACCGACTTGCGGAGCTGCCAATCCAATCCCATCTTGGCTGTACATTGTCTGCAACATTTTTCGCACAGTCTCCCGCAGTTCCTCGTCAATTTTAGTGACCCGTTTAGCGGGCTGACGCAACATCTTATCCCCCAACTGAACCACCTCCAGAGGCGGATTCTTCATTTTTTTCTTATTAATCACGATCGACGACGTAGTACTCATGGGTTCAATTCTCGGGAGCAATTCACGCAAATGGAATCCCCTTATTCTAGCGAAGTCTGCACACCCATTACAAAATGCTCACCCAATCAGCAATTCCAAATTCAAAAAGGTTCCCTTCTGCTGCCAACTTGGGCACATTGGTCATTAATGTGGTGGAAAATCCTCTCAGCGATCGTCCCCCTGTATCAAAAAATAATAAGTCTTTCCTGGGTAAAACTTTCAATACATCCGCCAATACATCGGCGTTTTGAATTTGGAATGGCTAAATTAAAATAGATCAGAGGTGAATTTTTGTGTGGACTGAAGTAGGATTAAACATGCGATCGGTTTTGAGCCTGATCCCGCATCACCTCACAAATCTTTTAATGAAAACCTTTTGAGTTTGATTTGTTGTGACTACGCTAGAGCCACAGTTTTTATCTCCTCATCTCTCATTGCACACCGGATCCGATCGTCAGCAGTTACCGTTGGCGATTGGAACTTGCTGGACGGTTGGGCGAGGCGAGGAGAATGATTTCATACTGGGCGATCGATGGATCTCTCGGAACCACGCGATGCTTCAGAGCATGGAAACAGGTGAGGTATACCTGATTGACTTGGGCAGTCGCAACGGATCCTTTGTTAATGGCCGTCGCGTGAGTGTGCCCGTGACCTTGAGAAGTGGCGATCGTCTCACCTTTGGGCAGACCGAACTGGATTTTTATGCGCCGCCTCGACGGCCCTATGTCCCCTCCTCTGATGCAGAAATACGAGATTTCACCGCAACAGCTGCGTTACATGTGCGCTGCTTGATTTCGGTATTGGTGATAGACATTCGGGACTTTACGGTGCTGACGAGGCAGTTGGATGAACAAGTGCTGTCGGAGATGATTGGGACGTGGTTCCGCCGATCAGGCGAGATTATTCGTAAATATGGAAGCTGGGTTGATAAATATATTGGCGATGCAATCATGGCCGTGTGGATCCATGGGAGCGATGTTGTCGGACCAGGGGAAATGATGCTTGCGTTGGAAGCAGTTCGTGAGATTTATAAGATGACCCAAGAGGTTTCCGCGCAGTTTCCGGTTCCATTTCCGCTGCGGATTGGTGCAGGAGTGAATACAGGGTTTGCGATGGTAGGCAACACAGGAAGCGGCGATCGGCCTGACTATACGGCTCTAGGCGATACGGTGAATGCGGCCTTTCGTCTGGAATCCGCGACTAAACAACTGGGCTGTGATGTGGCGATCGGGGAACTGACCTACCAATCGTTAGCCCTAACTGATTACGATCCCTTTCAGTTGCATAGTGTGGAGCTAAAGGGCTATGACGTTCCGACGCAGACTCATGCCTGTTTATTTGGTGAATTGGGCACGTTTCTGACCCATCAGGACGCTAGGAACTGACAGATTAAGAGCATTGGGAATCAAAAAAAGGTTTCTTCTTGCAACGATGTACGCTCAGGCCCGATGATAGTTGCTAGATTTAATGTTGTGTTTTGTGTCTAATTGGGTTCGGGAGGACTGATTTTATGAAGCGTTTAGTTCGATGGTTGTCAGCTATTAGTATTGCGATTGTCTGTATGGGTCTACTGGCCTACAGTCAGCCTGCAATGGCCGACAACAAGGATGTCGAAAAAGAATCTATGCGAAATAAAGTCGCAGACAAAATGTCTACGGCCTTCGGTAAGAAGCTAGATTTGAATAATACGAATCTTCGTTACTTCCGCGTGTTGCAAGGCATGTACCCAACGCTAGCGGGATTGATTGTAAAAAATTCTCCCTACGCTTCGGTTGAAGATGTGCTGAAGATTCCTGGCTTGACGGAAGCTCAAATCGCGACTCTGACGCGCAACATGGACCAGTTCACTGTCACTGAAGTCGAAGAAGCGCTGACCGAAGGAGCCGATCGGATTAATAATGGTGCATATCGGTAGAACGATTCTCTTCCTAATTCCTAGTCAAGGACGGGGTTGGGGAAGGGGAAATTTTTGATTTTAGTCTAGGCACTCTCTGGGGAACTCGTTTTTGAGTGATGGGGGGTGCTTTGCTTTTGGGGCTTTTTAATTATTTTTTAGGATGACATTCTGATGGTGGATGCTCGCGGGTTTGATGGCAGATTTAATGACAGATTTGATGTGATTGTGGTGGGGGCGGGGGCGGCGGGCCTATACAGTGCGCTGTGTTTACCGGGAAATTTGCGGGTGGGATTGATTAGTAAGGATAAATTGTCACGATCGGCGAGTGGTTGGGCACAGGGCGGGATTGCGGCGGTGGTAGACCCGGAGGATTCGACGGAGTTGCATTTAATCGATACGCTGCGGGCGGGGGCGGGGTTGTGTGATGAAGCGGCGGTGCGTTTTTTGGTGGAGACTGCTCCTGACTGTATCGAGCATTTAATTGCCTTGGGTGTGGCCTTCGATCGTACATCTGAGAACAAAATCGCCTTGACCTTGGAAGCCGCTCATTCCCGTCGTCGGGTGCTTCATGCAGCAGACACCACGGGGCGAGCTGTGGTCACGACCCTGACGGAGCATGTACTGGGACGATCGAATATTGAGATTTTGTCGCCGGGATTTGTGGTGGATTTGTGGATAATTGACGGCGAATGTCAGGGCGTGCGGCTCTTGTTTGATGGGGTGATTGAAAATGTGCGATCGGGGGCGGTGGTGTTGGCGACGGGCGGCGGTGGTCAGGTGTTTTCACAAACCACCAATCCTCGAGTGAGTACGGGGGATGGGGTAGCGATTGCCCATCGATCGGGCGCAGTAGTGCGGGATTTGGAGTTTGTCCAGTTTCACCCAACGGCATTAACGGTGGTGGGTGCGCCTCGGTTTTTGATTAGTGAAGCCGTCCGGGGTGAAGGGGCACATCTGATCGATGACACAGGTCGGCGGTTTGTGTTTGACGATCATCCGTCAGGAGAATTGGCTCCCCGTGATGTCGTGAGCCGATCGATTTTTCGACATTTACAAAAAACAGGCGCGAAATCGGTCGGATTGGATTTGCGGGTGATTAGCCGCGATCGGGTTCTCTATCGATTTCCAAACATTGTGCAAGTCTGTAAGGACTGGGGGATTGATGTATTTCAGCAGCCGATTCCAGTGGGTCCAGCGGCGCATTATTGGATGGGTGGAGTGGCTTGTGATGCTTTAAATCGCAGTTCAGTCCCAGGGCTGTATGTGGTGGGTGAGACTGCGAGTACGGGGGTTCATGGCGCAAATCGGTTGGCGAGTAATTCCCTGTTGGAATGTGTGGTGTATGGATCTCAGTTGAAGGATATTAAACTGGTGAAGCACAGAAACCCCGTCTCGAATGAATCGGAAGTTGTGGCAGAAGTCTCGAATCCGGCGAGTTTGGTGGTGAATCAGGCCGATCGATCGGTGGTGTTGGAGTTGCGAGAGCGATTGCCGGAGTTGATGTGGAATGCGGCTGGAATCGTGCGGGAGAGGGCGGTGCTAGAGTTAGCGATTGTGCAGGTGGATAGTTGGATTGAGAGGTTTGATAGATCAGCTCTATCCCGCACATTGGTGGCTACGGAACGAATTCTAATTGATGACGAATCATTGGTGCGGGAGTGGGGCGAGTTACGAAATTTATTGACGGTAGGCCGATTGATTTTGCGGAGTGCGTTGTTTCGTCAAGAGAGCCGGGGCGGACATTTTCGGGAAGATTTTCCAGAGACACAAGATGATGCGTGGGCAGCACATTCGGCGGTGGTGGGCGATCGGTTGATGCTGATGAGTTGATCTAAATCCATAAAGAAGGGAACACCGAGGCATTCCCTAAATAAGGATGATTTTAAATTTAGGTTGGATTTAAATTAGGCTGGTTCAATTAAGCTACTAACGTATCCGATCGAAGAGCGGGGGGAACGTTATCGGGAATAGCCAAATCGCGACATGCCAGCGTATCAGACAAAATTGCGCTGGCCATCATTCCGGTATGAATTTCGAGATGAGCTTCACCAGGAGCGACGAAAAGAAGGCGCTGCCCAGGAAAAACAACCCGTTCAAAATACCAATTTTTAATATCGGTAATCCGGACAACTTGAATTTGGCTTGTGTAGTTCAGATAGGTGCAGGTGAGGCGATCGGAGTGGTCCTGTGGTACGGGATCAAGGATTTGCGGCATGGTTGAAGGAGTGGTTGGTGTGGGAGGAATTCTTAAAAAGTCTAACAGCCCTAAATCATGCAAACTGTCAAGATAGTTACGAATGTATTTTTCACACCGTTTTTTAGAGATAGTCAAGGGTTTTCGAGCTGAAACGCTGCTATTTTTAAGGGTCGGTGCTATCGTAAAGTTATGTGAAATGTTTCTCATCTCTTCGATTTCACGGGTCAATCAGCCATGAATCCTCGCATCCTCTACGTTCGCCTTCCATGCAATCCAATTTTCCCGATCGGAGTTGTATATCTTGCGGATCATGTCCACAAGTTGTTTCCTGAGGTGGAACAGCGGATCTTTGATTTGGGGACAGTGCCGCCATTGGATTATTCCAGAGCATTGGATCGGGTTATTGATGAGTTTAGACCGACGTTGACGGTATTTTCCTGGCGTGACATTCAGATTTATGCCCCTGTGGGTGGGCGCGGCGGTAATCCGTTACAGAATGCTTTTGAGTTTTTCTATTCTAAAAATTTACTACTGAAGCTTCGCGGGGCGCTGGGCGGGGCGAAGATGTTGGCTTGGTACTACGGTGAACTGTGGCGCAATCGTCGGTTGATTGCGCGTGGGGTGAAGCGAGCGCGGCGTTATGTAAAAACTGTCGCTACTGTGGTAGGCGGTGGGGCGGTAAGTGTGTTCTATGAGCAGCTTGGAGACAAGTTGCCAAAGGGAACTATTGTGTCAGTCGGCGAGGGCGAGTCATTGCTGGAACGATTGATTCGTGGGGAGAGTTTGGAGACTGAACGCTGCTATGTGGCGGGGATGGAAAAGCCTCGTGAACGATTGATTCATGAATTGCCGAAAAATATTGAAAAATCGGCCTGTGAATACAACTATACCGAGTCTATTTGGCCAGAGTTTAATTATTATTTTGAATCTGATGATTTTTATGTCGGGGTGCAGACCAAACGCGGCTGTCCTCACAATTGTTGCTATTGCGTGTATACGGTGATTGAGGGGAAACAGGTTCGGATTAATCCTGCTGATGAAGTTGTGGCTGAGATGCAGCAGTTGTACGATCGGGGCATTCGGAATTTCTGGTTTACAGACGCACAATTCATTCCGGCCCGTAAATACATTGAAGATGCAAAAGTATTGCTCCGTAAGGTATTAGCAGCGGGAATGCAGGACATTCATTGGGCGGCTTATATCCGGGCCGACAATATGGATCCGGAATTAGCGGATTTGATGGTTAAAACTGGAATGAATTACTTTGAGATTGGGATCACCAGTGGATCTCAAGAGCTAGTCCGTAAGATGCGTATGGGCTATAACCTCCGGACTGTTTTGCAAAATTGCCGAGATTTGAAAGCGGCTGGATTTGATGCGATGGTGTCGGTGAATTATTCATTTAATGTGATTGATGAAACGTTTGAAACTATTCGCCAAACGATCGCCTATCATCGAGAATTAGAAGCTATTTTTGGGGTTGATAAAGTAGAACCTGCAATATTTTTCATTGGTCTTCAACCGCATACCCATTTGGAAGATTATGCGTTTGAAACTGGGGCATTGAATCGGGATTATGATCCGATGAATCAAATGCCTTGGAATGCGATGAAACTGTTATGGAATCCCGGCAAAATGGGTGATTATTTTGGCGATGTTTGTCTTCAGGCTTGGCGTAGGAATTCGGCAGATTTTGGACGGGAGGTAATGTTGGTATTAGAAGAACAGTTAGGCCGATCGCCCCTTGAAGAAGCATTGACGGCTCCGGTGATAGAGAAGCCCCGCGAGATGGTCCGGATGTAGGGGTTAAGTCCGATCGAATTCGATAGTCTTAGGGGATTCGGGGAAATTGATTCAGTCAGTATCTTCAATAGCGCTAAACTCTTATGCGAGAGAAGCCCTTAAGTCACCGCGATCGTCCCTGATGAAATTAGCCGATATCCTCAAAGACTCAAACTACAAGCTATCGCAGTTCACGACGACTGAGATTGAACAGTTAGAGCAGAGCATTACCCTCAAGCCGTCTAAAAGCGGTGATGTTCCTTATATTGTTTGCTTGGTGCGGCAGAAGGCAATCAAGCTTACGCCAGAGGAGGCGGTCCGGCAGCTTTATTTGCAGGTTTTGACCGATCGCTTGCATTATCCGCTCAGTCGGATTCGGGTGGAGTATGGGGTCCACTTTGGGCGGGAGGTGAAGCGGGCGGACATTGTGGTGATGGATAAGGATCGCGGGGATGCAGTGTATATCCTGATAGAACTGAAAAAGCCAAAACTAAAGGATGGTAAGGATCAATGTAAGTCTTACTGCAATGCAACGGGTGCGCCGATCGGTGTTTGGACGAATGGAGATCAAATCACCCAATATCAACGCAAAGATCCCAATTTCTTTGAGCCAATTCCGGCGGTGCCCTCTGCTCATCAAACCTTGGCGGATATTTTACAGAAAAGGTTTACCTTGGATGATCTGAAAAAAATTAGCCGTGAGAACAGCCAACAATCCCTTAAAGCTGTGATTGCGGAAATGGAAGATGAAGTGTTGGCAAATGCTGGAGTTGATGTATTTGAAGAAGTGTTTAAGCTGATTTTTACCAAACTCTATGATGAATGGGCTTCTGGACGGAAGGGTCAAAGTGGCAAGCGGCAATTACAATTTTTCAACTCTGGACAGACGGAGACCGAACTCAAAGAGAAAATCCAAACTCTGTTTGATTCGGCTAAGAAGAAATGGCCGGGAATTTTCAAACCGGATGAAAAGACCGCTCTAACAGGTTCACACTTGTCTGTTTGTGTGAGTTATTTAGAACTGCGTAAACTGTTTAACTCGAATTTGGACGTAGTGGATGAAGCCTTTGAATATCTGATTAACCAGAGTAGTAAGGGTGAAAAAGGGCAATACTTCACCCCGCGTTATGTGATTGATATGTGTGTCAAGATGCTCAATCCCAAAGAGCATGAATCGATCATTGATCCAGCGGCGGGATCATCTGGTTTCCCTGTCCATGCGATGTTTCATGTGTGGCGGCAAATTTATCTAGATGAGGGGGAGGAGCCGAGCGATATGTTTACAGCGGAGGATAAGTTACCCCGTTGTGAAGATTATGTGCAAGAAAAGATATTTGCGATCGACTTTGATGAAAAGGCCGTTCGAGTGGCGCGGACATTGAATCTGATTGCGGGGGACGGGCAGACGAATGTGTTGCACCTGAATACGTTGGATTACAAGCGCTGGAATGAGCGATTACGCCCAGAGGAAGAAGATTGGCAGGCAATCTATGGTACTGGTTTCCGGCGGTTGCGCGGGTTCCAGATGAAGAAAGATGACTACAAAGCGTTCAAGTTCGACATTGTGATGGCAAATCCGCCGTTTGCGGGAGATATTAAAGAATCTTTGATTATCTCTAGTTATGAATTGACGAAAGATAAAGCAGGAAAGGCTAAGGGCGTTGGGCGCGATATTTTGTTCATTGAGCGGAACTTGGACTTTTTGAAGCCGGGTGGCAGAATGGCGATCGTTTTACCCCAAGGTCGTTTTAACAATTCATCAGATAAGAATATTCGGGATTTTATTGCGGAACGGTGCCGGATTTTGTCGGTGGTGGGTTTGCATGGGAATACGTTTAAGCCACATACGGGAACGAAGACTTCGGTGCTGTTGGTGCAGAAGTGGAATGATGATCCGAAGGCTGGGGCGCTGTGTCCGAGACGGGATGACTACAGTATCTTTTTTGCGACGATGCAAAAATCGGGGAAGGATAATTCAGGGGAAAAGATCTATATCAAGAAATCAGATGGTTCTGGTGAACTGTTGCTTGATGAACACGATCACTTAATTGTCGATCATGATTTGTTTAATCATGATGGGCTGACACAAGATGGAATTGCTGAAGCCTTTATTGAATTTGCAAAAAAGGAGAAACTCAGTTTTTTTAAACTTAGCCCATCTATGACACCGTTTAATGCCGACAAGTATCAGCAGTTAATGGATGGGCTTGAAGCAGCAGTGATTAATCTTAGTGAATTAGAACGTACTCATAGAATTGACGCTGAATTTTTCAGAAAAGAATATCTTGAAGCCTCAGCCATACTAAAAATGAAGAGTGTGAATCCAATCACGGATTTTGTCAAAGTCTTTGATGGTAACCACATGAAGATTAGTGAGAGCTTTACTGATTCTGGAGTTCCCTATTATAGAGGGCAAGATATGCATCATTTCTTCATTGAGCAATCATCTCCCATTTATATAGATACTGAGGCTTATAATCTTCCGTATATGAAACGTTCTCACCTCAAAAAAGGTGATGTTCTTCTTTCAATTGTTGGCACGATCGGAAGTGTATCTCTTGTGAAGACAAGTCAAGATGCGACATGTAACTGTAAACTCGCTATTCTACGAACTAAATCAATTAAACCTGAATATCTTGCCAGTTTTTTAAAGTCTAAATTTGGTCAAAGTCAGATTCAGCGTTTTACCCGTGGAGCAGTCCAAATGGGTTTAATCCTAGAGGATATGAATCAAATAGTGATTCCAGAATTTTCTAATCAATTTGAGAATACTATTTCTTCAATTATATTAATCTCAAATAATTATCTAAATCAATCTGACATTGAATATCAACAAGCTGAAGACTTACTATTGTCAGAGCTTGGCTTGAATGACTGGCAGCCGACTGAAGAGACGATCGCAATAAAAAGCTTTTCCGAATCATTTTTGTCTTCTGGTCGCTTTGATGCTGAGTACTATAGACCAAAATATGACGAGCTTTACGAATTGTTGAAAGTTTCTTGTTTAGAAAAAGAATGGGATTTAAGAAGGCTTAATAGCTTATCCTCTCTTTTTAAGTATGGGTCATCTGAGCCCAGGGCTATTTCATTCTGAATAGAAGTTTAAGTGTGTTAAGACTAAAGCTAGCCAGTCGCTGAGCTTGAGCCATATTTTCAAACCCAAGATCACGATATAAATTGAGGGAAACATTCCGCGCAATGGCCCAAATTTGA
>JAPLHZ010000275.1 GCA_026389365.1 Cyanobacteriota bacterium
AAATGCCTAAAATCAGCCTAATCTAGAGAAGAAGTTGAATAGAGATGGATAAGAAAGAGAATAAATGAGAGAAATGTAGTTTGCACATCAATCATTTATTCAACATAATTAGTACTCACTATTTCCTTTAATGTCTAATGTTACAATCCGGCATTTGCATCTTAAAATGGATAACGATTGCCCCCTATAGCAAACTCTTAGCCGCATGATCTCTGAGCCGATACCTGAGAAATCTGAACCCCTGAATTTTCAGTCGGTTGCCGATCGTGTTCCACCTCAAAATCTAGAGGCTGAAGAAGCTATCTTGGGTGGAATTCTGGTCGATACTGAGGCGATCGGACGGATCACCGATATTCTCGAAGGTGATGCGTTTTATTTGGCGGCCCATCGTCTGATTTATGAGGCCGCATTGACCTTGCACCAGTCGGGCAAGCCTGCTGATTTAATGACGGTGGCGACGTGGTTGGGCGATCGGGGAACTCTCGATAAGGTGGGCGGTCAGAGTCGGTTGGTAGAATTGTACAATCGGACACCGGGTGCGGTGAACATTGATTTGTATGCGCAATTGGTGATGGATAAGTATTTGCGACGGCGGTTGATTCGGGTGGGGAATGAGATTTCAGATTTGGGGCACGACACGGCTCAAGAATTGCCTGAAGTTCTCGATAGTGCCGAACAAAAGGTTTTTAATATTACTCAAGCACGGCCTCAAGATGGTTTGGTTTCGACAGCGGAAGTATTGACCCAGACCTTTGCGGATATTGAAAGTCGGGCGATCGGGCAAACGTTGCCGGGATTAGCCTGTGGTTTTTATGATCTTGATGCCATGACCCAAGGCTTTCAGCGCGGAGATTTGATTATTGTTGCAGGTCGTCCGTCCATGGGAAAAACCTCAGTCGTTTTGAACATTGCGCGTAACGTTGCGTCTTACCATAAGCTTCCTGTTGCCGTTTTCAGTTTAGAAATGTCTCGCGATCAACTTGTGCAGCGTTTGCTTTCTAGTGAAGTTCGGATTGAAAGTAGTCGCCTCAGAGCGGGTCGCATCAGTGCTCAGGAGTGGGAACCGTTGGCGCACGAAATTAGCAAACTTTCTCAACTTCCCCTTTATATTGATGACACGCCAAATTTGACCGTGACTGAAATGCGATCGCGTTGTCGTAGACTTCAAGCAGAGAGCGGTGGAGCGTTGGGATTAGTGGTGATTGACTATCTTCAATTGATGGGTGGTAATAGTGAAAATCGAGTTCAAATGTTGTCTCAAATTACACGTGGACTTAAGGGGTTAGCACGAGAATTGGCAGTGCCTGTAATTGCCTTATCTCAGCTCAGTCGAGGCGTGGAATCCAGGACTGATAAGCGTCCCATGATGTCGGATTTGAGGGAATCAGGCGCGATCGAGCAGGATGCAGATTTGATTATGATGTTATACCGCGATGAATATTATAATAAAGATACGGTCGATCGTGGTATTGCTGAATTGATTATCAATAAACATCGTAATGGTCCAACAGGTACCGTTAAACTTCTCTTCGAGCCGCAGTATACTCAATTCCGTAATCTCTCGGCATCTAATCAATAAGTTATGAATGCCCCGATCGCCTACACCATCCGCGAAAGTGCGCGGGCTAAGCGTCTTAATCTCAAACTTTCACCTCAAGGTAAATTGGAAGTGGTGATTCCGATCGGATTCGATCGGAGTCAAATTCCAGATATTATCAAAACTCATGAGCATTGGATTGAACGAACTCGAACTAAACTAATTGACCAACCGCCGCCGCAATCGGGTGAAAGCATCCCTAAAACCATACAATTTCTCGCCACCACCGAAAACTGGACCATTGAATATACCCCCGCCAATGTTGTAAGCATTCGGATTAGTGAACGTCCAGAGACTATTATTTTATGGGGAAATACCACCAATGAAGCGCTCTGTCGGAAAGCACTCCGATCGTGGCTGACAACGCGCGCTGAAATCTTTCTGGGTCCCTGGCTACGATCGTTGAGTAAAGATTGTAATTTGCCATTTAATCAAATAAGTGTGCGTGGTCAGAAAACTCGATGGGGAAGTTGTTCAAGCGATCGGAATATTAGTTTGAACTATAAATTACTATTTTTACCGCCTCAAGTTACCCGATATGTCTTAATTCATGAATTGTGTCATACGGTCCATATGAATCATTCAAAAGAATTTTGGCAATTGGTTCAAAAAAATGATCCCCTGTATAAACAGTGGGATCATGATTTAAAAAATGTGAATCAATACATTCCGCAATGGTTGCAAGATTAAGAGTCTCAGCTTATTTCCCCGCGCTTATTTTCCACTAAAGACTGCTGCTGCCGCTGCCACACCCGCACCCGGAGTCACACCCACGGCACCGAGTTCAAGTAATGTCGCCTCAATCGCTGCGATCGCTGTCAAAATATCCCGATCGCTGACAAATCCTAAATGTCCAATGCGAAAGATTTTACCTTTCAATGCATCTTGACCACCCGCCAAAACAATGTCGAATTTCTTCTTCATCACCGATCGCACTTGTTCCGCATCCACACCCGTCGGCATCACCGCTGTAATTGCAGGGCTAGCGTTCCCTTCTGGTGCATAGAGTGGCATCCCCAGAGCTTTCATCGCGGCACGGGTCGCACGACTATGACGATCGTGACGGGCGAAGATGGCTTCGAGTCCTTCTTTTCTCATCATTTGCAGAGCAGATTGCATTGCAAAAATCAAATTGATTGCAGGCGTAAATGGAGTGGTATCTTTGGCCGCATTCTTGCGATACATTCCCAAATCAAAGTAATACCGTGGAAGTTTCGCGGTTTTGTATGCTTCCCAAGCCTTTGCACTCACCGATACAAAGCCTAATCCCGGCGGAATCATATAGCCCTTTTGTGAACCCGAGGCCACTACATCCAAGCCCCAGGCATCAACCGGAACATTGCAAGCGCCTAGACTCGTAACCGTATCAACAATAATCAAGGCACCATGGGCTTTGACATGTTTGTTAATGGTTTCGAGATCATTAATCACACCCGTCGAAGTTTCGCTGTGGGTAACAATAACGGCTTTGATTTCCTTATTTGTATCTGCTTCTAGCGCCACCCGAATCAGCTCTGGGTCCAGCGGTGTGCCCCAGTCACTGGTGATCCGTTGGGTATTCAAACCGTAGGCATCCGTCACTTCCGCCCATCGTTCGCCAAATTTACCATTCGACCCGACGATCACTTTATCACCGGGACTGAGGAAATTGATGATTCCAGCTTCCATCACACCTGTACCGCTAGCGGCCAAAATTAGCAGGTCATTTTCGGTTTGGTGTAGCCATTTTAAGTTGGCTGTCACCTCTGCAAAAATAGCGCTGAAATCTGCACTGCGATGCCCGATCGGATGTTTTGCCATCGCCTGCAATACGCGCTCAGGAACGGGAGTTGGTCCCGGAATCATCAGCATTAATTTGTCATCCATAACCAGTTCTATCCTGTAATAATCGATCGCTCTTTCATTATTGCAGGCTGCGCTCACCCCGGATAAACGGATGCAAAGTTTATTATATGCAATGCGGAACTTTTAAAGCCGAAAAACGTTATTATATTGAAGCCTAAATTGTCACCTGCTTTTACTTGTACAGTCTTGTTCATGTCTTATTTATAGAGTTACAGAATTCATGCGATTTTCTAGCTTCTCCCTCAGTTTGATTAGTTTGCTATGGTTTGCCGCACTTCCCGATATGTTGCCCGCTACTGCCGATACCTTACAGACTTGGAGCTTCGATCGATCGCGAAATCAATTGAATTTTACCACTGACGAGGGTGTACAACCCACAGCCCAGCTTGTTCCTAGCCCTGCACGGATTGTAATTGATTTGCCTGGAATTCGACTCGATCGTCCCAAAATTAATCAGCTTGTGGGCGGTAATGTTAAAAGTATTCGGATTGCTAAATTTGAACGTCAAACCACACGATTAGTCATTGACTTAGATCCCGCCTACACTGTAGATGCTCAAAAAGTCTTAGTACGCGGTACCAGTCCGACCCAATGGACCGTACAACTACCCCCATTCCAAAGCACACTTGCAACACAGACGAGTAATAATCCGATCGCCATTGCCGTCGCAACCCCGCCCCCTGCCCCCACTCCGCCGCCTAAAAGTTACAGCACACTAATTCCCGCAGGACAACAACTCACCTGGCTTAAAGACCGCCTAAGTAGCATTCGTAAAACCTATCCAAGTTTGAGTACAGGATTACTTTTTGTTGATTTGGAAACTGGCGACTATGTAGATTTCAATGGTGACAAAGTTTATCCCACTGCCAGCGTCATTAAATTACCGATTTTGATTGCATTTTTACAAGATGTTGATGCAGGAAAGATTAATTTGAATGAAATTTGGACGATGACTAATGATGTGATTGTCGGTGGTTCTGGTGAGTTTCAAGATCTGCCTGTTAATACTAAGTTTACTGCGCAAAATGTAATCGACAAGATGATTACGATTAGCGACAACACCGCAACGAATATGGTGATCAAACGGATGGGCGGCATCAATTATGTGAATCAGCGTTTTGCCCAATTGGGACTGTCAAATACTCGATTGCGTGACTGGTTGCCCGATCTCGATGGAACTAATACGACGACATTGAAAGAACTCGCGCAGATTTTAGCAATGCTCGATCGGCAATCTGTTCTTTCTCGCAATTCCCAAGCTAATGCCCTCGATATATTACGTCGTGTCAAAAACCGGAAATTACTGGCTGCTGGACTTGGACGGGGAGCCACGATCGCTCATAAAACTGGCTATATCGGTACGATGCTGGGGGATGCTGGGATTATCGAAATGCCCAATGGCAAACGGTATATTGGCGCGGTGATTGTGGAGAGCGATCGTGAAGATTCGGCTTGGGATTTTGTGCCGGAAGTCTCGCAGACTGTGTACTCCTATTTCAATAATCAACCGAGATTAAAATAGACAAAATCAGTACTTCTCAATGCGATCCGGAGGCAAATCGCGCCACAGTGGAGATGCTGACGACGATCGTAGTCTATACATTCAACAATTTGAGCCGTGCTGAGGTAGAAAAAATGCTGGGATTAGATGTCACGTTCCAAGAGACTCGTTTTTATAAGGATGTTAAGTCTGAAGGAGAACGATCGATCGTCTCCATCATCCTAGATCGCAAACTTGGCAAACTCCCCGCTAAAACCAAAAAGTCGGTCGAAGCTTTGGACCTATTAAAACTCGAATCACTCGCGATCGCGTTGTTAGATTTTAGAACGATCGATGATCTTAAGGCTTGGTTGAAGGATTCGTAAGGACGATCGCACTTCACCCAAGGACGAGCGCAGGTCAGAGGAACGATCGCACATTCGATTCCCATTCGGGAGGCGTTGCCAACGGATTTGCTTTGGGAAGGGCAATCGTATGTGATTGGTGAGGAACGGGGATTAGAACAGGGACAACGATCGATCGTCTCCATTATCCTCGATCGCAAACTCGGCAAACTCTTCATAAGAATGGAAGAATCGATCGCAGCTTTAGACTTAGCAAAACTCGCATCATTCGCGATCGCCCCTATTTCTTCCGTCGATTTTTTAAATTGATCAGACATAAAACAACTCCCGCACGATGAGGGAATTAGACCGATAGAATCTTTTTAAAGCCCACTCGACTACGCTTGACGCAAAACCCGATTGCTTTAACAGAAGAGTCGATCGCTTTAACGAAAGAGTCGATTTGGAAAAAGGCTCAGAATGAGTTTCGGAACTCTCAGGAAATGTATCTGTGCGCTATGATTGCACATCACAAATCGATTGATCGACTTCATGTTTGACAACACCTGCCGATTCCTTGCCGAAAACTTCTCTGCTGACTTTGCCACTTGGCTCATGGGAGAAGCGATCGTCCTGACCGAAATTGAACCCTCCGAATTGTCCCTTAATCCCATTCGAGCAGACGCCCTAATCCTACTGCAATCCGAAGAGTCCATCCTTCACCTAGAATTCCAAACCGATCCAAACCAAAACATACCCTTTCGCATGTTAGATTATCGAACCCGAGGCCATCGGCGGTATCCCAACAAATCCATGCGGCAGGTCGTCATCTATCTCAAATCCACCACATCTGACCTTGTTTACCAAACCGACTTCACATTAGAAAATACCCGTCATGAATTTGAAGTCATCCGAATTTGGGAACAACCCGCCAGTCTCTTTCTGCAATACCCTGGACTTCTTCCGTTCGCAACACTCGCTGACACCCTTGATCCAGAAGCCACCTTGCAGGAAGTTGCGATCGCCCTTAATCAAATTACAGACCCCACCACCCAATCTAATTTATCCGCTGCCTCAGCGATACTTGCTGGGTTAAAATTAGAAGACGAGATCATTTACAAAGTTCTTCGGAGAGACATCATGCAAGAATCCAGCGTCTATCGTTCCATCTTTGCCGAAGGTGAAACCAGCGGAGAATCCAAAAAACAACGATCGATCGCCCTTAATTTTCTACGTGATGGCTTACCGATCGAAGCGGTTGCCCGTGGCACCGGATTATCTTTGGAAGAGGTTCAACTGCTTCAACAGGAACTCAATCTCGCCTCAGTCCACTAACAGTGTCTCGAACTTCATCTAGTCCTACGCCATCGGACCTTGCCAGATATATTTCACCGCTTCACAAAGTGCCTACGTCTTGCGGAGCCACTCCTCTTGATACCCTTGCATCAGCCCCAAAAGCTCCGACTGTTCCGGAATCGTCAGCAGCCCCTCCTCTTGTCTCGCCAATAATTCACCCAACCGAGGATCATCCTGCGGCTGCATTTGCATCTCAGCCAACGCCAAAATCTTACGATCGCCCAATTGAATCAAGCGTTAATGATTGCATTGGATTTAGATTCGTAGATCGATCGTCTCCATCATCCTCGATCGCAAACTCGGCAAACTCTTCATAAGAATGGAAGAATCGATCGCAACCTTAGACTTAGCAAAACTCGAATCATTAGCGATCGCACTTCTTGATTTTAAAACGATCGCAGATCTAGAATATTGGCTCAGAGGGAATTAGACCGATCGCATCGCGTAAAATGTAGCTTATTTCGCTTTCTTTTTGTATGTATGTATGATAGGTTGACGTAGCATTCGACACCCTTATAATTCAGAGACGCATCATGCTAGAGCTATTCACACCAGCAGCCATCGCAGCCTTGTCAGCAAGTCAGTTCGTCATCACTGAGTTGTCAAAAGGTGCTGCCAGTGAAGCTGGAAAAAAACTAGTAGTCGAACTCTGGGATAAGCTTAAGAAAAAATTCGAGAAGAATGAGAGAGCGACTAGGGCAATGCTTACCATTGAGAAAGAAGGGTCGCAGGAAGCAGTGAGTAAATTAGCGACCTACATTGACGACGAAATGCAAGACTCACCAGATTTTGCTACAGAACTACATCAATTAGTTCAAACGATTATTAAGTCAGACAAATCTCAGCAGCAACAACAAACGATTAATGTAACGACAGCGGAAGGTGGTACTTCTAATACTATGGGTATAGTGAACAATTCTGGCAATGGAGATACCGTTCAGGGTGACAAAGTTCAGGGTGACAAAGTTCAGGGTAACAAATTTGAGGGTGATAATGTTCATGGTAACAAGTCTGTAAACTACTATGGAAAAAACCACTGAAAGCCCAAGAGCTATTGTGAGATTCTTATTTGGATTAAGAAAGAAAGTCTATCGGTTATCAGTTTGTATGATTTAGATTCCAACAAAAAACGTGTGAGAGGATGGATACGTGAAGCAAAGGAAGGGATATTAGATATTACGCAGACTGAAACTAATGTTTTAGATCTAGTGTTTAATTATGAATTTTATTACCTAAGCACTGGGCAATCTCCTGAATTTTGCAATAAGCCTAAAAAATTTTATATTGAACGTATAAAACAGATTTTATACTCTGGAGAAAAAATACGTTCATGTGAAGTTCCTCTGAGTTCTCTTATCAATAAAAGAGAAGTAAAAATGATTGGGATGATTAAAAAAATAGAAGAATATTATGAACCTAAGTGAAAGTAGACGTTCAGAAAAAATTAGAGAATATTTTAATTTGCTCAGGTGGTTTAACGATCTAAAGCTTGCAAGAAGCTCATCATCTCAAGATATTCTAGATTCAGATACGGTAGCAGCTAATATCAAGAAGTCAGTCGAATATCTGAATAATTCTAAGATATCACTTGATATAGAGTTTCAGAAGCTATACAAGAAAGTAGAATCCATTAGCCATGAATTAAATCATATACACTCAGCTATATCTAAAAATAATGTAGAAATAGACTTATTAGAGGCACACATTTTAATCAAGGAAAGCAAGTATGTAAACTTTGATAGAAAAGATACTTCTGTATCGCCCGTTAAAAGTTCGCACAAGACAATATTTTCCTTGTTATTAGATGATATCAAAAGAAGTAATGTATTCAATAAAATGCATGTATTGAATACACTTCCTAAAGTCGTTGGTGTATCTATTCTTCTATTTCTTTTCTTACTGTCTTTGAAATTTGTCAACAACATTTCATACCAAATAATAACTTTTTCATATTTCCTACTTCTGTCTACATTGATATTTATTCTGATAGAACTTATTGTTAAATACTTCGTATCAAAATCGAGAAAGATAGAGGGATTGAATTCCTCTAGAAATATGAAGGAAGATCTGAGAAATCCTTACAATAGTGAAATAATTGCAGATAGAAAACTCCATCAAGCATTGAAATATGAACAGGAAAATCTTCAATATAGAAATGATCAAATGACTGAAGAATATAAAACTATAAATTCTGAACTTAAAAATATTCAGGCTAAACTTAATGAAATTGAATCATCTATAGACTCAAAAAAATCAGAATATTGTGAGAAAGAAAAGTATATAGATTCAAAGCTTCAACGGCTTATAATTCTAGAGGAATATGTCGAAAACTTGCTTAAGAATGATATTTCATTGTTGCCTGGAAAAGCGATGAAATATTTAAATATAGAGTATGAAGACGAAACGAATATCACTAAGCTTAATGTGCTTAAGCGCCTGCCCTTTCCAATGGCCATAGGAATATCTCGAACGGAGAGAGGTAAATTAAATAAAAGAATAAATAGTGGTGAGAATGCAAGTTTGCTTGTTGAAAGTGATAACGATCGAAGTTTAAAATCTGTAGAAAAGACAAATCTTTCAATAGATGAGAATGATTTTTATTGTGCAACTAAATACTCTAGTTCAACTAATGCATTTGGAGTCTATGAGTTTGTTGTAATATTTCTGTGCTCTAACTTTTTAACATACTACAGATGTTATTTTAACTTCGTACAGGGTCAACCAATAGATGAGGAATATTGTGAATATTTGTATGACAGTGTTGTATCTGTGAAGGTCCAAGAAAAGTCAAGAATTGGAGATGATTCTAGCCGTAAGAGTATTTATAGAAGACGACTTTTAATAACTACGACAGATGCAAAAATTATTTGCTTCCGATTTCCTCAACATCGAATAACAAGTGCTGTATCAGGCAAGTCTTCAGACATTGATGGGGCAGCTACTGCTATTCGAGAGATGCTTAGACAGCGAAGGATAGACATACTAGCAACTTCAGAACAAGGGGACTGTTGAAGTTATGAACCCTTGTTACTTGTTATTTGTTGAGGTGACGATCGAATTTTTTTAAAGTCCACTCGACTACGCTTGACGCAAAACCCGATCGCATTCTAAAGTCTTATCTATGCAGAATCATTCTGCGGATGCCCAAGAAATATAGCGCGATCGTTCGGTGCGTCAACACCAAGACGATCGCTTAACCCCCAAGCTGATCTGAGCAGCTCGGTAGCCTGCGGTGCATTCTAGCATCCACGCCACCCTGTTTTGCGCTGCGAAAGTAAACGGGGTGGCTAATTTTTTGGGTTTCCTTCCCCTACTCACACCAGGAAACCCACCATGACCGAGATCATCAGACCCAT
>JAPLHZ010000326.1 GCA_026389365.1 Cyanobacteriota bacterium
TTTTGGAGTTCTTGAACCAAATGATCAATCGGGTATCCATGGTCTAACAAAATTGTAATCTTTGGAATGTTGACGGGCTTTGATTTGAAATATTCAATATTATTCGTGAACATTTCTATCAGTCCAACGGCATCAGATACCTTCGCTGGAGTGCAATGAGTAAAGAATGGAAATCCAAGCGTATCAACCAACGGCTAGGTGCCTTTTAATCCCATTGGTTGCCTTGTATCGGCAAAAGCCTTTCGATTCAACACGCGCATTACAAGTATTTTTCACCGCTTGCGAGTCAACGATTATTAAAGTGGTCCATTTTCTTTTTTTTAACCTGCTCGCGGGTTGCCTCATGAAGTAGAGTCCATTTTTGAGTTGATAGAGAACGCCATCTAGACGTTGTCGTTTGGTCCAATTAGAAGGTCTGGTTTGTTTTTTAGGGGGCAACACTTCCGACAGAAGGGGTTCAAGGAGTTCCTATTCTTTATCGGTTAGACTGCTGGAATAGGCCATAGGACAGGTGGATATGAGGTTTTTGCGCTGCTTTTAGGATACCCTAGAATGTCAAATAGGTTCTATAAAAAAGACTACCAAATTGAGTCGAAAGCAGAAAATCTCGAGTTGGGGGCAACAAGCATTGGACAAACAACTGCAACAGGAAGAAGGATTTAATCCCTACGGCGAGATTCGCCGATGGCTAAAGGAAAAACTAGGAATCGCCCGAAGGACAACGCAGCCCGAACGACGGATTACAGTGGCAAGAAAAAGACTCATACTCTGAAAAACAATGTGATTACAGAACGGGGCGGGAAAGTAGTGTTCTTGAGCGATACCTATGAAGGGGAAAAGCATGACAAAAAGATCGCAGATGAGGAAGGCTATCAATTTCCTTCAGATAGTACCCTATGGAAGGATACAGGCTTTCAAGGCTATGCTCCAGAGGGTGTCAAGATTCAGCAACCGAAAAAGAAGCCTCGGGGTGGAGAATTAACGGCGACTGAGAAGGAGGAGAATCAAGCAATATCCAAGATTCGGGTCGAAGTAGAACACCAAATCGGCGGCATTAAACGGTGTCAAATTGTAGTGCAGAAATTTCGCAATCGGGTGGATCACTATGGCGATGATGTGATGGAAACAGACTGTGGGCTGCATAAGTTCCGGCTGACCTATCGCCAGAAACGCACTGCTACAATCCTGAAGGCTGCCTAATTAATGCAAGAGAAGGTGAAAGAGGGAGGGAAAAGGGAAGAATTGTGCGAGGGAAAAGTAATTTCTTTTACGTGTTCTTATTTTGTATTATTTCCGATAAAGTCTAGTATTCAGTAGTATCGTAATTGGTTACGATCGCAATAAGTTTTCCAGATTTATCGACAACAGGAATGGCGATGGAATCTTTCAGACCGTTAAGCAGCTCTGAGGGTTCATCATCTTCGCGACAAGTTTTTACAACGTTAATTGAATGAGAAACTTTGATTTTATCGAGCGTACTTTTGAAGTAGCTGACCGTTCTGAGAATCGAATCGCTAGTAACTAAACCTCTAAGTTTAAAGTTATCATCAACCACAGGCAGTTGGCTAAAGTCGTGTTCGATCATTAGTTTAAGTGCATCTTGAATCGTCATCTCTTCTTTTGCAGTGACTAGAGTTTGAGATTCTGGCATGAGGCTTTGAACAGTAAAAGGCATAGACTGCTAATACGAAGATGTTGCTGACTTTATCATTAAACACCATCAGACTTCTGCTTTATTTCGCAGAGCCATTAAATCAAATGCCTTCAAGAGACAGCATTCATTATCCTGTAAAGTCCTCCCTACAACGATCAGGCTGGCAGATTACCGCTGATCCCTACGTCATCTCCTATGGAGAGAGCTTTCTGTTTGTAGACCTCAGCGCAGAAAGCGTCATCATTGGAGCAGAGCAGGAAAATATCCGAATTG
The DNA here is from genome assembly GCA_026389365.1 of Cyanobacteriota bacterium. Taxonomy (GTDB): domain Bacteria; phylum Cyanobacteriota; class Cyanobacteriia; order Leptolyngbyales; family Leptolyngbyaceae; genus JAAFJU01. Next base: position 1,928 of record JAPLHZ010000326.1, read on the forward strand.
CGATCGAAATCAAAGCCTTGCGCGGTCGGTCTATCATGGCAGAACTCGAACAAGCGATCGGTCAATACGTCCTCTATCAAATTCTTCTGGCTGAAGTAGATCCCGATCGCAAGCTCTATCTCGCCATCACAACCCAAATCTACAAGGAACTTTTCCAAGAACCGATTGGTCAACTCGTCCTTAAAGCTTTACCGTTAAAATTAGTCGTAGTAGACATTACATCCCAGGAGATCACCCAATGGATACCTCAACCCTTCGGGAAGCCGTCAAACAAGTAATTAGTCGCTACGCCCAATTTACGCCATCCCATGGCACTATTCGATTAGATCCCGTATTTGATGAAAATAACGATCGCTATGCTCTCATGCAAACAGGCTGGAATCGAGGACAACGGGTTCGAGGCAATCTCATCTACATCACGATCGAAAACTGTCAGATCAACGTTGAATATGACGGAATTGAACAAGGAATTACCCAAGATTTAACTGAACAAGGCATTCCCATTTCCCAAATCACTCACACATTTCTCTCCAAATCCGCTACTTTAAGTTGAAGCATAGAAATAAAACGATCGGAGCGAAATCCTCTTGCTCGATCGTTGATTCAAAGAATGGGGGAGCAATCCTAAGCTAGACATCTGGCAACTCCAAAGCCCATTGATAAAGTTGTCGCTTTGGGAAATCGGTTTGCAACGCCAATTGTTTGCTAATGGACGATCGCGATTCCCCCGCATCTAACAGTCGTCGCATTTCTGCCTTTAACTGCTCCTCTGTCAACACAGCAGCATTCACAATTGCTCCCGCTACAATCAATGTGTATTCCCCTTGTGGCTCTTTGGCTGTATAAAGCTCGATCGCACCCTCTACAGTTCCGCGCCAAAATTCCTCATGCCGTTTAGTTAATTCTCGGGCGATCGTCAATTCCCGCGCTAGCCCAAACACTCGACCCATCGAAGCTAACGTTTCCCGCATTCGGTGAGGCGCTTCGTAAAAAATTAACGTCCGCTCCTCCGATCGAACCCTCTCCAACATCTCCACTCGACCATTCTCCTTGGCTGGTAAAAATCCCTCAAAGGCAAACCGATCGCTCCGCAACCCCGAAGCCGCCAACCCCGTAATCACCGCCGTCACCCCCGGAATCGGTACCACTAAAATCCCCGCATCCCCACAAGCTTTAACCAATTCATAGCCAGGATCCGAAACACAAGGCATTCCCGCATCCGTCACCAAAGCGATCGAAGCCCCGCCCTGCAACCGCCGCAACAAATCAGGAATCCGCTCCAACCGATTATGTTCGTGATAGCTAATTTGGGGCGTTTTGATTTGAAAATGATGCAGAAGCTTTCCCGTATGACGTGTGTCTTCAGCCGCGATCGTATCCACTTTTTGCAAAACCTCGATCGCCCGAAACGTCATATCTTCCAAATTACCGATCGGCGTACCCACTAGATATAAGGTGCCAGAAACTATATCCATACGTAAAAAACACTAATGTAGTTCAAAATCATTAAAAAAGTCTAGGACAAGAAAATCCATGTCTAAATTGATAGTCCGTGTTTTCCGTTACCTTGTTTTCCGTTAATTGTACGGATCAACGGGAATAAATGCCTATATTTGACCAGAGGATGACTAAATTAAAATCGCCCTATACTAATTTAATCGATAGAAGCTTAATAAATACAACCTTAATTTAGGTTACTGAAGTTATTACGGAATACAATCAAATAGAGAAGCTGTTACATTTCCCGGAGTCGTGATTATGACTGAATCTTTAGACGATCGGCCCATCTCTACAACTTGGACCGGACTGACTCAACAGCAACATCTGTGGATTGCCGCGAGCATCTGGACGATCGTGGGTGCGGGCTTGTTGACCATGGGCGGTGTTTTTTGGTTTCATTTTCCTTACCTTGGCGACCTTGATGCGGAACATATTGCCATCGGCTCTGCGGCCTTAAGTATCGGGCTACTGAAAGGAAAATTTGTTCTCGATAAAACGGCCAGTCGAGTTATTGAAAATACCATTAACCTACAAGAAGCAAATCCCTTTAAGAGTATTTTCCAAATGTTTGGCGGAAAAACGATCGCCCTTATCGCCTCCATGATGGGAATCGGTGTCATACTGAGAGCCGCAGGCGTTAGTTTTGAAATTCGGGGCTTGATTTACCTAGCCGTAGGAACAGGATTACTTTGGAGTTGTCGGCAATATTGGATTAAATCATTTCAAGTCAGCAAATCAGATTTCACCATATAAAATTATACAGATAGTGAATTAATTGACGATCGTGAAATTCACGGTCGTTTTTTATTGATTTAATTAATCGCAGCCGCTGGAAGCACCACAGCTCAACGTAAAATCGGGAGAACCGAATTCTATAAATAAATTGTCCCATGTCTACTAATCCCGCCGATCGTCTCAGTGAACTGTACCAACTCGCCTGCACCACCGCTCAAGGAGCCGCCGACATCCTGCTAGAGCATCGATCGCACTTTGAAATCAGTGGAGATACAGAAAGCCCCGTCACTAGCGCAGATCTTGCAGCAAACCATCACATTTTAAGTAATTTACAGGACCACTTGGGAACCGATGACTATGGCTATTTAAGTGAAGAAACCTTTAAAAATCAAAATCCGGACGATCGTCGTAGGGATTGGGTATGGATTATTGATCCGCTAGATGGCACCAAAGATTACATTCAAGATACGGGAGACTATGCCGTTCAAATTGCCCTTGCATACCAAGGTAGGCCCGTAATTGCAGCGGTGGCTTGTCCGGCGCAAGGGAAACTTTATAGCGCAATAGTCGGGTCGGGAACTTGGGTTGAAGATAATACGGGGAACCGACGTCAAGCAAGGGTTTCAAGCCGATCGAATCGATCGGAAATGACAATTATCACAAGTCGCAATCATCGCGGCAAAAAATTAGAAGAATTTATAAAAATTTTACAAATCCCTGCCCAACGAATGATGGGTAGCATAGGATGTAAATTATCGGCGATCGTCGAACAAGATGCAGACCTCTACCTTTCAGTCTCTGGAAAAACAGCTCCAAAAGACTGGGACTTTGCGGCACCAGAACTTATCCTGACTGAAGCGGGCGGAAAGCTTACGTACTTTGACGGTGGTTTAATTCTGTACAATCGCGAAGATGTAAATCAATGGAAAGGAATTATCGCAAGTAACGGCAACTGTCATGAAGAAATCTGTCATCTCATTCACACAACGTCTCCACAACAGCCTTCATAGTGGTTGGAAAAAAATGCAGGGTTTACTCATCGGGACCAGTGACGAAGAGCTACAACTATTGGTCATGGCCTACGCAAAAGGGCAAGACGTGAATTTTGGGGCGGTGGTGCTGAGCCAAGAAGGCATTTGCCTACAAGACGATATTATTCCTTGGCGTGCGTTGCGATCGTTCCGCTATGAGAACCGTCAACTGGTGCTTGTTAAACAATTCGGCAATCAATTCAGCGGCCTTCGGGTCATGGCGGGTCAACTTCGCAATCTCCCGGTTCTACTACATCTTCTCGAACAAAACGGCCAATGTTCAAACATTTCCTTACTGGGTTAGGACTGTTTCTGATTGTCATGACACCAAAGAGATGTTGGCAAATGGGCAGTACGACTATCGGCGCAAGTACTCTTCAAATGGGTGGTTCTCAACTATGCTAGTACTATCACTGCAATGGATGGAGAATCATGGCAAAGTCAGCCTATACCTATCGAGGTCATTCAATTGAACGCATCGGTCATGGTAAAAAAGCTCTATTCCAAACCACCATTAATGAAAAAGAATGGTCTGCTGCAACGGAAAACCTTGTAAAAGTAGGTATTGATACTTGGATCGATCAAGGTATAGAACCCGAAGAGATCTAATCATTTCAAGACTAAAGGATCATTTGTTTCGACAATCGATCGCCTCGAACTCACTGCGCCATTTCTACAAAACGACTGACACGGTTGGGATCGATCGTCGTAAGACTAATAACAAATGAGATTAGATTACAAATCTTCTGGCATAAGTCCAGTATTTTTCGCCATCCTTGCTAACATCCGTCCGCCAATCTCATCACTTGCATGGAAGGCAAAAATAACATCTGCCCATCCTTCGCGCTCTAGGGTAATGTGCGATCCTCGCTGGCGTTTGACTGACCAGCCAATCTTTTTCAGCGCAGACAAAACTTTCTTTGATTTGGTCGATTTCCATTCACTCACGCTGCTAAACCAAATGAAATAGGTTCCACAATTAGATCTCCATGTTCAAGTTGATCGGCTAGAACCCGCAACGCTAGTGCTTTAACTTTAGCGATCGCCTCAGCAGAACTTTCTCCATACACCATCACACCCGGTAAATTCGTAACCTCAGCAATCCACCGTCCATCAGTTTCCTGCTCAATTTCTAGGTTTAAATTCACAGGACTCTCCTAAAACTTGTAGCAGTGATCTCTTTTATCATAACGTTTGCGATCGTCTCGAACTCACTGGGCCATTTCTACAAAACGACTGACACGGTTGGGATCGATCGCATTTTCCCGTTTTCCTTGGCGCTTAAGAGAACTGGAAACAATAATACCGTCAGAAATTTTCATAAATTGGGCCGCATTCTGCCAATCCGCACCACTACCAATTAAGACAGGAGTTTCGCCAGCCGCTTCTTTGGCCAGTTTTACCTGATCCATATCCGGTGGATGTCCCGTGGCGGAACCTGAAATAATCACCGCATCCGCAAGACCACGATCGACGGTATCGTGAATCGCGGTCACCAAATCAGACGTACTCAATGGCTGGGCATGTTTTACCAACACATCTGCAAAAATTTTGACCTCGCTACCCAGTTCTCGGCGATAGCGCATCAACTCATGGGCGCGACCTTCAATAATGCCATGGTCCGTCACCATGGCCCCGCTCCACACATTTACCCGAATGAATTGCGCATCCGTACAAGTCGCGATCGCAATGGCACTTCTCGCATCATTTCGCAGCACATTAATGCCAATCGGTAACGTAACGAGATTCTGTAACCGTTGAACCGCGATCGTCATGGCACTCACAACAGCCGGATCCACTTGATCTTTTGGAAATGGCGCATCAAAAAAATTCTCAACAATGATGCCGTGAACACCACCCGATGCCAGAGCTGTTGCTTCCTGTTCCGCACGATCGAGAACAGCTTTGAGACTGCCTCCCCAACGCGGAGATGTCGGTAAAGGCAGTAGATGCACGACCCCGATAATAGGAGTATGCGTTTTGAAAATCTGTTTTAAGTCCACGGGAATTTAACTCGGAATGGGATAACAGCGATCGCTTCGGCTAGGTCGGCGTTTTTAGACGGCGGTTTAAAGCAGAATCTATCTTACCGAAAAATGTTCGTCGGTTTAGGATGAGATGAATACGAGCTTGGTGGATGACAAAATTTTATGCTGCTTCACCTTTCGACTTGGCCAGAAGTAGAGGCTTATCTTGAAACCTCTAAGGGCATTATTTTACCCATCGGATCCACGGAGCAACATGGTCCCAACGGATTGATTGGCACCGATGCAATTTGTGCGGAAGCGATTGCAAAGGGCGTTGGGGAGAACACAGGGGCGATCGTTGGGCCAACCATTAATGTTGGGATGGCGCTGCATCATACGGCCTTTCCCGGCAGCATGAGCTTGAAACCTAGCACCATGATTCTGGTCCTGAGGGACTACGTGACCACGTTATCGAAGGCAGGATTTCGCAAGTTTTTCTTTATTAATGGTCATGGTGGAAACATCGCCGTGATGAAAGCCGCGTTCTCAGAGTGCTATGAACATTTGGCAGAATTGCGAATTGAAGAGGCGGACCAGGTGCAATGTGTCGTTAGCAACTGGTTCATGGGCGGGGGCGTATATCGGCTGGCAAAGGAACTCTACGGAGACAGCGAAGGCTCCCATGCAACCCCCAGTGAGGTGGCGTTGACCCAGTATGTCTACCCAGAATCGATTAAATCGGTGGAGTTCGAGCCGAGTGCGCCCAGCGGCCATAAGATCTATGGCGCTGTTGATTTCCGTCGTCGATTTCCCGATGGCCGTATGGGTTCTAATCCTGCACTGGCCACGCCTGAACATGGAAAGCGTTTCTATGACATTTCTGTTGAGGAAACGACAAAATCCTATTTGGAGTTTTTAGCGGCAGGGTAGAGCTAGGAGTAAAGATTGTGGCAGTTCGGTTCTTCCTTCCGGACTTTGAGCGGTCTTGAGGGAAGAACTAATTAAGTCGGGATTAAGCAGCATATGCACCGCCTGGAGTCGTTCAAATTAGTTGTTGGAACTTGCATTATGATCAGCCTGAATTCTTCCGATCGCACCGTTACGCGTTCATTAACAGGACGATATTTGGCTTCTTTGGCAGCCGTGGCATTGGTGGCGATCGTTGGACAAGCGCTAATCCAAAAACAACTTACCCGCCACGAACGTGATCTGAAAATTATCCGCATCGCCCAAGAGCGTCAAACGATTTGTCAGCAATTGCTCAAAGAGCTTTCTAATGTTTCTAATGCGCCGGGACAATCAATGACGGCGACGAATCGAGAGATGATTAAAGAATTGATTCGCAAGTGGACAGTCTCTCGTAAAATTTTGCGGGATGACATGATGACAATGGTGAGCGATCGGGATACGGGGGAGGTCGATGGTTTATTTACTCAGCTTGAACCTGCGACACAGGAGATTTTAGGGACGGCTCAGCGGTTTGTGGATCAAGGAACGATCGGGAATACCGCTCGTTCTAGCATTAGTACGCCACAATTAATTCAGGCAGAACGGGACTTCACCCGAATAACGGACGAGATGATTGCTTGGTATGGTCAAAAGGTTAAGGATAATCTTTCCCAACTCAAGCTTTTGGAGTTTGTTTTATTAGGCGGGACATTGTTACTGTTGGGTTTAGAAGGATTGTTTATTTTTCGGCCTGCGGTCGATCGATTGCGATCGAGTTTACAGAAACTTTCTAATGCGCTTTCTAATGTTCAAAATGAACAAGAAAAGAGTGAGAAACTTTTACTCAATATTTTGCCACGTTCAATTGCCGATCGGTTGAAACTAAGTTCAGATTGTATTGCGGACGGATTTCCTGAAGCAACCGTTTTGTTTGCTGATATTGTGGGCTTTACTGAATTGTCGAGTCGGCTGTCACCACAGGATTTGGTCGCTCGGCTGAATCAAATTTTTAGTGCGTTTGATACGTTGGCGGAGAAGCACGGACTTGAGAAGATTAAAACGATCGGTGATGCTTATATGGTGGTGGGTGGGTTGCCAAACCCGAGGGCAGAACATGCTGTTTCAGTGGCGAAGTTTGCCTTAGAAATGCATCGGAATTGCAGCGAATCAATGAATCTTTGGGAGAGTTGTTTGATATTCGGATTGGGATTAATAGTGGGCCTGTAGTGGCGGGTGTGATTGGGATTAAGAAGTTTACCTATGATTTGTGGGGCGACACGGTGAATGTTGCGTCACGGATGGAGTCCCATGGGAAGCCGGGTGAAATTCATATTAGCGAATCGTTTTATAAGAACGTCCGATCGCATTATGATTGTGAATCTCGCGGGACGGTGATAATTAAGGGAAAAGGGGAAATGAAAACCTATTGGTTACGATCGGTAAAGACTGTTGAATGGTGAACGATTCAAGCCGTTTCATGTCATGGACTACGATCGATTACAATAAAACTGGACATAACCTCTTAATTTGAACAAGCATCATGAGTATTGCCGTAATTTTGGGCGCGATCGTCGTTGCATTCATCGTTTTCAGCATTTTGATCAACATCATCAAAATGACCGTTAAAACTGCGTTTTTCATTGCACTCGCAATCTTCGTAATGCAATTCGTATTGAACATCAGAGTTGGAGAGGTCTTTACAAATCTATTGAAGATGATTTTTAAATTCTAACTCCGAGTCCGTTTTAGTGCATCTCTGATTTCCGCCGGAAGTTGACGAAGAATTTTACCCTTCACAATATCAACCGCCACAAGCGTCACCTGAGCCGTCACATGGGTAATGGTGCGATCGATCGATTGAATTTCATATTCCCAATTAATTCGGATGCCATGCATTTCCATCATGCGCGTCCGGACAATGGCTTCCGCACCCATCTTTAACGATCGATGATAACGAATTGACAAATCCACCACGGGCAACTCACAGCCCATCGCGACCAAATCCGCATACTCAATCCCCAACGATCGCAACGCTTCCACCCGCGCTTCCTCCATCCAGGTGAGGTACGTGCCATGCCACACCACTCCAGCATAATCAGTATGATGCGGATGGACTTTCACCGGATATTCAAACCAATCTTGGGATGACCAATGCGTTCGGGCAAGGGCACTACTAGTAGGAAGCGAATTTACCATACGTTACATCTTAGGTTACAGTTCAAGCGTCCGATCGGAGCTTAACCTTACGATCGGCTGTCAAGAATTATAAATCGAAGTTCTCATTAATTCTTATCAAACTTCCACAGTCGGTATTGTTTTGCTGTAAATCTCCTCAAAATCACACCGTTCTCGTAATATTTCAAAATAATGTCCTTCAGAAATTGAACCAAACATTACAAGTTCTTAAAATAGGGCCACAAGTATAGAGATTTATTCATGTTACAAGTTGATAATGCGATCGTTGTTTTAATGCCGATTGAGACTTTACTAACCTAATATTGAGGAATATAAAAAGCGCCCCCAACTGCTCTAATTTAAATTGTTCTAATTTAGAATTGCAGACTTAGGATTCTTAATATTAGTTGATATTTAATTGGCATTCAATTTCATTACACCTAACTCATTTATCTAATCTCTTTGTGAGGTAACTCAACATGATCGAACGAATCCTTCTCGCCGACTCCGGAACTGGACATTCTGAAGAAATGCTTCAGGCATTAATGGCCATTCCATCGATTCGTCGTGCCATGGTGACAATTTTGCATGTGGTGCCGCCTCAGATTTCAGCGATGCAAATGGAAGCAAAGACTAAAGAAGGGAGCGTCCTTGTACAAGCTGCCATCGATCGGTTGAAGCTTGATCCCGAGAAGGTTTCAGTGGTCATTCGGTCTGGCGATCCAAAATTAGTGGTATGCGAAGTTGCAGAAGAAGTAAATACTGACCTGATTATTATGGGATCTCGGGGCACGAAGAGCCGCCTGTTATCTATTTTTGAGAACTCCGTTAGTCAGTATGTATTTCAGCTTTCGCCGCGTCCGATGCTGTTAGTAAAAGATGATCTGTACGTGCGTCCAATTCAGCGCGTTACGGTGGCAATGGACAAGTCAGAAATGTCTAAGAAGAGTTTGAATTTGGCATTATTCTTATTAAGAGACATGCCTGAAAGTACGCTAAATTTAGTTCACATCGATCCAAATGCAAAAGCAGAACTATCCGGTGCGGCGGCTGAAAGAGACCCTGTTCTATCCTCTGCATTAGCAGCCGTAAAACGCTATGGCATTGATTGCCGTTGTTTTGTGGGAGCCGGGAAAGCAGGCGAAACAATTTGTCGTATTGCTGAAGAAACTCGCACTGACTTGTTATTACTTGGATCTCCCGATCGTCGTCCAGCCATCGGGCGCAATCTCCCAGATATCGATCGTCTCTTGGGATCGTCTCTTTCAGATTACGTGCGAACCCATGCGACTTGTCCGGTATTGATGTCTCGGGTAGCAGGTTGATTTTTAAAGACACTTTATTACACTTCAGAATTCAGCATCTAATTTCTGAGCTTCTTTAAGTGCAGCCTGGGCAGCGATCGGTTCTCCGATTGTTTCCCAGGCTTTGCTTTTTTCGACCCAAGCCGAGTAAATCACACTCAGTAAATCAGGGCGAATTCGGATTTCTGGGGTGAGTTTGAGGGATTGGGGGCATTACAATAAGGCGTAATGTTTCGCAATGTAGTTCTAACCATGTCAGCAACAATCGAAATTTATACTTGGAGTACTTGTCCTTTCTGTGTGAAAGCGAAGCGGCTTCTCGATAGCAAGGGCGCGAAGTACACCGAATATTGTCTGGATGGGGACGAGGCAGGCCGGACTAAAATGGCGGCTCGATCGGGGGGAAGCAAGTCTGTTCCTCAGATCTTTGTCAACGATCAGCATTTGGGCGGTTGCGATAGTATTCACGCTCTCGATCGGGAAGGAAAGCTAGACGTTTTACTCGCAGGCTAGCAGTTGCGGCGGTGAACGGAAATAGGTCTGACATTCACCGCCGTCTCTTCCCAAACCAATCCTGAAGCTGCGATCGGCATGATTCTTCTAAAAATCCGCCAATCACCTGCAACCGATGGTTCGACAGTGGACTATCGGGAATATTCCAGACACTACGCACCGCACCCGCTTTCAGGTCATCTGCGCCATAGACCAAAGTTTTAATTCGAGCCAGTCCGATCGCTCCGGCACACATAGCGCAAGGTTCCAAGGTTACATACAACGTACAGTCCGTTAAATGCCAATTTTTCAGCGCCAACCCCGCCTGACGCAGCGCCAACACTTCAGCATGGGCCGTTGGATCTTGGTCTTGTTCACGCCGATTCATGGCCATCGCGATCGCATTCCCCTCGCCATCCACGACAATTGCCCCCACGGGGACATCGCCTAAAACTCCCGCCTGTTCTGCTAAGTCTAATGCGTTCACCATCCAGCCGTGATGTCGCAAATATTCGGGATTATTGAATTCGATCGGTGGGATAGGATAAGGCACAGCGCATTTAGTTCTCGTGAATCTTCCCATCATGCCCCATTCTCCAGATCTTCAGACCCTCGCCGACTATCTAACAGGCACGTTCGATAACCGATCGCAGGCCATGGACGATCCGGTTTTGGTATGTCGGGCTTCAAGTCTGGCATCAGGCTACTAATCTTTTGGTTCTCCCAGAATTCCCGTGGAGGACGCTAGATGTGGTTTGAAGGCAATTGACAATCCTAGGGAATTTAGGTTGCTGGAAATCGCGTATACCCATTAAGGTCGAGAGTGAGGCGTTGAAAGAGACGATTCACATCA
>JAPLHZ010000232.1 GCA_026389365.1 Cyanobacteriota bacterium
ATGCCTAAAATCAGCCTAATCTAGAGAAGAAGTTGAATAGAGATGGATAAGAAAGAGAATAAATGAGAGAAATGTAGTTTGCACATCAATCATTTATTCAACATAATTAGTACTCACTATTTCCTTTAATGTCTAATATCTCGAACGAATAACTCATCAATTTTTAAATTCCAACCAAGGAGATATTCGCCCAGCGTCAACAGACCGATGACAACGATCGTCCCTGAAAATATCTTGTAGAGTTGATCATGCGTGTGAGTGGATTGGTTGCGCGGCGACACTATTAAAGGTGTCAATATCAAAGCCATTCCAGCCAATAAAAAACAGATGGCTGTATTAACTTTCATCGTTGCGCTTATGCCACGAAAACCAGTTTTGAGCAGATTTATATCAAATTGCCAGCCAATTAAGACAAGACAAGCGATCGTGATAACGAATAGCCCTGCAATTTGGGAAATGTACTTATTCATACATAAGTTATGTCATTAATGGCGTAATGATGTAGAATCTATAGATAAATTAATAAGTTATTTGAAAGAGCTAGCGATCGCAGATTCAGAAATTTACAGGGAAAATTCACATTAACAAATAGTCACCTCAATAGTTAGGCAAAAAGTAGTAGGCAGATAACTTAGATTGGGCAAAAGGAATACTGCTAATTCCTGTGATATCTGTATATTAGATCTATTAGTCTATGGTTAATGTATAACCCCTAAAGATTAGTATGAACAGCGACCAATTGACAACCTATCGAGGAAATATTTTAATCGTTGACGATTTGCCTGATAACCTGCGTCTACTCAGGGATACATTGAGCGGACAGGGTTATAAGGTGAGGAGTGCCACAACGGGGGCTATGGCAATTAGAGCGGCCCAGTCTCCAGCAACGGAACTAATTTTACTAGATATTAAATTGCCCGATCTTGATGGCTATGAAGTTTGCAGACAACTAAAATCTAATAAACAAACTGAGGATATTCCGATCGTTTTTCTCAGCGCTCTTAATGAAACTTCAAACAAGGTGCAAGGATTTGCTGCGGGAGGAGTAGATTATATTTCTAAGCCATTTCAAGCCGAGGAAGTATTAGCTCGTGTTGAAATCCATTTGACAATCCGAAGGTTGCGCCAAAAGCTCCAAGAGCAAAATTTAAGTCTCACTCAAGAGATAGAAGAAAACCAACGCCTCAAAGACATCTATTTTGTCGAAAAAGAACTGGCTCAAGTGACGTTAAAATCGATCGGTGATGCCGTCATTACTACCGATGCCGCGAGTACTATTAAATATTTTAATCCTGTTGCTGAGAGTTTAACAGGCTGGAAATCAGAGGATGCTGAAGGATTACATTTATCAGAAGTTTTTATAATCATCAATGAAACAACACGAGAACCCGTAGATAATCCGATCGTCAAAGCTCTAGAAAAAGGGCGCATTGTGGGTTTAGCTAATCACACTATTCTGGTTCTCCCAGAATTCCCGTGGAGGACGCTAGATGTGGTTTGAAGGCAATTGACAATCCTAGGGAATTTAGGTTGCTGGAAATCGCGTATACCCATTAAGGTCGAGAGTGAGGCGTTGAAAGAGACGATTCACATC
>JAPLHZ010000194.1 GCA_026389365.1 Cyanobacteriota bacterium
AAGCCGATCTGAAGTCTCGCATTATCTTGTTTATTGACTACTTCAACCGCACTATGGCTAAGCCTTTTAAATGGACTTATAAAGGTAAGGCTTTAGCCGTCTAAAGTTTGTTCCTTCACTTTAGCCGCCTTGTACTAGCGCGATCGGCCACCGGGTTTTCTACGACGGGGGCGATCGCGTTTTGTATCAGACAGTTTGTCAGAGGTTGTTTTAGATCGTTTTTTTCTAAAATTTGAGAGCCAATTTGATGACGTTTTTTTCGGGAAACTAATGACACTTCCAGACTGAGAACCGGATCGCAGACTCGATTGACCTGCCCTCGGTAAGTCCACCACGTTACTCGTTTCTCGTGCCACCCGAATTAACAATGCTGCCGTAATACAACTGGATAACACTGAACTTCCGCCGTAACTCCAAAATGGAAACGGGAGTCCGGTCGTGGGCATGGCTCCAGTCGCAACGGCAATGTTTAAAAGTGCTTGCCCGACCAGTAAGACCGTCGCACCGATCGCAACTAGACGATGAATGGTGATAGTTGCTTTTTGAGCAATCCGAAATCCCATAGTGGCATAGATTCCAAGCATAATTAAAACAAGCAATCCACCAACCAACCCAAACTCTTCTAGAAATACCGCAATAATGAAATCAGTATATTGAATCGGTAAAAACCCAATTTTCTGGGCCGATTGACCATAGCCCGTCCCGAATAGCCCACCTGATCCAATGGCCATCAAACTTTGGGTTAATTGATAGCCATCCCCCACGGCATCTGCCCAAGGATTCAAAAATGACATGATCCGCTTTCGTTGGTATTCCCGAAATGCAATACTCAATGTCGCCAATAACACTCCACCGATTCCCGTGCCGAGTAAATACTGCATCGGCAATCCTGCGGCCAACGCAATCAACCAAACGGTCATGCCACAGAGTGCTGTCGTACTCAGGTTAGGTTGAATTAAAATACCAAGCAATACAAATACAAATACCCCGAGCCATGTCAATCTAGTTTTCCAAGATAACCTGTCCCATTGCCCAAAAATTCGGGCACTTTGTAATACTAAAAACGGCTTAACAAATTCCGAAGGTTGCATCAAAAAGGGTCCGAGCGGAATCCAACGCGACGATCCCCCGACGGTTGTGCTGATTCCCGGCAGCGGCAATGTTGTCACCCAAATCAAACTCAAAAACAGAACCAATCCCAAGTGGGCATAGCCTAGAATGATCCGTAATGGCGAATGAACAATCCAATTGAATAGAACAAGACCGATCGTAACAAAAAGAACCTGTCGTTGAAGATAATGCCAGCCATTATTAAATTCAGTATTGCCAGCAGGATAGGATGCAGAGAATACAACGACCAACCCCAACAGAATCCAAACAAACGTCAGCCATCGCAAAACCCTCGCCTCGAAAGACCAATCCTGCGCAGTTGTGTCAAAAAATGGAATCCACTGACGAAGTTGCATAACCAACCCTAACGACTTTTGATTTCGCCTTCAATTTTTGACAAATCTTCGATCAAAAATACCACCACTTTTCCGCCGTAGTTTAGCCCATCGCGGTTCCGAATAATTTCGGTCCAATACGCAAATCGGCGACCCTGTCGAAGTTCACCTTTTAAGGCGGCAGCAATCGGTTGATTGGCCTGAATTGCAACGGCCTCTTCTTTTGGGGTCGGGTAAGCGTAAATCACCTTTGCCGTTTGAAAATCTCGATGGACTTCTAGACCATAAATCGATCGCACCGTCGCTTCGAGCCGCGCTTCACTCACACCATACAACATGTCAAATATGGTCAATGTCTCCGATCGAATCCGCCCTCCTGTGGGCGATGGAATAATTCGTCCCGGCGACAAGACCGAGGCTTCAAAGATCATGCGCTGCGATGGACCGTTGTTACGGTGAATGGTAAGTTTTTCGGTGGGCGATGGACGGATGCCGGGGTTTGCTCTCATCCACAGGAGAACTTCATCAGAGCCTTGACCGGGAAGTGCTCGTGCGTTTTGAACGAATCCAAAGCTGAACCCCAAATTTACGATCGTCGCGATCGGCATTATCCATTTTGTAAGCGCTGTCTGAAGGATTGTTTGAAGCATTTTGTTAAAGATAAACAGTTTCACCCAGCATCCACCGACTATTCACCAAACAGTTGATGGCCCTAAAATATATCCTGAATCACCCCGATCGCTCATGGTTCCTTTAAGGAGTTATGGTTCCATCGCAACCTTGATCACTTTCCGATCGCGCATATCGGCAAAGGCTGAACCGAGATCTTTCAACGGGCGGCGATCGCTGAGCATCAATTGCATCAAGGCTGGATGCTGATGAATAAAGGCCAAAGCATCACGGACATACTGCGGCGTATTGTGAAACACCCCCTTGAGCGTGAGTTCGCAGTAGTGCAATTGCTCGGTGCTGACGGAAATATTGGTATTTTTCGGGCAACCCCCAAAAAGGTTAATCGTCGCGCCCGGTCGTCCGCAGGCCACAGCACATTCCCAAGCACTCGGCACCCCTGTCGCCTCAATCACAATATCCGCACCCCAGCCGTTGGTGAGGGTTTTAATCAACCCTGGAATATCATCAATCTCGCGGTGCAAATAGGTCTGGGTCGCGCCCAACTGTTCGGCCACAGCCAACCGATCGGGGCTGCCGCCTAATACAATAATCTCCGATGGAGTCCCAACTTTATAACCTTTGGCCAATGCCGCCACAAACATCAGTCCGATCGCCCCATCGCCCATCACCACAATCCGATCGCCATCTCGCGCATTCGATCGGGCCACACCATGCAACACGCAAGCTAGTGGTTCAGTCATGGATGCGAGGGCAAAGCTTAAATCTTGGGGAACTGGCAGTAGGTTTTTTTCAACGATGGGGGCAGGGATTTTTAAATATTCGGCGAATGTTCCATTATTAAAAAGTAAATCTTGGCAAAGCGAATATTCGCGGCGATCGCAAAAGAAACATTTTCCGCAAGGTGCTGAATTATTGGCCACGACCCGATCGCCAACAGCCCATCCCATCACCCCAGATCCCACGGAAAGAATCGTCCCCGCCGCCTCATGACCAAAAATCGTCGGCGGTTTCAGCATTCGAGCATGACCGCCGCGCCGCCACACTTTGAGATCGGTGCCGCAGGTCGTAGCCACGCCAACTTTGAGTACAATCTCACCTGGTCCTGGTTCTGGATCGGGCACGGTTTCTAATTTCAGGTCTTCTTGTCCGTAGAGTACAGCAGCAAGCACGGGCGCATCCTTCACAAGAGTAAATCAACAGCAAGTCCGATCGTACCAAACTGCTGGCACCAAACCGCCGACTACTAGCCGCCCGTAGAACTCAATAATCGAAGTAAGGGTCCGCTGGGTTTCGCATAGGATTTTAATTGGGCATAGGTGATCAGAAAATCGCCTTTGGGTTCTGCGGCAATCAATACATGGGGAAATCCAAATTCGTAATGAAATATAATTCCATCAGGTGTAATAGTGAAGTCATTCAAATTTTTAATCCGAAAGCGATGAGATTTATAAATACTCGGATCAATGCCTTCCATATTTGGAGTGCCAAGTTTTGAGACTTGAACCTTGATCGCCTCTTGCAATTGTTTATCGACTTGTAAGGCGATCGCACCTAAACCTTCAGTTGTGAATAAATCCTGGGCACGTAATACAGAGCCAGTGAGCAAATTGACCGATCGGTGGCGAACAAAAGTACTGGGATAGGCTGATACTCCTGTACTGGTGTAGGTCAGCGATAACAGTGCATTGTCATTGTAATTAACGGCGTAATCCAGAGAGGTTAGCCAGTGCATTTCCTTAAACTCGGCTTCCATCTCCGTCAGCGATCGACCAAAAGCACTTTTTAAACTAATCGAATCTTGAATTTTGTCTTGCAATTCAGGTTCGGGGACGTTGATAACTACTGGATAGGAAAGTTTAGCTTCCCGATATTCCGATCGATCGCCCCCCGGTTTTCCCCAAGTGAAAGTGGCGGTTTGGGCGGTGAGAGTTGCTTGTTCGAGTTGATTCGCCAGAGGTGGCTTAGGGGATACTCGTTGAGCAGATACTACCGTCTTCGGGGGATTTGGAGATGACTCTGGAGATGACTCTGGAGAGACGGGAGGTGATGTGATTGAGGCGGTGGGAGTTGGACCATCGGCGGACTGAAGTATGGGAGTGCAGCCCAGCAATAGAAATACTACGAAAAATGTAGCGGTGCGAGATGTTGTGAATGCCATAGGACGATTGCTCCTCAAAAAATATACAACGCGTAGACATTAGCCTGAATAGATCCTGATTTCCCTTAGTCTTGCTACAAGTTGGTGGAACTCCTCATTCATTCCTATCTAACCAACGAGTCAAATCATCTAAACCATTAAAGTCTAGTAAATCCTCAGCCAAAGTTTCGAGTTTCACGATCGGTAATGCTTGAATACGATCACCTAAAGTATCAGGTACAACCCCAACACACCGAGTCAATTGTCGGAAAATCAGCGATCGTTGTCCTTGTTGGTGGCCTTCCTCTCTAGCGGTATCCACAACATTATTCATATCACGATAGTACTTAAGACTACTTTGATAACCATCTTGCTCAACGGGTGAAAAATTCGCAATCTCTGCCACATCAAACAAGTGACTAAAAATACTGTCCTGGAGAAGATCAGGACGATCGTTTAATTCGGCCAAATGTTTAAGCAGAAACAACCACTTATCTCGACGAGTTTCTAACTCATTGACAGATTTTGTAAATTTTGGGAGTTCGATATAAATAAATTGGTTCTCCCAGAATTCCCGTGGAGGACGCTAGATGTGGTTTGAAGGCAATTGACAATCCTAGGGAATTTAGGTTGCTGGAAATCGCGTATACCCATTAAGGTCGAGAGTGAGGCGTTGAAAGAGACGATTCACATCAAA
>JAPLHZ010000395.1 GCA_026389365.1 Cyanobacteriota bacterium
CAAGTATGCGGATACGATTTAAGGGAAGTCGAAGGGGAGATCGTCGAAAAGCGACAAGTTCATGATTTACCAGTAATCGTGGAAACGAAAATCAAAGAACAGATTCAAGAGTCGGAAGTGACCCACTTTGATGAAACAGGAACGAATGTAAATGGCAAAAGGTTATGGTTGCACGTTTCTAGCACCAAAACCCATACCCACTATCAAGTCCATGAAAAACGGGGACAGGATGCGATGGATGCGATTGGGATTTTACCGAAATATAAAGGTAAAGCCGTGCATGATGGAGTTAAAAGTTACAAAGAATATCAATGCAGTCATTATTTATGTAACGCGCATTATTTGCGCGAACTGATATTTATCCATGAACGATTTAACCAACCATGGGCAGAGGAAATGATCGATTTACTCTGTACCATTAATGACGAGGTTAAACAAGCCAAACTTGAGGAGCAAACCGCTCTTGAACCATCAAAAATAAATCCTGAACCCGTAATTGATCCTGATGCTCCCAAAACTAGAGGTAGAAAAAAACGACCGAAACCACTAAATCTACTCCTGCGTTTAGATTTGGAACGAGCGCAGGTGCTTGGTTTTATGTATGATTTTGCTGTCCCTTTTGACAACAATTTAGCTGAGCGTGACATCAGAATGACTAAACTGAAGTTGAAGACTTCGGGCTGTTTCCGTTCGATCAAGGGTGCTCATGCTTTTGCTCGTATTCGTGGTTATATTTCTACACTCAGAAAGCAGGGGCTTGATATTCTTGCTTCTCTCACTAACTTATTTCGGGGTAATCCTATTTTTGTCTAGTTCCCTCTTTTTGACCTGATTAGTTACTAAAAAAGTTATATTCAAATACATCACCAAGCACTCCGATCGCCCCATGCAACTTCGCCCCATGCAACTCCATAGGCAAACCCGCGACTATTGTTTCGACTGGCGATCGCGGACCTATCTAATGGGTATTTTAAATGTAACGCCCGATAGTTTCAGTGATGGTGGACTCTATGATGATGTGAATGCTGCGATCGTTCAAGCTAGACATATGCGAGATAACGGTGTAGACATTCTAGACATTGGAGGACAATCCACGAAGCCGAATGCTGTGGATGTCAGTTTAGAAGAAGAACTACATCGGGTAATCCCTATTGTGAAAGCGATTCGGGCCGATCGAAGCTTTGACAATATTGCTATTTCGATTGATACAACAAAAGCGGTTGTTGTCCAACAATCTATCGAAGCCGGAGCCGATGTAATTAATGATGTTTCTGGCGCGACGTTTGATGATCAAATGCTTTCTACTGTTGCTACATTGAATGTACCGATTATTTTGATGCATTTACGGGGAACTCCGAAAACAATGCAACAGCTTACACAATATGATGATCTTACAAGTGAGATTATTACTTTTTTACAATCTCGAATCAAGGCTGCGATCGCGGCTGGTATTGATTCAAGTCAAATAATCATTGATCCCGGCATCGGGTTTGCAAAGACTTCTGAACAAAGTTTGCAATTACTTCAAGACTTAGCAAAATTCAAGGTTCTTAATTGTCCAATTCTTGTCGGGACATCGCGAAAGAGTTTCATTGGTAAGATTCTAGATCAAAGCGATCCGAGTAAACGGATTTGGGGAACGGCGGCGACTTGTTGCGGAGCGATAGCAAAGGGTGCAAATATTCTACGGGTTCATGATGTGGCGGAAATGTATGATGTCATGCGCGTGGCAGATGCAATTTGGCGACAGTGATCTTGATAATGATTTAGGGCTGCGATCGTTGTTTCACCTTGCAAATCAATACCTGACTAGAAAGCCTCTTTGCACGGGCTTCACACCACCAAGGCGAAGATTGCCACCATTGCCATAGTTCTTTGCTTTTTTTGCTATTGTTACAACGCCGACAAGCCCCGACGAGATTCGATCGGACATCAAACCCGCCCCTGCACTTTGCCACAACATGATCCAGAGTCAACATGGGGGGAGTAGAGCCACAATATACACAAGAACCACCAAACCGCTGCTTTACTTCTGCTCTTATTTTGTGCTTTGGTAGTCCTAAAAAGGAAAGGATGTAGGAAAATATCTAGATGGTTGTTAGAAAGTAAATCAATGTCAGAGTCAAGCCCATCCTGCCCATCCTGCCAGTCGGTATCAGTGGTTAAAAACGGTAGAACAAGGCATGGGAA
>JAPLHZ010000228.1 GCA_026389365.1 Cyanobacteriota bacterium
ATGCCTAAAATCAGCCTAATCTAGAGAAGAAGTTGAATAGAGATGGATAAGAAAGAGAATAAATGAGAGAAATGTAGTTTGCACATCAATCATTTATTCAACATAATTAGTACTCACTATTTCCTTTAATGTCTAATATCTAGGTCTTCTCGTTTTTGGGCGATCGTATCATTGGGATTGGGATAGCACTGTTCATAGAGTAATAATAAATCTATAAAATCCTGATAATATTCCTGGGCTGGCACAAGATTACCATGGATAAAATTTACGGGATTATTAATTTCATGGGCAATTCCCGCAACCAATTGACCTAGACTAGACATCTTCTCTGAATGGACCATTTGAGCTTGGGTCTGTTTCAGCTCCTGGAGTGTGGATTCTAGACAGTTGGCATATTGTCGGAGTTTTAGCTCTCCGGATTTACGCTGAATAAAAAGCCCAAGCTGCTCTCCAAAAACCTTTAAAAGAGTAATCAATTCATCATCTAAAACTTGATCTTCTTGAGTCAAAAAGGTAATAACACCGACCAATTGAACTTGATTTGAAATCGGAAATCCATAACCATGTCTGAGCTTTAAGTTATGTCCAAAATCTTGACGAATAAAGCTGGGATTATCAACTAGATTTTTGAAGTACAAGGGCATATTCTTCGCCTAAATCTGTCCCGGAAGTCCTTCTCCACAAGAAAATTCAGCAATTGTCTCCTGTTGATCAACTTCAACCTGTAATCCTGGTAAGATCCAAAAATGTTGCCGTTGAAGCTGTTCCCCAATCTCCGATCGCGACCAATATTCCCCGAACCTCCAATCGAATCCTTTACAGAAAAGCTTCAATGCTCCTTCGATCGCTTCTTCAAGGGTTTGTGCATGAGCGAGCAGTTGGCTCAAATGAGATTGAACCTCAAGACGCTTCTCTAAAATCACGAGACGATGATTAAGCTGCTCTAAACTATTTAAATGGTGATCGATGCAATCGAGCATGAAACAAAATACCGCCGAACAAATAGGAAATGGAACTATGAGAACAATTCAGTTAATTGCTTATTAGAGTTACTCTTCTCACATCAATCTGATACACAGAATACTAAATGGAATCAATTGTGTGTAAAATCTCTATAAATTTAATCTAAAGTCCATCATACTAACCTAGCATACCCACTTGTGTTGAAAATAAGACAGTTATTCAAAGCTAATTTCATGCGGTCTATTAAGTGCGCAGCAGTCCCAAATTTAAACTAAATGATAGCTGACCATTCTGTTTGTTGACTGCATTCAACTAAAAGAAGAATTTCATCGATCGATTGTGGGATAGGCATCTCAACATTAATGGTCTTACTCCGATTCCTGAAGCGCTAATAATCTTGCTCGAATATCAGGTAATTCTGGCTGAAGTTTTAATTTTTTTTGCAGGGTGTCATACTGTTGGACGATCGTCTCTGGAGTTGCACCATCTTAGAAGGCTTGGATGACGAGTTCTAATAATACGCGAGATTTGCCGACCCGAATGGCTCCCCTTTCGTCTTGACGTAGCAGGGTGGTTTCATACAAAGAAAAGATAAACATTGTCGAGCATATTAGCCCAAGCTCTGAGGGCATCCGGTACGGTACGGTAGCCTCCGCGTCTGGCTAACGTAATGGCGAAGGAATTGAAGATGGCCCAG
>JAPLHZ010000261.1 GCA_026389365.1 Cyanobacteriota bacterium
CGATTGCTTGCATTACCTTTTGCCGTAAATCGGAACTATATGGTTTTGGCATTGTGATTGCTCAGACAATTCGCTTTCTTTCTATCTTATGTCCTAACCTAGCTGGCTATAGCTATAAATCTCTATTTGCATGGGTTTAAGAGTCCGCAAATTGCTGAATACGATACTTTGACTTCTGAGGATAAGTGGAATGAGTTTGCGGATGTGATCCTTGCAAATCCGCCGTTTATGTCGCCGAAGGGTGGGATTAAGCCCCATAAGCGGTTTTCGATTAAGGCTAAACGGAGTGAGGTTCTATTTGTGGACTATATGGCGGAACATCTTTCGCCAAGGGGTAGGGCGGGGATTATTGTGCCTGAGGGGATTATTTTTCAGAGTCAGACTGCTTATAAGGATTTGCGTAAGATGTTGGTTGAGAACTCTCTTGTGGCGGTGATTTCGCTTCCTGCTGGGGTTTTCAATCCTTATTCTGGGGTGAAGACTTCGATTTTAATTCTTGATAAGTCTTTGGCGAAGAAGACGGATAAGATTGCGTTTTTTAAAGTTGAAAATGATGGATTTGGTTTAGGCGCTCAAAGGCGAGAGGTTTCTGGTGGGCAACTTTCACAAGTTCAAGTCGAGTTAGCGGAATATTTGCAAGTTGTCCGCAATCAAGTATCGAGTGATGATCTTTTGTTTCCGCTTGGGTTGATTGTGTCGAAAGAGAAAATCGCGGCTAATGGTAATTATAATTTGAGTGGGGAGAGGTATAGAGAGGGAGCTATCGAGAGTACAGTCTACATCTCATATCCACTTTCAGAGCTATGTAATATTTTCAACGGTTCAACTCCTTCTAAAAAAGAGAATCGTTATTGGGAAAATGCCACTATTCCTTGGTTTACTGTTGAAGATATACGAAAAGGTGGACGCATTATTAAACATTATCGGAAATTGTTTTTTAGAGATTCAAAGCCTTGCCTAGCGAGGGCTGTAAATTAGCAAAACCCTATTTCCGATTAAGTCTATTGAGAAAACCGAAAAATTTGTTACTAAAGATGCTTTAGATGAGACGAGCCTAAAACTGCTCCCACAACATTCAGTTTTACTATGTTGTACTGCTTCTGTTGGTGAGTATGCTTTTACTGAAATTGAATTAACAACTAATCAGCAATTTAATGGATTAGTTGTTAATAGACTTAATCGGTAATAAGAGGGGGAAATTGACCTCAAAACCTTACAGAGAGAGCGTTTGGGACTGTTTTAGGTCGATCCCTGAAAGCCTTGTGTAGCAAGGCTTCTACTATTTCCGATTAAGTCTAATGATGAATTTTCTAATCGATTGCTACCTAAATTCCTTTTCTTTGTTGCAAGTAGATTTAAAGATGAATTACTGAGGTTGTCGGGAAAAACCTCATTTGATTTTGTCTCTGTTGGAACCTTAAAAACTATTCAAGTTCCTGTCCCCCCGATCGCTATCCAACAAGAAATAGTCACCGAGATCGAGGGCTATCAAAAAGTCATCAACGGCGCTCGTGCAGTCATTGATAATTATCGACCTCATATAGCGATCTCTCCTGATTGGGAAATGGTAAAACTATCTGATGTATGTGAAGGTATTTTAACGGGACCATTTGGAACATCTTTACATCAAAGTGATTATGTTTTGGATGAGATTCCTGTTATTAATCCTCAAAATATAGTCGATGGAATTATTATTCCAGATAAGACGAAAACGCAGGGCTATTTCATTCTGAATAGAAGTTTAAGTGTGTTAAGACTAAAGCTAGCCAGTCGCTGAGCTTGAGCCATATTTTCAAACCCAAGATCACGATATAAATTGAGGGAAACATTCCGCGCAATGGCCCAAATTTGA
>JAPLHZ010000145.1 GCA_026389365.1 Cyanobacteriota bacterium
CGCGTCAAACGCTTGGCGATTCAGTCCAGTCAACGCCCTCAACAGGCGGTCATTCTCTAGGGCACGTTGGATGTTGAGCATCGTCTACCATCTTGTCAGGGCATAGAATCAATCTACCTTATAAAGCAACAAGTCTATTAAAAAACACCTTGTGAATTTTGGATCTACAAGGTGTTTTTTTAAGGGTTGAATTAATCTTCGATCGTTACTTTGACGATGCGATCGTTGCCGCGAATTGCGTTAACAACGTCCATATCTTCCGTTTTACCGAAGACAGTATGAACGCCGTCTAGATGGCCTTGGGGGGAATGGCAGATAAAAAACTGGCTACCACCTGTGTTCTTGCCCGCATGAGCCATGGAAAGAGTTCCAGCAAGATGTTTATTCTTGTTGATTTCGCAATCAATCTTGTAACCCGGACCGCTGGTTCCGGGGGTTCCACTAGCACCCACACGGCTATTGGGGCAGCCACCTTGAACCATGAAATTGGGGATGACTCGGTGGAACGCTAAGCCGTCATAGAATCCTTTTTTCGACAGTTCGACAAAATTCTTGACCGTGTTAGGTGCATCAGCTTCAAATAATTCGAGATTGATGGTGCCCTTGTCTGTTTCCATGGTGGCGCGGGTCATATGCGTAGCTCCCTAAGGTAAGTTCAATGTAGGCCGTTCAATTCTGACAGCGATTTATCCTATTATGGATACGATCGCCTGTATGAATATACCGCGAAACTCACTAGTGCGATGGCGGGAATTCTATACTTAGTTTGTCGAGCTTGTTTGTCCTAGTTATTTGTCGGTCGTATTTATTTGCCGCGCATCGATCGTTCTTAAGCATCGGGCGCTTGGCAGTAGGTGTTCACAGCTTGGACTAAATTTCTCTGGGTAACGCTATCTATCTGAATTTGCTCGGCGGCGGTGCGAACGGCTTTGGCATTCTGGGACTGGGCTAGGGTGCGATTGTGGGTGCTATCTTGACGATACAATGTGCTGAGTTGTTGTTGTAGATCGAGCAATTTGCTGTCAGTAGGCTTTAAGTCCTGCATTTCTTGGGCGACTCGCTCCAATAAGTCGGCGGCTTTAGTAAACCGATCGGCGGGTTGTAAATTCTCAGCCGGAAGTTTTTGCACGGCTTGGCTGGTCCGATTGCTAATGTAAATTAGGCGATTGCACCGATCGGATTTGGTTTCGCTAGAGGCCCACCGCACTAAAAGCAACACAAAACTGAGGGCCATCACGATCCAAAATAGACTCTTCACAGGATTTAAATCGCTTCTTCTGATAGCGCGCTGACGACGATTCATTACCTTGGATCCCACTAGTTTGCGGTCTTATCATAGCGGCCCGTCCTACAGAGTATCTAAACCGATGTATCTAAATCGATCCTTGAAGTCGCATTTTGCTTAAAACGTTAATAGCGCTATTCTCAGGCAGAGAATTGATCTCACTTTTGGTAAATGTGATATATGTATGTAGAAATTACGGTTTCCCTATCGGATTTTCGTGGTTTCTATCAGACAGTTCGCAATAGGTTCATCAATAGGGGAATTAGGCTCATGGGTATTCGTGTTCAGGACGTATCCAAGCGGTTTGGGGACTTTCAGGCGCTCGATCAGGTTTCCGTTGACATTGAAAGTGGTTCGCTGGTGGCATTGCTTGGACCGTCGGGTTCTGGCAAATCTACGCTGTTGCGATCCATTGCGGGTCTAGAAAGTCCTGATAGTGGAAAAATTTCCATCATGGGGGAAGATGCAACCGATCGTAGTGTACAAGACCGCAAAATTGGTTTTGTGTTCCAACATTACGCCCTGTTCAAACATATGACCGTCCGACGCAATATTGCTTTTGGGATGGAAATTCGTAAAATGGCGGCATCTCGGGTTAAGGCTCGGACTGAAGAACTTTTGGATCTCGTTCAGCTGACGGGAATGGGCGATCGCTATCCGGCTCAGCTTTCCGGTGGTCAGCGTCAGCGGGTGGCGTTGGCTCGGGCGTTGGCAGTGGAACCCAAGGTATTGCTGCTGGATGAACCCTTTGGTGCATTAGATGCTCGTGTGCGGAAAGATTTGAGGGCTTGGTTGAGGCGATTGCACGATGAGGTTCATGTCACTACAGTTTTTGTGACCCATGACCAAGAAGAAGCTATGGAAGTGAGCGATCGGATTGTGGTGATGAATAAGGGCCGGGTTGAACAAATCGGCGCTCCAGCGGAAGTGTATGATCATCCTGCTAGTGCTTTTGTTATGAGTTTCATTGGTCCGGTGAATGTATTGCCGACCAGTTCTAAAATCTTTCAGGAAAGTGGATTTGATTCGGCTAATCCTGAAATGTTTTTGCGGCCTCATGATATCGAAATCACCTTAGAAGCTGCAAACAATACTGTTCCGGCCCGTGTGGCTAGATTGATTCATTTGGGTTGGGAAATTCAAACTGAACTTGAACTGGAAGACGGACAGCTTATGATGGCGAACTTAACTCGCGATCGGTTCGATCGGCTCCAGCTTGAAGAAAATCAGCGCGTTTACGTTAAACCAAAAGAGGCAAAGTCCTTTGCGTTGAATTACGATATTTAGGACTATGACGATATCTAGTATGAAATTGAGTGCTATCAATCCCTATTTGCTGTTGAGTCTTTGGGCTTTACCTATTGTATTGAGCCAAACCCTGAATCAAAGTCTGATGGCTCATGATGAAGGCTATTACGCAATTCAAGCGCGATATATTCTGGAAACGGGAGATTGGATTACATTGCAATGGGGCGGGGGAGTTAGCTTCGATCGGACTATTGGCATTCAGTGGTTAATTGCGTTGTGTTACAAGTTTTTTGGGGTGCATGAAACGAGTGTCCGATTGCCCAGTATGGTGGCTTATTTAGCGAGTACCCTTCTCACATTTCGCATTGGCGAGATTCTTCTAGGACGTGGGATTGGATGGCTTGGGGCCATTATTTTTAGCATCACGCCGATCGTGGTTCAGTATGCTGGTTTGGGCACTCAGGATATGGTGCTGGTGATGTTGGAGTTGTGGGCGGCTTGGTCATTGTTGGAGTCGCGGATTCAAGGACGACGATCGCTTTTATTTCTGACTGGGGTGATGTTTGGTTGGGGCTTTTTGATTAAGGGCTTTATGATCATTCCCGCGACTATTGCCTTTCTTCCGGCGCTGTGGGTGGGTGGATTGATCAATTCAAATCTAATTAAATCTGAGTCTACCAACCCTAGAAAGTGGCCCGGTATTGATTGGATTGCAATGCTTTGGGTTGGATTGGGGGGAGTGATCGGATTGCTGCCGGTGATAGGCTGGCTTTGGGCGGCAACACAACAATATGGCTGGGGTCCGTTGCAAACATTAGTGGGGAAGGTCTTCTTTCTAAATCAGCAGGAATTCCATAGTGCGGGACCGCTTTATTATTTTTGGAACATTCCTGTCAATGCATTTCCCTGGGGCATTATCGGTTTGATTGGATTGGCATTGTGCATTTGGAGTCCGCGATATAAAGCATCTTGTCGTTGGCTGCTCTTGGGGTATCCTATTCTGCTATTTGTTGAACTCAATATTTTCCGAACTAAAACGGCGTACTATCCGCTTCAACTTCTTCCCTGGATGGCGATTTGGAGTGCTGTTGCGTTGGATCATTGCACTGAATATTACCGAAAGGATCTACGATCGCAGCTTTTGGGCCAATTGAGTCAAGGTTTTTTTTGGTTAGCTCTTGTTTTGTTGACAGCAGGTGTTCTTCTTTTTTCGGGGGTTATCTCCGCTGAACTTGATGTGATTCGATCGGTTGCTACAGTTATTACTATTTTGGCGATCGGGTGGTTGATACCGTTGATTCTCTGGC
Source organism: Cyanobacteriota bacterium (assembly GCA_026389365.1). Classification (GTDB taxonomy): domain Bacteria; phylum Cyanobacteriota; class Cyanobacteriia; order Leptolyngbyales; family Leptolyngbyaceae; genus JAAFJU01. The sequence goes on from JAPLHZ010000145.1 coordinate 3,841, forward strand.
GAACTCGGTCTAGTTTTTCCCAGCCTGAGTTCATTTCTCGCTGGTTCTGGAGCATTTTCCTTGGACCTTGGATGGCGCTGACTTTTATGGGGTTGGCGGGATTGTGGGGAGACTATGCGGTGTCGCTTAATGATGGCGTCCAATCTCCAAAGGTTGAGGCGATTTTGTCGAATGAAACTATTCATTTCATTGCGCCGCCTACCATTGATAGTGATCTACAAAAAGACTATATTTTATTCATTTTTAAGACTCCTCACTTGGGCCAACATTTCACATTACTAGAGCAACTTCCGGCAAAAAGTTATGCTTGGATTGCTCCAAATGTCAAAAGTGACGATCGGACGTTTGCGACCATTCGAGGCTGGCGATTGGTTAGGCATGAGGGGTAGAAATGGGAATTTCAACTAAAAGTTAATCTTATTTAATCCCAGGGCTATTTCATTCTCGTCTAGGCACTGATATGCTAGTCAACTAATCTCGCCTAAACTTGAGGGTTTCATGTCCGAACTCGCCATTGTCGAAGCCTTCTCAGCTTTGACTGATACAAGGCGTAGTGCGGGAAAAC
>JAPLHZ010000401.1 GCA_026389365.1 Cyanobacteriota bacterium
AGCATTTGAACGAACTCGTTGATGTCACCCGCAGCTTGCAAAATATTCATATGACGCGGACGTTGATCAGAGAATGTTTCTGAGGCATGAAGCGAAATCCCCGTTGCCCCGGATTTATTCAAAATCACGACATCAAGTTCACCTGAATTGAACTGCCGAACAGTTTCGATTTTGGCATTGGCTTTGAGTTGAGCCGCCGATCGGACTTGGTAGGTTGTCCTCCCATTTTCTTGATAGTTCAAAATATCCTTGCGTCCGGTGACTTCACCGACCCGATACCCTTCAGCTCGTAACCGAGATTGAATATAGTCGATCGGACTAATGGGAATAGAAGAAAAGTCACTGGAATCAATGATTTCTCTTGCTTGCTCAAAAGCCGATCGTCCCATCCCGCCTAATTCGGCATCAGAAAGCGATCGTCGTTCAGAGTTTCCGGCGTAGTCTTTAACCAGAATGTCGCGGGAGCGGTCGAGATATCGATTCAACAAATCGCCAAAGGAAAGCTCAATCTCTTGTCCGGGTTGTAAATCATGTTCCTCGGCATACCACCCGATGAAACTGCCCATAGTATTGGCTAAAGCAATGACAGGCTTTTCACCGGATTGCAATTGTTCCAAAACGGTTTGAACAGTTTCCTCAGCCTTCAAAGCCACCAACGTTTGACTAATGCAGTTGTGCATTAACGAGGTGAAATTCGTCGTACTGATTCCAGTTTGCCCGATCGCATTATCCTCAGAGACGGCAGCCGCATATTCTTTAGCATCCTCCTTCAACGCCTTTACCGTGCCCTGTTTCACTTCATCAAAATCCTTAATCGCCCGCATTGCTGCTGCAAGATTTTCAACAACGTTCCGATCGACGGCGACGACTTTGGCTTGAAAGGAAATGCCCTCATAAGACCGTTCCAATCGCCGCATGTCCCCACCTTCGACCATTCCTGCCGCCACGACCTGTTGAAGTGGAACCCCGCCTTGGTCAAGCAGAATAGAAAGGTCTTCCACATCCTGAACCGCATGACGAAGATCCGTTTTGCGCGCATATAAATCAATGACATCAGGCCGCTTAATCGCCGTCGCTGAACTGAAGAATGCTCCTCGTGCCCCATCAACTAACTCCCGGATAAAAGCCGCTCGATTAGGCGGTTCATTTTTATTAGTCCATCCGCCTTTGCTACCACCTGCTTCATGGGCTTCATCCAAGACGAGAATGGCATTGGGTGCGATCGCCCGTAGGAAATCCCGTCGTAAAGGTTCTTTCCCATCGCCGATCGTCTGGACCTGAGAATAGGTCGTAAAGATGGCATCATGTCCAGTCTCCCCGACTTGCATCATGCGTTCCATCGCCTCTTCCTGCTGCTTTACAGTCCCCGTTCTGAGAACAGTTCCATTGGGCAAAGGAATAGTTTTACTCGCATCTGTCATCCAAGGATTGAACTCAGTCATTCCAATATCTTTAACATCGCGAACAATATCAGCATAGAGACTTGGATTTTGGCTAATGAAGATTGCTTCCAATCCTTCTTCTTTGGCATAGCGCATGACAGCGGCACAGATTCTACCTTTGCCGATTCCCGTTTGGTCGCCGATAACAAAGCCTTTTCCAGCTTCGATACTAGCGATCGCCAGAGCTGCGCCATCAATTTGTTCTGCACTAAAATGCTGATAGAGATGCTCCCGTGAGGTATAGCCTAATTTCTGGACTAAATAGTCATCGATATTGCCATTCTTAACTTCAAATGAATCCAAAGCTTGTTGAGCCGAGGAAGCCATATTGACAGGAATTAAAGTTCCGATCGCATGGGCTTGACTGCGGGGAAGGTAGTTAACTTGTCTGACATCAAAGGAAGCTTGCATATCGTTGACCTCTAAGGATTGGTTAATCTGTAGAGCCAGAGCGTTAGCGTCTCCTCCTCGTGCAATTCCATCAACCTCAAATAATCTGGATGATTCTCCCCGATCGGTTCCACTGGAAAGATTGAGTAATGAATCTCCACCCGATCGTAAAACTCCGGCATTTCCTGAATCAACGCTGTTGCCCATTCCTTCTGCCATTGGGATTGATTGAACAGTGGAGTATCCCTGGCTGGATTCAACTGTTCTAGAGTCTGTATCAGTTGAATTTTGGTCTCGTTGCTTAGGTCCCTCAATAACATCCATTCCAGTCTCAATTCCATGAGCTGGAGATAGTTGTTCTTCCGGGTCAATCTTTGTCCTTTCGAGACTTTGACTAGAAAGAGTGATTCGTTCTCTGGTGGACTCCAAAGTAGTGGATATTCTATGTATTGGGACATCAATTAATTTCTCCTTTAGCGCATCAAATGAAGTGAATATCTCTGGTACATCAGCAGCGGGTAAACGTCGATCGGATTGGCCATGGCCATCAATCACAAGAAGGTCGATCGGAAACCCAGCCCCTTGTTTGCGAAACAGTTCTCCCTCGATCGAAAAGTGGTCAATAACGTTGTAGCGATCGTAAAGCTGTTTAAAAAATGCACGACTCTCCTGGCTGTGGTATCGAATAGACCGACCTTCCTCCGTATTCCCCAACTTCCCGCCCAAAATTAAAACGGCCTTTCCGTCTGGCTTCAGGCATTCCAACGCATTGAAAGCAATCACCTGATCAATTTGGGTTGTCCAAGTTTCATAGGTTCTAAATTTCTGTACTTCCCCATCGATATTGCGTACGGTCCCAAATGGAGGATTAGCAATCACCCGATCGACCTTCTCCTGTGGTCGATAAGTCATGGCATTTTCATGCATCAATTGATTAAAGCCTCGATCGCTTAACTCAGCAAACCGATCGTCATTCAACTCATTGGCAATCACCAAGCGAGGATTAGCATTAATCAACAGAGCGCCATTCCCCGCTGTCGGCTCATAGACCGTCGTTCTGTCCGTAATCTGAGCTAGATTTGCAGCGAGATAAGCGATCGGGATGGGTGTACTGTAAGCCTGTTGAAGAATAGAAGTTGAAGTTCTTACACCGAGATTGGGCTGTTGTTCCAGGAGTTCTAGCAGCCGATCGTAAGCCTGATGAGTCGAAGCTGAAGCTGTAATTAATGCTTGTCCAGTTCTGACGATCGCAGCTTCCATGGTTTCGTCAACAATTTTCACCCAGTTGTCACCAGGACGAATAGAAAAGCCTAATAGGTCTTCTGCTTGGGAACGGGCGATCGAAATCGACGAATAGTGATGACCCGCTAATAACGATCGAGCAAAATCCTGGACAAGAAGTTCTCGCGAGTTTTCCATAGTTAGGTTGGAAATAATTACCTAAATTCTAAGAGGTGATTAAAAAAATTGGGAATTCCAAATGTCCAACAGTCTTTTAAAAAAGAATCTCAAAAAGCCGTCTTTTTTAATTGATGTACACATTTTAGGGTGTATTTTTGAATTTACATCAAGACAAAACTAAGAAAATAAAATTTGATTTGTATAAAACTTAAATAAATGACGACTAACGGGCTAGACAAAATTGAAAATAGAGATTAGATTAGTTCTCAACTGGCCTCCAAGCAAAGTGAATTGGGTGCATATAGTCCGGTTTAGGATAATTCATCAACATATCCATAGACCACTAGAACTCGCCTTCATAACCTGTAATTTGTATTTACTGCAAGTCTTTTTCCCTTCAAATAGATCATTTTTTGGAGCAATAATATGACGATGCTTTCGCGGAATCAATTTCGTAGTAATTTCTGGTCACGTATTCAAGCGCCCCAATTTTCCTATGGTGCCGCCGCAACGATCGCCGTTCTATCGAGTGATTTCTACCTTCATCAATGGCTGATTCCCTCAATACTGACGGCTTTCGCCTTTCCATTTGCCTTTCCGATTACAACGATTGATTTGTACAAATCTACTGAAAGGACATGGAACCGAGTGGGCTTGCGACAGTGGATGGCCTTTGGTTCATTTACAGGACTTGTGTCGGTCTGCACTTTGACGATGTTATTGACGACAGTTCATCCAGAAGTTGCTAATGCACAATTCTTTAAAAACGCTGAAACCTGGATGAAGGGCAAGTTTACAGGCGCAGACAAAGCGATCGAAATTGTTTTTAATGTGTTGCGTGGGTTATTCCTGATTTATTTGGGAATCTCGCTCGTGAAAGTGATTCAAGCCGCCCGTCAGGACCAGGATTGGCAAGATTTAGCGCGGACACCCTTGATTATTGTGATTGCGGTTTCTCTGGGTGATATTTTGGCGACCTTTATTACAGGGGCGTAATGCCGATGGAACGAGACAAAGAGTTTCGGCGTGTCAACCCAATCTTGGATGCCCGTCCGCGCTTTGGTCCCATACCAGCGGATTTGATATTACCTTGGGCCGCGATCGGAATATTGTTCTACCTGATTTTCCATGGAATGCTTCAGCTTGGCTATTTATGGACCATGTTGTTAATTAGTTGGGGCTGTGGGACATGGTGGATATTGACGGGTTCTAAACCCCATCAATTCCTATCCAAATTCATCCGAGAGCCACACTGGTGTCGAGGTTACGTCCGGTATCAAACTATTTCTCAGATCCAAAATCATTCACTTGTTAAACGTTCAAAAAAACAATCGCGGAAGCAAACATCATGAAACAAGAACGTAAATTACCGACGATTACGGTTCGAGATGGCGATCAACACCGTCGATTGAAGGCGATCGAGAATGAATTCAGTGCAGAATGTTTGGTGCGCTTTCAAATGCGGGGCCGTCAAGCGAGTGCATTTATGTTGGAATCTGGCCCGAAAGGCGCAGAGAGTCTACGGTTCGTGTTTGGCTGGGATGTAAAAGGTATTCATACGACACTCAACCCAGAACAAGAAGAATCTATTTTTGATGCGATCGAATCGGGCCTCAAAGATTTACCAGAAGGAGAAAGTTTGACGGTACATATGGGTTCCTTTGCCTCTGATGCGAGTCGTCAAACGGAATTGGACCAAGCGATCGGTCAAACCCAAAACACCGAACTGAAATTCTTGTTGATGTCTGAGAAAAAGAGAATTAGTGAACTCACTTGGATTAAAGATAGTCGCGGCCAAACCCATGCCAAGGGATTACGGAAACCGAAATTCTTGCGGATTTACTGTACTTATACATTGGGATCAACGACCGCGATCGGAAGTGATGCGTGGGAGAAAGCATTACTCCGCATACAAAACGGATATTACACCTTAGTCGGATCTGCCCCAGAAATAGCGCAACAACGTTATGCAATTGCGTTAGAAAAAGCATTCATTGACGGCTTTCTAAACTGGGAGCAAAATCTCGCAACAAAGATGGGATTAGACATCACCCCATTATCAGAAACAGATTTATGGGAGAACTTATGGCGGCAGTTTAATCTCACAGATCCGCCCCCTTTACCTCAGTTGGTTATTATGACCGAGAAGGGTATTAAGGAGCAGGTGAATTCAGACCTTCACTTTGTAACTCGCCTGCTCGAAAGCGGGGCACCTGTGGACGATCGGCAATGGGTCTACGTCAATGGCCAATACGTTGCCCCGATGGTTTTCTGTGATAAGCCGGGAGGCTGGAGTAGTAAATTCAGCCAGCTCTCGTATATTTGGGGAATGATGTGCCGCGAAACAGTGGTGGACACAGAAGTCTATTGCCAAGTCACAAAAGCAAATCAAGGCATCATCCGCAACAATATGCGTCGGGTGATGAAACAATCACTCCTAGCTCAAGAAATTAGCAGTACAAAACATAGATCCGTTGATGTTGCTGCTGGAATGCGTCAAGACAAAGCCATCAGAGCGCAAGAACAACTCTATGAAGGAGCCGTTGCCCTTCAAACTGCAACTGTCTTTCTCGTCCATCGCCCCAATCTCAATCAATTGGATGAAGCCTGTCGATATATCCAGAACTGTTTTCATCGTCCTGCTTGGGTGGAACGAGAACGGGAATATGCCTGGAAAATCTGGTTACAAACCCTTCCTTTAACTTGGGAGCCATTATTATCAAAACCGTTCAATCGCCGACTGCTCTATCTCACTGGAGAAGCACCGGGATTGATGCCATTGGTTTGTCCAAACCCGATCGACAAACGAGGATTTGAACTGATTGCGGAAGAAGGCGGGGTTCCATTATTCATTGACCCATTCACCCAGCATCGTAATATTGCTTTTTTTGGAACAACCCGATCGGGCAAATCAGTCGCGCTGGCTGGGATTCTGACCCACGGCCTTGCCCGAAATATCCCAACTATCATCATGGACTTCCCTCCATCTGATGCCTCATCCACCTTCAAAGATTGGACGGCTTTCCTAGGTGGTGCATACTTTGATATTGGGAAAGAATGCAACAACTTATTTGAAATGCCAGACTTATCGGCATTTAACGAAAAAGAACGTCAGGAGCGTTTATCCGATTACATTGATTTCCTAGAATCAGCCTTAATGACGATGGTTTTTGGGGGTGGAGAGGCTTCGACCTCGGACGATCGGCTCTTTCGTCAGAGTTTACGATCGATGCTTGGTCCTTCTATCCGTAATTTCTTTGCATCACCAACGATCGTCGCTCGTTATGAAGCGTCACGATTAGGTGGATTGAATAGTGAGGCATGGCAATACACGCCAACGCTAATCGATTTCCTAGAGTTCTTCAAAACAGAAAGCATCGCATTATCGGATGCCGCAAGAGAAGATGCGACCACTGTTCGAGCCGTCAATCATATTGAACGCCAGCTTACCTTCTGGATTAATTCACGAGTGGGAAGCGCAATTTCAAAACCTTCAACCTTCCGAACTGATAGTATGCTTCTCGTTTTCGCACTGAGAGGCTTGTCAGATGCAGAAGATGCGGCAATCTTGGCCCTCTCCGCCTACTCAGCAGCCCTGAGACGAACGCTATCCCACCGAGAGTCAATCTTCTTCATTGATGAGTTCTCGGTGTTGATGGAATGGTCTCAGATTGCAGCCCTGATTGCTAGACTCTGCGCGAATGGAGCCAAAGCAGGAATCCGTGTATTTCTAGCCGCTCAAGACCCGAATACCCTTCTCAACTCAGTCTCTGGTCCCAAGATTATTCAAAACATATCGCTGCGCTTGATTGGTCGAATTCAGCCCGTTGCTATCAAAAGTTTCCAAAGCTTCTTTGGTTATAGCTCTGAAGTGATTGGAGTGAATGCATCAGAACGCTTTTACCCACAAGTGTCTGAGATGTATTCCCAGTGGCTGGTGGACGATGGAAACCGGACGACTTATGCCCGTTATTATCCTAGTCCTGAACTACTGGCAGTCGTGGCCAATAACCCCGATGAAACGGAATGTCGAAATGCATTTCTACAAGCTTATCCAACTCAGCGGCTGAAGGCGATCGCCGCGTTTGGTCGGGAGTTAAGCAGTGCATTGAAGAATGGCCGATCGCTTCAAAAACCACAGGTATCATAGGACGGTATTTCAAATGTCAAAACGAATAGTAATCCGCGCATTGATTTGGACAACTGCGATCGTAATATCAATCCCCATTAGCCCAGCCAAAGCACAAATAACAGGTGGATTTAATCCAGCCGGAAGCGTACCGGGATTTGGTGGGCTTGGGTTGCCTGATCCGGGTGGAGGTACAGATTTGGGAAATTTGCTAGGAAATTCAGGCGGACCACTAGGAAATTCTAGTATGGGCGGACTTTTTGGTGGGATTAATGGTGGAAATCTTGGTAACACGAGTAATTTAGGTGGCCTACTAAATGGAATCGGTAGCGGTTCTAGTTCTGGTGGTTCATCATCTGGTGGGGATTTAGCATCACTTCTCCAAAGCTATCTCCAAGGTTTTTTGAAGATGGCGCAGAATGCGATCGGAGAAGTTGTAGGCGGTATTACCGGAACAGGTTCTCCTGGCAATAGTGCTGGAATGCCTAAAGATCCAGGACTAGGCGAAACGCTTTCTCATGTCACCACTGCCATGAAAACGAATACAGGTAGTTTAGGTTTACCTGATTTTGTCAAATCGCGTGAGGATGCGATCGCAGGAGCCAAGAATGAACAGAATAGTTCTGCGATGATTCCATTCAGTGGCATCAACCTATCAACATTACAACCGGGCCAAATTGCCTTCAAAACAACGTTTGATTTCAATAATACAGTTTTGGGAAAAGAGGCCCAGGAACGACATGTGAAAGCAATGGACGCGGTTCTGAAGTCGATCGCAGGTGTAAGCCAACTGAGCCAAGCCTCTAGTCAATCTGCTAAAAAGTCAGCCCAAGCCTCTCAACAAGCGATTCAGGCAGGTCAAAGTGTCGCTCAAGTCGCTCAGAAATCGACTTCTACCGCTTCTACTGTCGTCTCCTTGGGGAGTCAAGCTAAAGCCGCAATCTCCACTCAGGATGTGGTCAAATTTCAGGCTCAACAAACTGGAGAATTAGCCAATATCATGGCTGGAGTTTCAACTCAATTGGGTGGAAGTTCAATTCAACTGTCATCGGTTTCTTCTGAACTTTCTGAATTGTCGGGTCAAGCGGCTCAACAATCAGGACAACTGAAGGAAATATCAGCTATTAATGGCGATCAGGCCGTATCTCTGCGATCGGTTCAAGTGGGCCAAGTGGTTGCAAACCTAAACCTGAGTGACATTAATCAGGGAAACCAAGGCGATCGGCAACGGCGACTACTCGAATCCCAGGCAGACACGATGTTATTGACCTTTAGCAACGGCTTTCGATTAAGCGGTCAACGCTAAGGAGAACAAGCAATGCACCCAACGTCACTCCTAATCCAAGTTCCTGCCCTTCCAGGATTGAATACTGCGCCCACATTGGAAGGACTTTCAGTTCAGGCCAGTGAGACTCTTAATCAAGCAACGATCGTGG
>JAPLHZ010000220.1 GCA_026389365.1 Cyanobacteriota bacterium
AATGAGCATTTATTAGACTTATTTATCGCAATGTTTGGTTTGGACCCGACTTTGGTTAAATTAAATCCAAACTACCAGAGACTACTGGAATACGGCTCTCTCAGGGCTTGACCGACTGAAAATCTGTCCGGAGTGTTGTATGAATTCTGTTTGCGTAAATTCTATTTGTACAAGATCATAGGGAGAATATTATGGGTCTGATATTACCAAAACAAACGCTATCTCGTCGTAAATTACTACAATGGTCTGGCTTTGTCGGTGGGAGCTTTTTGCTGAATGGCTGTAGCTCATCTTGGGGCGTTTCTCAAGTTAACCAATGGACTGAGCCATTAAATCAAACCATTCAGCAACTAATGGTTTCACAGCGCCCCGTCCCTGAATTTGCAGCAAATCAAATTGAACCGAATTCACTATTGATTAACAGCTTTAATGGTGTACCAGATATTGATCCTAAAACATATCGACTTGCCATTTCAGGCGAAGTCAATAATCCGATTCAGCTTAGCTTGGGCGAAATTCAAGCCTTACCGATGACTTCTATGATCATTCGGCATATTTGTGTAGAAGGGTGGGCGGCGATCGTTCAATGGGGAGGCATTCGATTAAGCGATTTAATTAAATTAGTCCAGCCCAAGGATGATGTCCGGTATGTTTATTTCAAATCAGCAGACGGTTATTATGAAAGCTGGGATCTTGCGGCCTCATTGCATCCGCAAACATTGCTAGCCTATCAAAAAAATGGTGAACCCATTCCCCAAGATAATGGTGCCCCACTTCGCCTCGCTTCGCCCATTAAACTTGGCTATAAACAAAGTAAATGGGTGACAGAAGTTATATTGACCAAACAATTGATGCCAAAACAAGGCTATTGGGAAGATAGAGGCTATGAATGGTTTGCTGGACTTTAAATTAAATGTTCCACAGCCTTCCACTCACTGCCTTGACGAATGATTTCGGGGCTATTCCCGGTCAAATCGACCATGGTAGATAGATGACCGGATGGTTCAGTGTCGCTATCAATAATTATATCCACCATTTTTTCGTAACAATCAAACAATTCAAAGCGTGAATCTGCAAAATGAGGCGATTCAAATTCTTCTTCAAGGGCCAGTGCATAGGCACTTGTAGAAATAATTGGATTGCCTAAGGCGGTCATAATCGCCAAACAAATCCCATGATCAGGAACCCGAATGCCTGTGGTTTTACGTTTGGGATGCTGTACAAGTTTTGGCACCAGTTTGGTTGCAGGCATGATAAACGTATAGGGACCCGGTACTAATTTTCGCATCAACCGATAGGCACTGTCGCTCACGTCCGCATATTGAGCAATATCAGACAACGAGTGACACAGAAAGGTGAGGGGCTTGTCATTGGCCATTTTTTTGATTTGGCGAACACGATCGACAGCGGTTTTTGAATTCAGGTCACAGCCGATCGCATATACGGTATCCGTGGGATACAGCATCACAGCCCCCGATCGTAATGCCGTCACAATAGCGTCGATCGTTCGTTGTTGCGGGGTATCTGGATGGAGCTTGTAGGTCTGGGCCATGATAAAACTAAATGATTGGGTAATACCTTCAGACAATAGCGCCAAAGTTGGGACGATCGCGAGATTCTTAAGTCAGATTTTGCTTAACTCAGACTTTGGTAAACTAGGGAGCGATGGAATCAAACCTAGGACTTTAATAATGGCTGCCGACCCAATTACCCCTGCTATTAGCGATCGAATTTGCGCCCATATGAATGATGACCACGCGGAGGCCGTGCTGCTGTATGCCAAAGTCTATGGACAGTCCACCGATGCTACTTCTGCGACGATGGTTGCGATCGATCCGATTGGTATGGATCTAACGGCTGAAGTAAACGGTACACCTACCCCCTTACGGGTCTTATTTGACCATACCTTAGAGCATTCTGAAGATGCCCACACGACGCTGGTTCGTATGATTAAATCGGCTCGGAAGCCGGCCTAGTCGGAGCTTATGACGATAGGACCGCTTTGATTGTGGGCATGATGGCTAGTGTGGAGTTTAGGACCCGATCGGACTTGATTCTTTTCTAAACTCCTCACTACTCTTTTGTCTAAATCTTGCCATGTCCCGCATTGCCTTTGTTTTCCTAGAGATTTTGTCCTGTGAAGGGGGCATTCAATCCTACGTTCGCGATATTTTAGCCGCATTACCTTCAGCGCTAGACGAGACGATCGCAGATGTCTTTTTATTGCGCGATAGTCCCACTATGGAGAATCCCTACGAGTCAGAACGGCTCAAGTTTCATTATTTCAAAACCCCTTCACCAAACCGTTCTCGTTTTAAACTCATTGTGGCTCTATTGGCCTACATGATTCGATCGCGCCCCACCCACATCTATTGCGGCCATATTAATCTTGCACCAATAATCTATGCCATTTGTAAACCATTGGGGATTCCGTTTACCGTGTTGACCTACGGAAAAGAAGTCTGGGAACCGCTCGGGCCATCCCAACAAAAAGCATTAAAAGCGAGTCACAAAATTTGGACCATTAGCCGCTATTCCCGCGATCGGCTTTGTGCCTCAAATCAAATTGAATCAAATAAGGTGGAATTCCTTTATTGTGCGGTAGATGGTCGTGTATTTCAGCCTCAAGCGAAGGATGCGCTTTTGATTCGTTATTATGGGTTTGAAAATAACAAAGTATTGATGACGGTTGCGCGGTTGTGGTCGGGAGATCCCTACAAGGGCGTGGATGTGACCATTCGAGCATTACCAACGATCGCTCTAGAATTTCCTGAAATAAAATATCTTGTTATTGGGCGGGGCGATGATCAGCCACGTTTGGCAAAACTTGCGGAAGATTTAGGTGTGAGCGATCGGGTTGTCTTTGCTGGATTTGTCGCCGATGCTGAGTTGGTCAACCATTACAATCTCGCCGATGCCTATATCATGCCGTCCCAAGAAGGGTTTGGGATTGTATACCTAGAAGCAATAGCCTGCGGGGTTCCGGTGCTGTCGGGCGATGCTGATGGATCGGCAGATCCACTGCAAGATGGACGGCTGGGCTGGCAAGTTCCTCACCGAGATCCGGCTGCGGTGGCCATGGCGACGATCGAAATGCTGAAGGGAAACGATCGACGATCGGATGGTGAGTATTTACGATCGGAATGTTTGAGTATTTTTGATAAAAGTGCGATCGGGGTTCAACTTAAGAAATTGTTGAATTAACGTCAGTTTTGGATAACAACACTCCGGACAGTTTTGGTTCTCCCAGAATTCCCGTGGAGGACGCTAGATGTGGTTTGAAGGCAATTGACAATCCTAGGGAATTTAGGTTGCTGGAAATCGCGTATACCCATTAAGGTCGAGAGTGAGGCGTTGAAAGAGACGATTCACATCA
>JAPLHZ010000384.1 GCA_026389365.1 Cyanobacteriota bacterium
CTCAAACGATTTCATAAATCAACCAGGGGACCGAAGAAACCGACGACCAAGAAGAAGTTTGATTCCAAGCATCCTCATGTGTCTACTGCAAGACTCCTCAAGAACCAATAGTACAAAAGATCACCTTAACAGGGGTACTATCACACCGTATCTCAATTAGTAGCAGCCAGTGACGAGGTTTTATTAAATCTCACTGGTAGAAAGGACACCTTTAAGAGGATTCGTAGTACTGTTGCTCAAGCTATTTGGATGTAGATATTCCTAAAAATTACTGTGAATCGTGAGTTATGGGCGATCGCATTAACAATCTATCTTCTAAAGGCGATCGCTATTATTGTGAGTTGTGAGTTTTGGCGATCGCTTTTTCTTGAGTTGGGAACGGGCGATCGCATTAATAAACATTCCAAAAATCAGATAATTACAAATTCATCATGTTTAAAAGCAAAAAGGCACGTTGAGTGACGAACCCTACAGCGATGGCGATCGCGAGTGATTCGAGTTTTGCTAAGTCTAAAGCTGCGATCGATTCTTCCGTTTTTATGGAGAGTTTGCCGAGTTTGCGATCGTTCCAAAATCGAGAAAGGCGATCGGCTTTACTGGATCTTTGACGATCGAGGATAAACGATCGATGCTCACCGATCGAATTTGCGATCGTCCCTATGACCTGCGATCGTCCTCGGGTGAAGTACGATCGGCTCATCCACCGCATTATCCCCAACGTTGCGCGATCGGCATTCTCCAGCCTGTACCGAAGGCTCGATCGGTGACTTTCAGACCGGGTGCAGATTGGCGGCGTTTGAATTCTGCAATCTTGACCAGTCGTGAAATCTTTTCGACAATTGTACGATCGTGACCTGCGGCAACAATTTGGTCCAGGGATTCACGGTTTTGAACAATCCGATCGAGAATATCATCAAGGATTTCATAGTCTGGAAGCGAGTCTTGGTCCAGTTGTCCAGGTTTTAATTCAGCACTGGGGGGTTTAGTAATAATGTTTGTAGGAATGACTTCCGTAGTCCGATTCAACCATTCACACAGAGCATATACTTTCGTTTTTGGGACATCCGCGATCGCCGCTAATCCACCATTCATATCGCCGTACAATGTACAGTACCCGACCGCAATTTCGGATTTATTTCCGGTTGTAATCAACAAGTAATTAAATTTATTTGAGATTCCCATCAGCAATGTTCCCCGAATCCGGGATTGGAGATTTTCTTCAGCTATGCCAAACTCTGTCCCAGAGAAGATTTCAGCCAGGGATTCGTCATAGCTTTTCATCACAGGTTCGATCGGTACGGTTTGCGTTTTAATGCCTAAATTTTCTGCGAGTTGTTTAGCATCACTAATAGAATGATCTGAACTATAGGGCGAGGGCATCAAGATTCCCAATATATTCTCTGCGCCCAATGCATCTGCTGCGATCGCTGCCACCAATGCCGAATCAATCCCGCCGCTCAATCCCAGCAATGCCTGTTTAAATCCACATTTACGGGCGTAGTCTTGTACCCCTAAAACCAAGGCTGCATAGAGTTCGGCGGATTGATCTAAGATCGGGGCGATCGGGTCTGTGCATACAAATTTCTGATTTTCCCAACGAATTGTATGATTGCACGGTTTCATCTGGGGAACCCGATCGCACAATAGGCCATCCCGATTTACAACAAAACTCCCACCATCAAAGATCAGATCATCATTTGCACCAACTTGATTGACATAAATAATAGGTTGATCAAATCGGATTGCCATATGGGTTAACATCCGTTCACGAATTTGCTGTTTGCCAATTGTATAGGGAGATGCCGATAGATTAACGGTGAAATCTACATTTAGGGCGACAAGATCGGCGATCGGGTTCATACCGTAGGCGCGTTTCCCCCAAAATTCTTCATCATTCCAAAGATCTTCGCAAATAGTCACACCAATATGAATATCATCTAATTTAAAATGATTTGGCAATTCGCCAGATTGAAAATATCTTACCTCATCAAATACATCATAATTCGGTAGTAGATGCTTATGGAAAATTTGTTTTATTTGATTGTTTTGAATTAATGCAATGCTATTGTAAAGCGGTTTTTCACCTTTTTCTTCTGCATTTTGATTGCGCTCTGCAAACCCGATTAATCCAGACAAGTTTTCTGGAAAATCTGCGGCTAATTGTTCAAGTTCCGATCGCATTGCATCAATGAATTCTGGCTTTAGCAATAAATCGCGGGGAGGATAGCCACAAAGAGACAACTCAGGCGTTAGGAGAAGATTCGCTCCATTGTTTGCCGCTTCGATTGCGATCGTTAAAATAGTTTGAGCATTGCTGCGGAGGTCGCCGATGGTTGGGTTCAGTTGAGCGATCGTAATTTTCATAATGGATGTGGGTTGTAGTGTGGATAGCCGAGAACTCTTAATGAGGGGAGGAAGAGGATCAAATCCCTAAATAAAAACTAGTGCCTTATCTTTTAAGGGTTCAAATGCCTCAGCATCAAACTTGTACAAACTAGCGGGACGGCCTGCCCCACGGGAAGCTTTTACGCCTGTATCCTGTAAGAATTTTAGTTTTAATAAACGCGATCGGAAATTGGAATAGTCAGAAAAATGTTCCCCCAATACGGTGGTATAAAGTTGATAGAGATCGCTTAATGTAAATAAATCTGGCAACACTTCAAACGCAACAGGACTATATTCTAATTTATTTCGCAATCGACAATGGCCATATTGAATAATTTTTGAATGATCAAAGGCTAATTCGGGGAGCTGATTCATGGGATACCAGGCAATACCGCTAACACCATCGGCAATCAATTCAGCTTCCGAATACCGAACTAAAGCAAAATAACTAACAGACAAATATCGCACGCCATAACTTACCTCGGCTTCTCGGGGATCACGCATGGGTCCACCAAAGGTATAGAGCTGTTCAAGATAGAGATTTTGGACCCGAATTTTTTCAGCCAAAATACGATCGGCGGCAGCTTCTAATGATTCCCCATTTCGCACCAAGGTTCCGGGCAAAGACCACTGTCCCAAAAATGGCTCCTCTTGTCGCATTACCAACAAGACTAGCAATCGTTTCAAATCAGTATCTACTGAAAAAATTACATTATCAACCCCGACTCTAAAATCAGCTAACTTCAATTCATCACAGTAATCATCCGATCGATTCCCTTTACGTTGACGATTGGGTGCAGAACTCAAACGATGTGGCATGAGTATAGGTTCTCCTGTTGGATGTAATATTGCACGGACGGTGGAACAGCGTTGGGATTGACGTAATTTCGGTAGGCGCTGGATGAGACATTGGGAGTTGTTAAATCCGCGATCGTCATCGTGCCGCCTAAGCGATCGATACAAGCAATTGATTCAGGAAGAATGGCATATCCCAATCGTGGAATGACGAGTAAATCAACTTCAGCTAGCAATTCTCTAGCTTGATACCAGGTTGTCAATTGCGGCAATAAATCAGCACCCAAAACAAACGTAAACTTCGCTTGCGGCCAAATTTCACGGGCACGATGCACGGTAGTAATTGTACGTGGATAGCTTAATTCTGGGTGAACTTGAAGATTCGGACTTTTATCTTCTAGGGTCATCGTGAGCAATCGCAGCATTTGATTACGATGGGAAAGAGCCGTTTGATTCATTTTAAATGGATTATCTGAAGCCCATACCCCAACCCGATCGTAGCGACGTGCTAGCCATTCTAAGATAGCCAAATGACCATAAGTTGGCGGGTCGGCACTGGTTCCAAAGAGCGCAATTTTTAGATGAGTCATAGTAATGAGTAGAGATCTTTGTAAATACTCAAAGAGCGTAGGACTAGGGGGATCTCCGAGTTTCCTCCACCAACGCATCCAAACTAGGGGAAATCTCTGCAACGACGATCGCTGGATTCCTCACGCTTCTCATTGCATTTGGTAATGCTATTACCGACGATCGGGTCCTCCTAGCAATTGTTTCTAATGATTCAACCGCATTCAATCGTTGACCATTCTCCATCACCTTCTCAAGTAATGCCACTTCACCTATTTGAATCTCGTCGTCCATCAACCCAATCCGATCGGACAATTTCCCATCATTGATTCGTCGAAATACTTGTTTACGTCCCGGATAGCTAATTTTATTCACCGCTTCCTTCATCACCGGAATACCATCAATTTCTACTAATTTGTAGACTCCATTCACCGGACTTCCCGTCACCAATTGCGTCCCAATCCCATAACCATCCAAACAAGCCCCTTCATTGTTCAATTCTTCAATTCTAAATTCATCCAAATCACCACTGGCCACAATATCAACCCCCGGCAACAAATCACGAATCTCTTTTGACAATGCCACCAAATCGCCCGAATCAATTCGTACACCCGTTAAGTGCTTCGGTGGGTTTGCCTTCAATGCTTTTGCCGCCGCGATCGAATCATAGGTATCAATCAATAATGGAGCCGTCGGGAAATAGCGACCGAATGCCTCAAATGCTTTTGCCTCACTGCCTTCAGTGGCCGCCAATGCCATCACCAATGAATGCGCCATAGTCCCAACCGGAACTCGCCCTAATTGCAATGCCGCCAATACATTAGAGGTCCCATCAAACCCTGACGCTAACGCCGATCGTGCCGCCATCAATGCCGCCTGCGGACCAAAGGCGCGCCGAGTTCCAAACTCATAGAGCTTTGCCGCATCACTTGCGACATCACGCATTCGGGCCGATCGGGTTGCCACAAGCGTTTGATAATTAATTACATTTAACAAATAGGTCTCCACCCATTGGGCCTGCCACAGCGGGGCTTCGACTCGCAGAATCGGTTCATTGGCCAAGACAATGGTGCCTTCAGCAACTGCCCACACCGTGCCTGTGAATCCACCAGTCCTTAAAATTTCCCAAAAGCGATCGGGTGCATTTTCAAAAAGCGGTAGTTCCTGAAGAGCCGCAATTTGGATAGTGCTAAATTTCAAGGTTTCTAAATATCGCAATACCTCCGCCAATCCCATGGCCACCAAATACCCAAAATCCTCGGGCATCCTCCGCGTAAATAATTCAAAACTGGCCGATCGCCCCTCAAGCCCTTCACCCACATAACAAGTCGCCATCGTGATCTGATAGAGGTCCGTCAACAGACTCAAATCTTCTACCGTAAATTCTGGAATAAGGGCAGTGCTCATTGCAACCGAGTTGAACAACAATGCTCTATTATTATGGTAGATTTAACCAAAAGTCAAGGCTTTTCTTTAGGCTTTTTCTGCTTGAGGTCCCATCGCAATCTTAAAATCAGGTCTTAATTATAGTTTTTTACAATAAAACTAACCTTTATACTAACCTTGTCTTGTGAGGCTGTACGAAGAATCGTATACAAAATGATGGAATGACGATCGATCGATCTATAGTTGGAGTAGACCAAATCTCAACAATATTTGGTCAATTCTCAAGCCTGTTGATGCTGGTTTCTCTTCATTCCTGTTCATCATTAACACTATATTGACGAGGTTGTTCTATGCGAATGCCACGATTTTTTGCTAACGCCGTATCTTACGTATCAGAAGCCATGAGTCGCATTTTTGGGCTAGATGATGATAACTATCCAGCCACGGGAGTTCAACCCTTTACTGGCGACAAAAATAGTCAGGAGAAAACTAATTAAGACACTACAAGTTAATTGAATTTTACGATCGAATTCTTTCACTCTTCAAAACAAGAACCCCATTTCTACTACATAGAGTAAAAATGGGGTTCTTTACTAAATTCAACTGAATTCAATACTAGTCTTATGAAGAGAACGACTTACCGCAACCACAGGTTTGGTTGGCATTGGGATTCGTAAATTGGAAACCACCACCAATCAGCGCATTACTGTAATCGAGCATCATGCCATAGATATACAGCAGGCTTTTTGGATCGCAAATCACCTTAAACCCGTCGTAGTCATAGACTTCATCATCGGGTCGCGTATTGGCAATCTCTTCAAAATCCATCGTGTAGGACATGCCTGAACAACCACCACCCCGAACGCCAACGCGCAGACAAAGATCTTTCCCTTGCTGATCTCGCAGCGTCCGAACTTGGGTTAAGGCAGTTTCCGACATTAAAATACCCTGTTGGGGGGGTGTTGCGACTGCCTGAGTCATGGTTTCTCCTGTTGAGCTTGGATGAAAAAATCTGAACGATCGAACTCGTCATTGTTTCTATTCTAAAGGCTGCGGTGAAGATCTAACACGCTTGTCATAAATCAGATTAATCTCTCACCAGTTGCCCTTTAGTCTCTAGTGAAGCTCGGATTTGCGGTAAGGTAAACGGTATCGAATATAAGCCGAACCCATGACCCTCGCTTCGACGAACGACAAGCCTCACCAAAAATCCAAAGCCCTCAAACCCGGTAGCCGTCGTCCGGCCAAAGAGCTATGTAGCGAATGTGGACTCTGTGACACCTCCTACATTCACTATGTAAAAGAGGCTTGTGCATTTATCAATCAGCAATTTGACAAGCTGGAAACCCTAGTCCATGGCCGAAGTCGAAACCTCGACTCTCCCGAAGAACTCTACTTCGGCGTACATCAATCGATGATGCAGGCCCGAAAAAAAGAACCCATTCCCGGCGCACAGTGGACCGGAATTGTCAGTACGATCGCCATTGAAATGCTGGAACGGGGCTTAGTCGAAGGCGTTGTCTGTGTCCAAAGCGCAGCAGACGATCGGTTCACGCCTGTGCCTGTGATTGCAAAAACTCGTGAAGATATTCTCGCCGCGAAGGTTAACAAGCCAACTCTTTCACCCAATCTCAATATTCTTGATCTCGTTGAACAATCTGGCCTCAAACGCCTACTCGTCATCGGGGTTGGCTGTCAAATTCAAGCGCTGAGAGCAGTTCAAGACAAGATTGGCTTAGAAAAGCTTTACGTTTTAGGTACGCCTTGTACTGATAATGTGAGCCGTGCTGGACTTCAGAAATTTTTGGATACCACTAGCCGATCGCCCGAAACGGTGGTGTATTACGAGTTCATGCAGGATTTCAATGTTCATTTCAAATACGAAGACGGCTCGACTGAACTGGTGCCATTTTTCGGACTGAATACCAAAGAACTCAAAGATGTGTTTGCACCGTCTTGTTTGAGCTGTTTTGACTATACGAATGCGTTGGCCGATATTGTTGTGGGTTACATGGGTGCGGAATTTGGTTCCCAATGGATTGTGGTGCGCAACGAAACGGGTGCGGAAATGCTGGATTTAATTCAAGATGCGATTACAACTAAACCTGTGACCAGCCAAGGCGATCGGAAAGCTGCCGTTCAACAAGGGATTGCGGCCTATGACAATGCCATGACCTTGCCGATGTGGGTGGCGAAAGCGATGGGCGTTGTGATTAAACGCATTGGTCCGAAGGGTTTGGAATATGCGCGATTTTCTATTGATTCTCACTTCACCCGCAACTATCTATTTGTAAAACGGAATTATTCACAAAAACTAGAACACCATGTTCCTGAGTTTGCAAAACGGATTGTGGCGCAATATAAATTACCAGAGTAAATACAATCTACCGTGGTCAACCTTTAGGAGGATCCCTTTTGGCTTTGCGATCGGAATCGACCTGCAATAAAATCTCGTTGCTCGGCATGTTTCGTCGCCCGCCCTGTCACCCGTTTGCGCCACATCCGAAAGCTGGATTCTTTCATTTCACGGCGCATTACCGCAATCACCTGCGGCTCACTCAGACCAAATTGAAGTTCGATCGCTTCAAAGGGGGTTCGATCTTCCCAGGCCATTTCCAGAACACGATCGATGGTTTCAGAATCTAATTCAGGTAATTTCATATAAGTTACGGATTTTGTAATGGATGTAAGTGATAAACCAAACCATAAGGCCAATTTGAATTGCCACCGTGGATGTGAATGAACGTTAAAAAGCAAATACTCAAGAAGAGTTGAGCCACACAAATTAGAATCAACGATCGCATTCGTCCGCGTTCTAACCAAGCTGCCCAAATCTGAATAAATGGGTACAACACAATTAAATAATGCCCCGGAACTCGCACCCGTGCAACCAGAAGCAATAGCGGCATAATCACTCCACCCGCCCAAAAGTAATCTGTTATTACAAATTCAGATTTAATCTCACCAGAACTTCGGGCTTTCCACCACCGCACCAACGATGCGATCGCACTAATCGCTAAAAACAACAGTGCAATAGTGGCTCCAAAGCTCGGATAACCGAATATTCGTGGCTCTTGAATGAACGATCGCCAGAATTCTGGTCCCAAATCATATTCTAAATTCAACCCCCAGCCCGATAACAACCAATGCAACGGGAAATTAGGCGTGAGAATTTCAGCCCAACTTGGACGGGTAATGGTAGCGGCGGTCTTCCCCATTTGGGAAATCCAAGGCAACATAGGGATTGCGCCGATCGTCGTCCCCAATAACCACCAGCCCCATTTGGTTTGGGTTCGATTTTTCCAGGCACTCACCAGTACTAAACCCGCTTGCCAAAAGAAACCACTCATTGCCAAAAGAAACCACTCATATGGATTTGGCCGATCAACATGCCCACCAATCCCCAAGTGAATGCACCCGATCGCCTTTGACGAAACCAATGGCCAACAAATACAAAAAAGCCAACAAATGGCAAAATATCCGTCGCCCAAATCGCTCGGGAAAAATGAATCGCTAAGGGATTCACACTCAGTAATGCTAATCCCCAAAACCAAATCGATTGTTCAGATTTAGCCACATAGCGACGAATGAATTCAGCAAAAAAAACGATCGCAACAATATTGGACATCATCACCCAGCGCACCATTGTCACCGGATTCTCTGATACCCAAGCTAATGCAATAAAACACCAAACACTCAAACCAGGATTAAGAAATCCAACGCCATTGCTCATTCCCAACCAAGGCCAAGGCATTCGCCCTTCCACCACCGAACGCGCCGTCCGATACATCCAAATCTCGTCTTCCTTCCATTTCATATCCTCCGCCCACAGCAATCGTAACAAACACCCAAAAACAATAAATAAAATAATCCAGCACGTTTCGGGATTCTGCACGGATTGACGAATGGATTTAAGTCCCCGATCGCGGAAACTCACCATTTGATTCATACTCGTCTCAATTCTAGACATATCAACTCTCCATTCGTCCCGGACTCAAGATATTCAACGGATCAAACTGCTGCTGAATCGATCGCATCCAAGATCCGCCATTCCCCCGAAATCCCCAACTATCAAGTTCAGACTTGAGATCGCTCGGAGCCATTAGAATACTTAAAAACCCACCATTCACTTCACAAATCGATCGGATTTTTTGCACCATATCACCCGTTACATCGCCCTTAAGCTGCAATTGCCCCAGCCCGCCACTGACATGAAAACGAGCGAGGGCATCTGGAACCATCGCCTGAACTTGCAGCAATGTCGAAACGGTTTGATTCGATCGGACCGCCCACTTACAAACTACATAACCCTGCACCATAGAATGACTAAGCGAATGAGAAACCTGATTCCAAAGTAATTGATCAATAGCTTGAATCTCAGCATTAAGAAACAATGATTTGCCGAGTTCCAAAACCCGATCGCATTGCTCTTGAACACTTTCCGTTAATCCTTGAAATTGAATCAACAATCCCATACTAGAACCTAACTCCAACCCTTTCATTGTGCCAAGAGATAGTAAATCCATTGCTGATGGCGTAAGCCCCGAATTCAAAATTCCCTGAATGGCCCGTTGCAATATCTCAGGATCACCCGCCAATAAAATAGTTTGGGACGCTTCTTGGTTTGGGTAGAGCCGCACCGTGATTTGAGACAGAATTCCGAGAGTTCCATAGGATCCCGTCAACAGCTTCATTAAGTCATAGCCCGCGACATTTTTTACAACCCGCCCGCCCGCTTTGACGATTTTCCCATCCGATCGGACAAACTCAACCCCCAACACCATATCCCGAACGCTATTGTATCGATGCCGCAACGCCCCCGAGTCCCCCGTTGCCACAATGCCCCCCAGGGTCCCAGACGGACAACTCGGATCGATTGCCAAAAATTGACCCGATTGTTGCAGGATAGACTGTAATGCCTCGAATTTAATCCCCGCTTGGGCCGTTACAGTTAAATCTCCGATCGCATGATCAACGATTTTATTTAGATGTTCAGTGGAGATAAACACCGCAGGCTGAGACACAGAAGCACCCCAATCGAGTTTGCTACCGCTACCCATCGGGACCATTGCAATTCGATCGTGATGAAGCTTGGTCACAACCGCACTAAGCTGCTCTACCGTACTGGGAATCACTAATCCGATCGGCAACAGATTAGGCTGTAATGCTTGTTGTAAACGATGGGCCATCTCGGAGGGTAGGGCATCCCAAAGCGTCACGGGAACTATTTCTGCTAACGCCTGAATCATTGAACCTCACACTCTAGACCTAATTAAACACACCAACTTCATTACTTTACAGGGTGCTGGGAACCGATCGATAGGAAACCCAAAGCCAGGATTTAGAACACTCTGCTGTCGTCATTAACTTTATCTATGACCTAGCGCCAGAGTTACCAATAGATTTTGAGATCCGGGTCGATCGGAAGCTATTAAGTCATATTTTGTAACTACTCAGGCTTAAAAAATAGTGTAATTTCTAGCCTGAGTCTTGAGCAAGATTGTAGGATCGAAGAATTGATACCTGACGAAAGTAGCAAACCTCTTGAAAAAGCGCACCCCACTCCTGACCATTAGCCGAGACGA
>JAPLHZ010000243.1 GCA_026389365.1 Cyanobacteriota bacterium
AAAACCTTGCTTTTTTACCCGCAGGATTTGTTGTTCTCGTTCCGCTATAGACATACTTATCGCGATCCTGATTTGCTGTATATCCTTGTTTTACACCTTTTTCGCCACCTACTATCACCGCGAATAATTCATGACACTAACGTTAATTAAGTCCACCTAACTATTGAGAGGAAAGATAACTACTCTGTGAGCTTATTTAGTTGATCTAAAACTTCAGATTGCCAAGATTCAGCAATACGGGTTTTGAGTAAATCATAAAGATGCTGCTGGTTAGAGTCTTTAAACCACTTTGCAAAGTTGTCGTGTACTTCTTCACGAAATGGTAGTCCTTGTCCATATAGGTCAGAACATTTAGGCCAGATAGAATTATTTTCAAGAACTGGTCGAAAAAGTTGTGATCCAATTTGTTGTGATGAAATGACAAATTTTTGAAGCCAGTCTGATTCTAAATTTTTACGCAATTGCTCAACAAATTGATGGGCTGATCCTAACTCTCGGTCTTCTAAAATATCTTTAAAAAGAGGTGAAATTTCTTTTCTGAATTTTTTTGCACATTTGCTTGCAGACTCTCTAGCTCCAATTCCAAGCATAAGATAAATATCTAAGTTTCCCCAATCTCCATTTCTACGCATTGAAGCCCATACTGTGCGAGCATTACTATTCCGAATCACAGACAAGAAAGATCTATGAATCCTCTCATCATAGTCAAGGAGATTAGAATTATCACTCATGAAGTCTTTTAATCTCTTGGAAACCTCTTTTTTGGAATTTTGAAAAAGAACCTTTTCTGTATTATCGATCAGGTGATCAATAGCTTTTGATACATTTTTGATCTGTTCTTGCTTACTAGTTCGTAACCTCTTAATCTGCTTGCCTATATATTCGGACAAAGCATTGGGGTCATCAGATCTAGAATTAAAAAAGTAAATAGGTAATTCTTCTCTAACTCCAATATTTTGTAAAGCACTCTTTACTTGTTCCTGCTTCATCCTATAGCCTTCTTTATCTGATTCAGCATTTTCGCCAGTATCATCCTTC
The DNA here is from genome assembly GCA_026389365.1 of Cyanobacteriota bacterium. Taxonomy (GTDB): domain Bacteria; phylum Cyanobacteriota; class Cyanobacteriia; order Leptolyngbyales; family Leptolyngbyaceae; genus JAAFJU01. The sequence continues at coordinate 1,039 of JAPLHZ010000243.1, forward strand.
ATTGATAGAGCGTCATCTGCTCTTGGTAAAACAAGTATGCAAAGATTGTCATTGGCATATTGAGATGGGTTGGCATATTGAGATGGGTTTGTCTCACTCACATATTTAATCAGCGCTTGTACTGAAGGGTCAGGAGCTTGATTAAAAGGAGTACATAGCAATGAAATAGTTCGTGCATCGCCCAAGAAAGATACTAAGTCTTGACGAATTGAAGTTCCATCAATGCCTTTGGTATCAACAATCTCTAATTCATAGTTGACAATATTTTTTAATGGTCTGTAGGGTACAGTTACATCTATACGTCTAGGTATAGAAAAATCAGGATGACGACCATTATTTATCTCCTTAAAGTTCTCTTGCAACCACTCAAGCGCTGAAATACCTGAAGATGCATCATACGCAATTTTTCTACAAGTTCTAGATGATAGAGAAAGGTAAGTATTAAATTCTGAGCATAGTTCATCTAAATTACTACAACTTTCTGCTAGTTCTTTTACTGTCATTTTCTCCTTTTTACTTGTTAAACCAGACATATTTCTGAGTACACGGGCGATTTCCTCTGATACTCCTCTTTGTTCAGAAGTGTTTACAGAATCTTTAAAACCAGCACAAAAGTCATTGGCAAGTTTATAAACTTCGCTATCTAGTAGGGGTTCAACATGGATAGCATACTCGAGTCCTTTTAAAACTCTTACTTCACAGACTGTTGTTCTTCCTCCTGAAACTTCAAAAACTGATTCATTAGGCTTACCACTGTGTTTGGTCAAGAGAAGTTCTGTCTGTTTGCAAATAGCAGAAGTTTTGCCAACACCAATATCACCAATGTAAGCGACTGTGTGTTTAGTTGATTCCAGATATTCCACCGCTTGACGAATTGCTACTTCATGCATTGCTGCTTCACTAAGCAAGAGTTTAGGATGATCATCATCTTCACGAAACAGGTTCAAATACTGCAAATATTCATCGGCTAAATAGAGAGAATCTCTTTCAGGGTGATTATACAAAGGTTTTCTAAGGATTCCCCAATCTTGTTTTAAGAAGTTGAAATAATTATTAGACTCCGAAGTTCCCACAGCATTACAGTAACTTAGAACTTCACTTTCAGTAGGCGTAATTTCTCCAGTCTCAATGCGAGAAACCCTACTTGTATCAACCCCCATTTTCTTAGCTACATCAGACTGCTTTAGTCCTGCTGATTTTCTTAGCTCAGACAAGGACTCACTCAAATTTGCAGGTAAGGCGAAGGATAATTTAGACATGGGTGCAAGCTTAATTCAATAGACAGTATCATATATGCAAAGAATGATACTGTCAACCAGCATATATGTTTTTATATCTTTGGGAATACCAGCATATATTTTAAAGATGGTTGCCAAAAAGAAATATATAAAATAATCTCTTTGTATTAAGGAAATACCTTCTAGGACAGCAATTCTCATTATGGAAAATGAGGTCTTTGAAACCCTTATACAAAGAGGCTTTAACAATTGTTTATAAATCTGTAAATCGCTGAAAGCCAGTAAACTCGTTCCATAATGAGAATTGCTGCTTCTAGGACTTACGCATTGACAGAATGACCGACGTAGCAGTCGTGCTTTTCAGCCCTTTCAGCTTTATTTCTTCATTTTTTTTAGGAATTTAAATTCCAAAGAAAGGCATTGAAAAAGGCTGAAACAACCTATTCTCGTTACTACATAATAGGGCTAATTTGTACAGTGCGTAAGTCCTACCTTCTTTGAAATCGCGATCGTGATTTTCTTGCCCGTAAGTTGGGTGATCGCTTGTAAGTTGGGTGCTGCTTGCAGTCTTTGTGCTAGTTGAAGTTTGTCCGCAACTTTTAGCTTCTCCTCGGTCGTGCGATCGCCGCCGCCAAGAGCAGCTAGGCTTTATTCCATAACTTCTAGATCTGCTTCTGCTCTCGCTATGCCGATGATTAAGGCTGTTCCTATTTTTGTCTCGGTAATTGAGTCAGCATAGTCTTCACAGGCTTTTCGGGTGGCGATACCTTTTGCTTCAATCCTTGCACCATTTGCATGAGGTCAGTGGTGGGCGGTTGCCCTGCTAGCAAAGATCCCGAATTTGTTTTCTGATTAGCTCTGGGTCTTCTAATCGTCGATCTGGCTCTGGTAATATCTCGGCGATCGCTTTGCAGATTGCGGTTGTACCGATGCCTGCGAGAAATTCATCGCCATTCAGTCGGTTGCTAAATTGCTGAAAAGCTTCTAGCTCGGTCATTTGTTGGTGAATGGCAATCCAGACTTTGTTTTCTGGCTTGATGTCACTATCTTCTAGTACAAGGCGGCTAAAGTGAAGGAACAAACTTTAGACCGCTAAAGCCTTACCTTTATAGGTCCATTTAAAAGGCTTAGCCATAGTGCGGTTGAAGTAGTCAATAAACAAGATAATGCGAGACTTCAGATCGGCTTGAGAGATAAAGTTACCGCGTCTGAGTAACTTACGCATCAAGATGCCAA
>JAPLHZ010000297.1 GCA_026389365.1 Cyanobacteriota bacterium
CTGGTTCTTGACATCCAGGACCAAAATAGCAAACTGTTCTACATTACTCCAGCCGATCGTATTACAAAGAAATTGAGCCGCGATGCTCTACGAGCGACCTTCGGTCATCGGGGGTTCAGTAAAAGCAGGAAAAGTAGATTGCGCTTGAGCATAAAGCTGATGACCAAACGCGATCGTATTCTTCAGGGCTTTCGCTTGGCTTGAAGTAAGACCTAGGCGATCGGGCTGTTCTAGATGTAATCTGAGTAAACGGCTCATCGCATGGGGAGAATGAAGCTTTGCATTACCAAATATTTGTTGACACAACCGTTTTGCTGTGGGTTTTGATTTGAGAATTTGACTAAGCGTGACTTCGATCGCTCCAATATCAGATGTGATTTCTGCATAGGAAGCATTTGTTTGTAGCGCGTTACAATCGTGAGCAATCATAGTGCATACCAGTGAAGACTATGATTACTACGCGGTAGCGATCGCCCTTAGAATCAAATCAAAAGGATAGACCGAATCAAAAATAGAGAATGGCCGTTGATTGCATATATCTATAGTACAATTGCTTCAATCAAGATAGATTTCGGAGGTTAAATGTCCCAGTTTCCGCACGACGATTTCGCGAAATCTTATCTGAAAGAAGTACTCAAAGGCATTGGCCGTGCTGTCCCAAACCGATCGCTCAAAGCCGAAACCCGCACCGCTGATCTTTGGTTTAGAATGAAATCAAAGCCATCAGCATCCGCGAGAAAAGCATTAGGACTCTTGGGTCGAATCGTAGTCAAAGATGCCTTAATCGAAGTTTTTCGCAATGCGGCTCCACCCGTTGAGATTCGGAACTGTAAATCAAAACTTTCCTTTCTAGAAGTAGAACTCATTCGTCGTGCTACCCGTCGGGGTAAATCATTAAGAGAAGCCGATCTGCCGATCTTGATTCTCCTGATGCCGACTTGTTCCCTGAGAATTAGGCGAGGGTTTTCACTGACTCCCACACCCACACCGGGCGTTTATAAATTTCCAGAGATGGAGCGAACGGTCTTAGTTGTTCTCCACCAACTGCCAAAGACACAAGATACCGTTTGGTTACGAATGTTGGGACGTGCGAGTTTTCAGCAACAAGCCATCAATGATTTCGTCGGAATGAGCGCACCTGCGGCATTAACCGATACCGTGACTGAACTATTGGCAGATTATCGCGCTATTCTAGAAGCACAGGGACGACTAACTGAAGAAGAGGAAGGGGAAAAAAGAGGGAGAGAGAGAGGGGAAGAAAGAGGGGAAGAAAGAGGGCATTATCCTAGGTGTTAACCAAGTAGCACTCAATCTACTCCAAGAAGGGTTCACTTTGGATCTCATCGCTAAAGCAACTAAACTGTCGATCGCAGAAATTGAAAGATTACGATCGTCCCTAGAATCTTAGTTCTTCATTAGGGCGATCGGCTAACGATCGCCCCTAACAGACTTAGCTAAACCGATATAGCCGTTCTCGATCGAGTGAGATACAAAGTAGATTTCTAAAAGCCTCTCCACGCAAGGGTTTTAGGTTTTGACTTGTACCTCATGGGAGTCGGAATGGCGATACTGCGCAATCTCCCCATCGACCTTGACACACTCCTGACGACGGGCACAATGGCCTAAGGTCACGCCCATCCGCTGTCTCGTCTTCGGCATTTGCGCCTCATCTATCGTCCCATAAATCCCAACAATCACTTCATCCACCGTAAAAACCTGACTCGGTGCTGCTTTTAATAGGGCAACGATCGCCTCTGCTGGAGTCATACTGGCATAATCAGATTTCAATGCTGGAAAGTCAGACAAACTCGGTTTAGACTTTGGAGCCTTGA
>JAPLHZ010000356.1 GCA_026389365.1 Cyanobacteriota bacterium
CTTTTGATTCAGGAAATCTCGGCTTGGGAAAATCGCAGGAATTCTCTCTCTTGTAAAGTCAACTGGCAATTTACTACTGCTGATGCGCGCATTAAATTCCATCGCCTTTATCCGTCAATAATTCCTTGACACTCTACTAGATTGGGTCTTAATATTCCAGCCAAGATAGCAATGCTGGAATACTTGACAGCCAAGATAATCGCTAGGACCTTATGCCCTCCCCAAAATCGTTCCTTCATATCCTGAGGCCAAAATTCCCGATGAGACCCCATAGGTGGATGTATCACCAAATCCCTACAATTCTCGATTTCCCATTCGGCCCGGAACCAGTTTTAATTCAGTCTTGATTCGCCCATAGCCTCAAATGCGATCGCAAAATCATCCTGCTGAATCCGAATTGAACTCGGATCTTCGACCCCACTCGATCGGTGACGACGAATAGCTTGAAGTGCGGCTTGATTACTTAATAACGCCAAATCTGCACCATTCCAGCCGTCAGAACGTTCAGCAAACTCTGACAAATCTACGCCATCCAAAGGCCGATCGGCATTGTGAACCTGCAAAATCGACAGCCGACTCGCCGCATCTGGTAAATCCACCTTGAGCTGAATATCCAATCGTCCCGATCGTAACAATGCTGGATCTAACGCTTCAGGTCTATTCGTTGCACCAATCAGCAACACCGTACCGCACTCCTGAAGGCCATCAAGTTCCGTCAACAGTTGCCCCACCACCCGATCGCTAATGCCCGAATCACCCGTGAACTTACCGCGCACCGGAGCTAAGGTATCAATTTCATCAATAAACACCACACAGGGCGACGCTTGACGGGCTTTAGCAAACAATTCACGAACTTCCTGCTCAGCAGCACCCACCCACCGACTCATTAACTCTGGGCCTTTCACAGAGATAAAGTTAGCCCGTGCTTGGGAGGCAACGGCTTTCGCAAGTAAGGTTTTGCCTGTTCCGGGTGGTCCCCAAAGTAAAACACCTCGGGGCGCTTTGGCTCCTGTGCGCGCATACAAATCTGGATAAAGCAATGCGCCTTCGACAGACTCTTGCAATATTCGCTTGATCTCCACCAATCCGCCAATCTGCGACCAGCTCACGTCCGGGGATTCGACTTCCACGGAACGTAATACCGACGGTTTGATTTCTTTCATCGCTGCTAGAAAATCAGATTGAGTAATGCTTAAATTGTCAGGAATTTGGTCAGAAAGAGTAGGAACTTGGCGACGCAGGGCAATATAGGCAGCTTTTTGAGCGATCGCCTTCAAATCTGCACCCACCATTCCCACACTCAGATCCGCGATCGGCTCCAAATCCACCTCCACCAAGGGCATCGCCTGGGTAAGAATGGTCAAAATTTCCAACCGCCCCGACCGATCGGGCACACGATATTGAACTTCCCGATCGAATCGACCAGGGCGACGCAAGGCAGGATCCATATGATCAGGGCGATTAGTGGCGGCCAAGACCAGAACGCCTTTGGTTTGGGAAAACCCATCCATTAAGGTTAATAACTGAGCCACAACCCGCTTTTCGACCTCGCCTTCAACCTTCGATCGATCGGGCGCAAGGGCATCGATTTCGTCAATAAAAAGAATGCAGGGCGCGGATTTAGCTGCTTTTTCAAACACCGATCGTAATCTCTCTTCAGCCTCTCCGTAGTGTTTACCCATCACTTCTGGACCCGCGATCGCAATATAATTTATCCCCAGTTCAGCGGCGATCGATCGAGCAGTCAAGGTCTTGCCTGTACCGGGAGGGCCAACGAGCAAAATTCCACGGGGCGGTTCTAGACCGAGTTTTGCTAGTAAATCTGGACGCTTTAATGGCAATTCAATCAACTCGCGTAATTCTTGAAGCGTTGTCCCGAGACCGCCGATCGTGCTGGTGCCTAAGCTGGAATTTGAGACCGGGTTAGTGGACGGCGGCGTGACGACAACCGGATCGGGGGCTGGTGAGCTTTGGGATGAGCCTTGCGGTGAATTTAAATTGCTCACCCCCATTCCCGTAGAAGAACCGGATGGGGTGGTGCGGCGGGGGATAGTGCTGAGGCGGCGACCGTTGACTTGAACATCAGTTTGAAGATTAGTTTTAAGTTCTCCGCTAGCGACCTTCTCTTCAAGGGTTTTTGCCAGTTCTAATAATTGCTCAAATCCTTTAAATAAATCGCTCATGTCCAGCCTCTTAGGTAGTGATGTTTAGGGTGCCCGAATGTCTGTGGTATCTCACCATGCCCACGTCTCACCATACCAAGATTTCACCATCCTAGCGCCGAGAAGCCATTGGTTACCAGCAATTCCAAATTCAAACAGGAACATAGGACACAAATATGACTCGTCTTTATGTGGTCACATTAACTTCACTTTTTCAGATTCACCTCCGCCGATCGCTGAATACATTGATTCATTTAGTCACTTGGACCAAGAACGTTACGCGAAAAATGGTTATGGCGCTCAGCCTAAGTAAAAAGTAAAATCCTCACAGTGAGGGGGTTACTTTTTTTACAATCCTATGTAACGCTATTCCCACCAAAATCACAGAATATCCCAGTTTAGAATGCTGAAAAATCGGGCGATCGCTATGAAAATAGATAGAAAATGAGATGCTAAAACTCTATTCAGAAGGCTCAGAATTAGTTGAATCGTTAGGAGCAGGAGGATTTGGCAGTTGGACATCTCCTTCGACTGGTTTAAATGTTAGCTCCGTTTTTTCAGAAGCTTTGTTTGCCTCAATAATTCCTGCGATCGCTTCAGCAAAATGAGATTGAGTAACTTTCTTGTCTTCGTTAGATCTATCTTCTTTAGCGGCAGATACGACTGCTTGAAACACAGCATTTTTAATGTCGCGACCTGATATCGCATCAAACTGTTTAGCTAAATCTGCAAAGCTTACAGATTCACACAAAGGTAATTTGGTGGGAATTTGCACTTGCCAGATTTTTACTCGCGCTTCTTCGTCTGGTAAATCGAATTGAATTTTCCAGCGAATTCTGCTGATGAAAGCTGAGTCATAGTTACGGACAAGGTTAGTCGCAAATACCACAATTCCCTTATATTCTGAGAACTGTTTCAACATTACACTGCGAGTAAGATTAACAGCCGTATCTGTTGACTGGGTAACACTTTCCAAGCGCTTGCCCAAAAATGAATCTGCTTCATCAAAAAATAAAACTGCATTCTCATCGGTGGCAAATTCAAATGCTTTGGCGATATTTTTAGGGGTTTCCCCTACAAATTTAGATTCTAAAAGTTGATAGGGAACATCGACTATCTGTAACTTGAGTGCATGGGCAAGTGCTTCAGCAGTTATGGTTTTACCAGTACCTGGTGCGCCTGAGAAATTAATGGAGAGCGCTCGATCTAATTTGTGTTTTTCTCCCATTCCCCATTTTTGATAGATTAAATCTTGATGTTCGAGTTCAGCCAGTATTGAAGAAACCTGCTCTCTGGTTGTTTTGGGCAGGATGACATCTTCTAAAGTGTACTTTGGCTCGCGTAGGTAAGGGCTAAAGTCAATCGTTGATTGAGTTGATTTACCATTGTCTTCGATGACTTGCTGATTATCAGGTGATGAATCAGAGTTATTACTTTGATCGTATTCACTCACGTCCTCACCTACTGATTCGCGAAATGCACCCACTTTGTCTAATCTTGGCATTGTCTTCCCTTAAAAATTGTTAATTCCAGATATTTAATTCCAATCTCGCAATTCCAGTACCTTAGCCTGTGACCTTTTGGCAACAAAGTGTCTGGCATCTTTTGGTGAAATACCTCTGAATTTAAAAACCTGTGCCTCGATAGTTCTTACATATTTGGGATCCCAAACCTCCATGATTACTTCATCATCTCCATCATAGAAAATGGTATGCAAAACAGCTTTACGACCGAATGATTCAATTAGTAGCGGCACAATTTTGCGATCCCATACTGGTTCTAGCTGCTCCAAAAAGGTTTCTGGGACAGAAGATTCGGAGCGACGATCGTCGCTAAAGAAAGAACGTAACGAGGAAGAGATTGATGATCTTGAACGATCAGAATCCTGAGATTCGCTAGAAGCACGTCGGAATGGTGGATCTTGTCGTGGCATAAATCACCTCAATGTTTATTAAAATTAATCGATTTGAATAATCAGAGCATTAAAAAATAGATTTTGCTTGATCTTGCCATATGGATCAAGACTGTCTCTAAGTGGATCGGTGAAGGATTCTACAAGCTTAAACAAAGGATTATTGGCAACTTCTTCTGGAGCAGTTGGAGGTGCAACAAATCCGATAAATAGGGGGGTAAACAGATCCTTTACTGTTCTTTTCCATAATGTATGGTCGTTACCACTCAATCCGTTATCAAGTACATAAATGTATTCAAGTTTAGATGAGGAAACTGAGGACTTGATTTTTAGATCGCGTTCGTCTAGCTTGGGTACGTCATAACCCCTTTTGCTATCATCTACATCTAGATTGTATAGCCAAATTTTCAGATATTCAAAGTCGCAATCAGTCAAAAAACGACTTTTCCGAAAAAGTTTCCTGACTATCAAGTCATCAAAAAAACTCTTGCTTTTATCTGTAACCACATAATCATCGCGTTTAAGTTTCTCTCCAGGGATACCAAATATTTCAATAGTTCGTAAACTACCTTCTTGCTCTGGAGAACGAAAACCAACTTGTAAAAATACCTTCTTAGGTTGCGAAGAACTTGTCATGTTAATTACCTCTCTATACCTCTATAGAACCCATTTGAGATCTAATCCTGAAACCAGAAGCCTTGCAGCTAGCTGGTTTTCTTCATTTTCTGGCAGAAAGCGGTTTTGCTAGGTAGGCAGGCTCTACCACTGATCGCAGAGTAACGGCTTCCTTCAAAGCGGTTCTATACAGCATTTTCCAATGCGATTACTTTTGCTTCCGAACGATACTTGGGTAATGGAGAACTTTGAGGTGCTTGCTTGACCTGAAATACTTGCGATGGTTTGCTGTCTGAATATCTCGGATCCCAAATCTCCATAATGGTTTGTCCGAGAACTGCACCAGAATAGAAAATGGCATATAGAACAACTACTGAACCAAAAGCTGCTAATAAAACTGTGGCGATCGCTGTCTCCCATATTTTATCCAAAGCCCAAACAAATGCTTCTAAAAAAGCTGCAACTGCTCTACCGAGCCAACCAATTAAATCATCAAGTAGTTTACCAAGCCATTGAAACAGTCCCATCTTTTTACCTCAAAGTTAAATAAAATAAAAATAAATCTAAGAATTTTAAATTGATGACGTTCAAGGAAGAGTTAATTCGGTAACCAGACCTTGCTCAGGCAACTGGGCCTCATTAGGTGCTTCACCCAAAGTTATACATGAAGCTTTTTGTTGATTTCGTGGATCTACAAATCCAACTAAAATTTCTGAGCCTCTTCTAAATAAAACTACCAGATACGAATTAAGAACATATCCAAACTCTTGTCTTATATAGCTTTGGATTTCTGACCAGTTTTCATCTAGTATTTGGGATACAACAGCATAAAAATGCTCAGTCGCCTCCGATACATAACTCCATATAGCCTTAGCCGAAGCAACAAAACCACGCCAAAGACTAGCAAAAGATCTAGAAAGAGCGTCAACAATGGCTGCTACACCATAGCCAACAGCCGCACCAACCAAAAGCCCTGCGGCAGCCTGTAGTAAGATGTCCCACACCATATCTGTATTATTCCTTACTTCAGGGATGCTCAGGTTGGTTGAAATTAGTATGTATAAATGCTAAATTATTTATGACAAAAAATCGCCTAACAAAAGGTACTAGTTTTCGTTAGGCTAAAGTTATCAAAATCAAGTTTAGATTGACTAAATCCACGAAACAACTAGCGCAAGTTAGCAGATCATGTCAGGGTATGGTTATCAGGTGGTATGGATTTGTAATACTATGGATTTGTAATACTATGGCTCAAGAAGAAATGTTTGCGGAAGCAGCCTATAACTGGGATTTGGAAAAACTTTACAAAGTCTTAGGGGATGTCAAGCGACAAGTATCACCGCGATCGCGCAAAGGACTAACTGGCACTGAGAAATTGTACTTACGAGGCTTACTTTGTGGATATAGCCCTGCCGAAATGGCTCGAAAACTAACCCAGAGTCCCAAGGGCGTTGAAGTCTATATGAGTAAAACTTTATATCAGTACTTTAAGAGTTTAGTAAAGTTACCCAGTGATGAACCAGTAGGCAATTGGAGAAATGTCCAAACTTGGCTAGAAGAAGCGGGATATAAAACGAGATCGTTTGCAGAGAATAGATTCAAAACTTCTCTATCAGTCGATCAGTTAGTGAGAATAGTGAGTATAGAACCCATTTGAGATCTAATCCTGAAACCAGAAGCCTTGCAGCTAGCTGGTTTTCTTCATTTTCTGGCAGAAAGCGGTTTTGCTAGGTAGGCAGGCTCTACCACTGATCGCAGAGTAACGGCTTCCTTCAAAGCCCTATAAGCTTTAATCAACATATTGGAGCGATCGACATCAATATTCAAGTGACAATTCCCAAAGAGATAGAACTAAACACTGAAAAGACAAGAGAGTAAACAGCCATGAGCCAACTCATCACCCTAGACGACATCTTTGCCCTCTTCCGTGAAAGCGAACAGGAACGCAAGGAATATCAACGCACCGCCGAACGAGAAATGGCTGAACTTCGCAAACAAAGCGCCTAACTAACCGACTTTTCCGAGATGCTGAAACTGTAAAAACTCAGAAAAATCGCGCACTTCTGCCAACAAATCCGCAGGCAAAACATCCAGAATTGCCACAACCTGACCTCGGATTATGTCTCGCTCCAACTGAATATCCGCAGGTTCTAAAGTCAATAAAGCCTGTGTTTCTCCAGTGTCACCCACAAACTCCACTTCAAAAGCCTGTGCATCGTCATAACAATGAACGATCGCACCTTTAAGCCCTTTTTTGAGTCCTTGCTCTTGAATGTCATGGGTTAAAACAACTACATCCAAATCTTTCAGCATACTTTTATTAGCCCTTACTTTCTAAAAATGGTCTAGCAGTAACAAATCGCGGAACCTCTTGACCTGTATCAATAATCCATACCGTTAAGACCGTAACGGTTCTATCAACTGGACAGTTAATTGTGCCTACGATCACATACTTAATTCCGTGAACCGTGACAAGCGTTTCCATAACCTCCTGAAAACGAGCAACATTTAATAGTTCCTGTTCCAAAATAGCGACATTTTCTTCATTAAAACCAAGTTCGCGGAAAAACTTTGCTTTTGACTTCCCGACCGAGTGAGTCTCTGAAAGTAAATAGCCCGTCAGTTTCGCTGCTTGAATAAAAGCTTGTTCACAATTCGGTAATAACAATTTACATCACGCCTCACAATATTTTAATTTTTATTTAATTTTTGACTGCTTTTAGGAACAAGGCGATCGATATCAGAATCATCAAACCTAAGCCAGTGCGCCTAAAAATCGCCCAAAGCATTGGCAACCAAGAGACGAGAGTAGCGATCGCGCCAAAAATTGCAGCGATCGGGAATGAGATAAATATGCCGAAAATGAATAATGTAAATAGATTTAGCAAAAGAGTGATAAGTTTAAGCATGAGATAACTCCCAATATTTCACTAACCAAGTTTCACTGAATAATTCAAGGCAGAATACTCAAAGCCACGATAATCAGCAATTCCAAATTCAAGCGGTAACATAGGATACAAATATGACTCGTGTTTATGTAAACAAGAGATAGTATGGCCATTCTCCATCGCGCGAGGCACGAAGCAGATTCTACAAGTCCCTCTGAACAAGGGTTCCAGATTTTTACTTGTACCTCATGGGAGTCAGAATGACTATAAGCTAATTTCTGAGGTTTTCGGCATTCCCTCCTCGATTCTTAGTCTCTTAGAGAGTCAGTAACCTGAAAACAAACTTGATAAGTCATTAAATAGAGCATTACGTTGATTCCGTGTATTGGAATAAAACCCCGTTCGAGCAAGCATTTCAGGCTTTTGTATCTTTGGCTACATTCTGAATTTGGAATTGCTGCATTGGTTACCAGTGCGGCAACAAGCTAGTTCAAAGGTGGATCATTGGGCTGATCTTCGGGATTGCCTAGATCTTCTAGCCGCAATCCAGCGGGAGGAGTTTGCCGATCGTTCACAAATTTTTTTACCGCTAATTGACGATTTTCCATAAATTTACTCCAAAATCCAGGAATTAGCGTATCCATACTTTTTGCAATCGACCAAACTTCCATTGCCATCATGTTGTAAAAAGTTCGATCGGTGCGACGCAAGCTTTCAAGCCATTGTTCAATAGTCATTTCGGTTGGCGAGGAATCTGGAGCAGAGTCGGTCGTTGGATCAGGGCTATCAGAATTTTGCATAGAAGAATTTTGCATAGAAAACGAGTCAAGAGGCAGAGTGAGTATCGATTACAGCAGGCGGAATCAAGTCAAGGACGACAGGACTTCTGAAAGCATGGCATGAGCGGTTCTAGCGTTTGGGATGGATAGGTTTAGCATGGCGTACTTAACCGAATTTCGTCCACTCCTTGCGGTTACGAATTATGGATAGAAGTGGGAATTGAGGGTGAACTGGATTCGGCCCCATGAGACAATAAGAAGCGATAAAAGCGGATTTGTCTGGATTGCCACTTATGAAACGCCGATCGATTTCAACTGTTCTCCTCGCTGCAATTGTTCTTCCTCTCGTTCTGTTGATCGCAGGCGTGACATGGAGTAAAAGCTATGACCCGTTTAAATCGCTGAGTCAATCACTGCGCGGCAGTGCCAATCCGACGACTAGTCTTTTTGTTGCGCAGGATGCTCCTATCAGTTTGTCCTTAACCGTTAATCCCGATCGGCTGCTGTCGGTTTCGTCCGCGCCCTTGAATTTTGGTAAGTCTAAAACTCAAGAGGAATTGGAAAATTTACGCGATAGTCTATTGGGGCTTGGGACGTTGGATTACAAGACCAACGTTCTACCGTGGTTAGGTGATGAATTAACCTTAGCGGTTACGTCCCGTGATGTCGATCGGACGTTGGCCGATGGTCGTCAGCCCGGTTATTTGTTGGCGCTAAAAACTAATGATGCGATCGCGTCCCGTGCCTTTTTACATGAGTTTTGGCGAGTTCGATCCGCTGCACAACAAACTGAAACCTATCAAGGCAGCGAGATTACTTATGGCCAAGTCAAGAATGGCCAAGTCAAGAATGGCCAAGTCAAGAATGGCCAAGTCAAGAATGCTCAAGTCAAGAAGGGCCAGATCAAGAATAGTCAGGTCAAAAAATCGGTAGTGCAATTGTCTGATGTGCCCTTTACATTGGCGAGTGCAATAGTGGGAAATCAGTATGTTTTGTTTGCCAATAGTCCTAAAGTGCTAAAGAATGCAATTAACAATGTTCAAGTTCCCAGCTTGAATTTACAGGGCAATGACCAATATCAACGAGCATTAGAGGCGATCGATTCTAAGGATTTAGGCATTTTATATATAAATCTTCCCGAATTCACAGCTTTAACGGGGGATGATTCTATTGTTCGATCGCTGGTCCAATTGCCCACGGTGTCGCCGATTACCTACAGTACGATGGCCATGGGATTGCGCGGCAGCCGATCGGGTTTAATTTTAGATACGGTACTAGTCCCGGATGATGAATTGAGTTCAGAGTCCGATCGTCAGACGGTTCAAACTAAAGCTGAAACTAAAGCCATTCAAACTAAAAGCACAACATTAGATATTTTAGAAGTATTACCCGATCGGAGTATGGCAGTGGCCGTGGGGAATGATCTGGCTGAGCTTTGGCCGACCCTCTCCAATACAGTAAGAGGCTATCCTGCATTAGAAACATTACAAACCCAAGCGCTGCAAAGCTTAGCGTCACAATTACAATTGAATTTAATTCAAGATGTATTTCAATGGGTGAAAGGAGACTATGGATTTTCAATAGCGCCCATCAAACCCAATCAACCGACACAGTGGGTATTTGCGGTAAAACGGGATGGTCAAGAAATTGAACAAGGCATCGCTAAATTAGACAAGATTGCTCGCGATCGGGGATTGACGATCGGTTCGGTGAAATTGGGAGATCAAACCGTGCAGGCTTGGACTCAGCTTTCATCGAGTCAGAATACACAACTAACGGCGAGTACGATCGCGGCTCATACAACAATCGGCAATTATGAAGTATTTTCCACATCGTTGAAAATGCTAGAAAATTTAGCAAATAAATCGGAAAAAACATTGAATCAAAGTTTAGACTGGACTTCGGCAACCCGCGAGATTGACAATCGAAATCAAGGCTATGCCTATGTCGAGTGGAATGATGTTCAGCCATTGCTTGAAAAGCAAATACCAGGACTTCGCTTAATTGAAATTTTAGCGCAACCGATCGTGACTCATTTGAAATCATTAACCATTAGTGTCGCAGAATCTAGCGCCTCAGAATCTAGTGCACTAAGAAATTCTGCAAGTATTGCAAAAGGAACTGTAGTTATAGGTTTGAAATAAACTATTTTTTATGCCACAAGTCACCATTGATCAATGGGTCCAGCACCTCCGTCAGGGAGCGATCGGAAGTTTTCCGACAGATACGGTTCCGGCCCTTTCTGCCCATCCCGATTTCGCTGACCAAATCTACACAATCAAGTCTCGCAGTGCTGAAAAACCCCTCATTTTAATGGCTGGAGACACTCAAGATCTATGGCCCTATTTAGACTCCGATCGCCATGATTCTATTAATTGTCAAGCTCATTGGCAAACAATGATGGATACTTATTTCCCAGGTGCGTTGACCTTGGTATTACCCAAGCGCCATCGGACCTTACTGAAACTAAATCCCAGTCAAACCGGAACAATAGGCGTTCGTGTCCCAAACCACCATCTGGCCCGCACAATTTTGCGCCAAACTGGACCGCTAGCGACGACGAGTGTCAATCGTTCTGGTGAACCTGCACTTTTGAATATGGCTGACATCCGATCGCAATTTCCCAAGATTTATACGCTTTCAGATTTGGCATTAAACCAATCAGGGATTGTTGAATCGGCCATCTCGACAGTCACCCCGCCCTTACCTTCAACAGTGATTGAATGGATTGGAAATGGCTGGATGATTTTGCGGCAAGGTGCGATCGTTTTTTCAGATGCAGAAAAAGACACATATCGAATTTTGAATTGAGCACGATCGGCCCGCCTCATTCCCGTAAAATACAAAAACTCAGGAATAATCTTCTAGATTCTAAAATTCTCTCCCCAAACCTCTCGCCTCATGACAAGATCATGACATCATGCCAGAACCTTCCCTCGCCCAGCATTACCACGAACGAACAAAATACGACCCCGACACTCTCCGGAGCAAGAGCCAAAGCTTGGACTGGAGCCGTCAACCTGTACCTTTTAAAGAGTATAAAATTGGGGTTGAGTTTGACTTGCGATCGTACCTAGAACCCCGAAGCGAAACTATTTCCGATCCCGATGAACAATTCTGGTATCGACTGTCGCGCTTTTTGTTTTTCAGCTACGGCATCACCGCCATGCTGCCCACCGATGCACAACCCCACTATTTCCGCACCGCTCCCTCTGCTGGAGGACTATATCCCGCTGAAATCTATCTAATCTCACGAGGCACCCAACACCTTCCCGCCGGACTCTACAACTACCAAGCCCGTCACCATTCCCTCGTGCACTACTGGGAAAGTGAGGTCTGGACAGGATTGCAAAATGGTTGCTTTTGGCACCCAGCTCTAGAAGGAACGCAACTTGCATTGGTCGTGACAACCGTTTTTGAACGATCGGCTTGGCGCTATCAAGACCGGGCTTACCGACGAGTATTGCTGGACAGTGGGCATTTGCTCGGCAACATCGAACTGGCCGGGTCAATGCAAGACTTTCGGCCTCATTTAATTGCAGGTTTTGCCGATCGATCGGTGAATGACTTGTTGTATTTGGACGACCAACAAGAAGCGGCCATGGCAGTCTTGCCCTTAGCTGATCTCAAGCAACTGAATCACCATTTGTCTTTGAATCAAACATCGATCGCCAGTGCCACAAATTACAATTACAATTCACGAATTCCCGACGGTCAACTTCTGGACCAACTCCATCAAGCAACCCAAATTCAAATTAGCGATCGTAAAATTGAATGGCAACGTGAGGCTACAACATTACGATCGGACAAGTATAATTTTCCATTTTGTCTCAAAGTCGATGTGCGATCGTCGCCAATTTTGTGGGGGGACAATTCGGTGGGGGAGAACTTAATTGGCTTAGAAGAAACATTAGTTCAGCGCCGATCGACTCGTAGCTACAATGGCGGCAATTTGACATTGAATCAACTCAAAGCACTTCTAGACTTCACCTATCATCCAGATCATTACATTGAACACAATCTCGACCATAATCCCGACTATTGTGCCCTTGATTTAGTAGAGACCTTTATTGCAGTTTCGGGAATTCAGGGACTCGAAGAAGGCTGTTATTACTATGCGCCTCATTCCCAAGAACTACGTCAAATTCGGTTCAAAAACTTTCGTCAAGAACTCCATTTTCTTTGTCTTGGTCAAGAACTCGGACGAGATGCCGCAGCAGTTGTATTTCATACGGCAGATTTACAAGGCGCGATCGTACAATGGGGCGATCGTGCCTATCGATATTTACATTTAGATGCCGGACATTTGGGCCAACGAATGAACTTAGCCGCCATCCGTTTGGGCATTGGGGTCAGCGGGATTGCGGGATTCTTTGACGATCGGGTGAATGAAACATTGGGCATTCCAACGGATGAAGCCGTGTTGTACATTACGACATTGGGACGACCCAGGCGAGGGGGGTAAAATGATTGCACGAGAATGTGATTGCAAAAGATCTAGGATAACTATGAACCATTTTTTAGATCTGCCAACAGAGTATAATTTTGCGATACTCAGTAGAGATAGTTTTATCATCACCCCGGACGATCGTCACCATGCTCTCCGATGAATTAGCCAAACTCCGAGATCTCCATCAACAAGGAGAACTGTCCGATGAAGAATACACTGCTGCCAAAGCCCAATTACTCAATCATCCAAAAGCTCTCGCGGCAAAGGATCATCCGATCGTAGATTATCTCTATGGAATGACTCCGAACACCTACGCCATGACCTTACATTTAGCTCATTATGCTGGATATATGGTGCCGTTTGCGGGATTCATCGTTCCGATCGGAATGTGGCTTTATGCTAAGGATCGCAATGAATTTATTCATGAACATGGTCGGAGTTCGGCTAATTTTATGGTGTCTTATTTTATTTACAGTATAATTTGGTTGGCAATCTGTTTGTTGCTACAGGGACTTTTTCTTAATTCCCTTTCAATGCCGAGGCTATTCTCATCCTTTCTATTTCTATTCATTCCCATAGTGACCTTGGGATTAATTTGGGCAATCTTGCCAATCTTTGCCGCGATCGCAGCCAGCAAAGGACAACATTACCGTTATCCCTTCGCATTAAACTTATTTTAACTGGAAATTGAACGATTCTATCTGAAGAACTTAGCAAACTTAAAGAACTCCACGACGAAGGTGCAATCTCCGATACAGAATATGCTGCTGCTAAAGATCGCCTTCTCAACAAATCGAATGCCTTAGCATCACCCGATCACCCAAATACAAAAGATCTCTTGGGTCGGAACTTCGTGCTTCACGCCCAACAAAGTAGACTTTTTTGAGTTAGTGACTTCTACTTTCATAGTGAACTAGAAGTCCGTTACTAGATTAATTTATCTAGCTTTATTCTCTTTGCTAGAGGGTGTGCCATCTTTCGGTACTGTCTCTTCGGCTGCGGACGGGGTTGTGTTTATTTGTGCTGGAGTCGGAGCACTGTTTGAAGGGGTCTGGCCAGAAGTGGAAGACTGACGGGGTGCAGGGGGCACAACAAAGACGGGCGCAGCCTTTGGTACTTCGATTATCTTTACCTCAGGAGGGGCAGACTTCTCAATAGTGCGCTCTATAATCGTCGTTTGATTGGCGGGAGCTGTTGGCATGACGCTAGGCTTAGGTGATGCCGGGACTGTTACAGGAGCAATTCGCTGATTTTGAGTTGTCAGGTCACGATTTGCATAAGCCCAAACGGCGGCCCCCAGACCAACTGAGAATACCAAAATACCACCAATAATCACACCGCTATTGAGTCCGTTATTTTCAGCGTTCAGCTCCCGATTATACTGACTAGTCTCATCAATGCTACGACCTCGTACATAGCCATCGCGGTAAGCCTCTTCGTCTTTAGTAATTGGGCGGGCATTGATACCGTCCATCCCTGTAGAATTATTTTGTTGTCCAGGAGTTGTTGCTTGATTGATATTATCTTTATTCTCAGAGTTCATAGGACAAATACCTGTTTGCAATTGAATTTTGTCCACAATATAAAAATATAAGGTGAAGCTTGGCTTGCTTAAGATAACAGCTATAGATTATGTTGTAAGTCTACTAAAAGTAAGGAATTTTCTAGTTCAGCGTTCCCTCTAAATAGAGTTATAGATCGCTAATTATGGAGTTTTATATACCTAAAGTCTTGTTCGAGAAAATTCTAAATGCAGACCTGTGCTCAACGACAACACTGAATAATTGTGAGGAAGACCCTAAACAAAAAATTCTTAGAACCCATGCAAAACACAGAACTTAGGCCCACTCCCGAAGAGATGAAACCTCTTCAACTGGAGTACCCAGCAAGTCAACGGGATATGGACCCACAACCAGATTCAGATCTCTCCAACTACACACCGGCCAATAAATTAAAGGGAAAGGTAGCACTCATCTCTGGCGGAGACTCTGGCATTGGACGATCTGTTGCGATCGCCGCCAGTAAAGGTCAATATTATCGTTATCCCTTCGCATTCAAATTATTTTAATTGGAGATTGAACGATGCTATCTGAAGAACTAAGTAAACTTAAAGAACTCCACGACGAAGGCGCAATCTCCGATACAGAATATGCCGCTGCTAAAGATCGCCTTCTAAACAAATCGAATGCCTTAGCATCACCCGATCACCCAAATACAAAAGACCTCTTGGGAATGACCCCCAGTACTTATGCAATAGTTATGCATTTATCTCAATACGCAACCTATGTCGTTCCCGTAGTAGGAGGACTAATTCCGATCGCAATGTGGGTATATGGCCGAGATCAGAATGAGTTTGTGAATGAACATGGTAAAGATTTGATAAATTTCTTGATATCCTACTATGTCATTTATATGACTGTTGCTGTAATACTTTGTTTCGTAGTAATTGGATTGATTTTGTTACCAATCCTGATTTTAACAACGTTGATTTTGCCGATTTTCGGAGCGATCGCCGCCAGCAAAAGCCAAAACTATCGCTACCCATTCACTATTAAATTCTTTTAATACAAGAACTATTGAACCTGATTCGATCGGTAAACCAATGTAAGTCACTACATATTAGTCAGGCTCATTTTCTGGCAATGGAGGCGCTAACTCCTCAAGAATGGGCAAAATAGTATTAAAGATCGTCCAGAGAATCTGATGGTCTACTTTTTTGTAGCGATGCGCAATGATATTCCGTACTCCGATCGAATTTCGCCAATCAATTTCAGGATGAGCCTGCTGAAACTCGATGGAAACGTGGCGTGCCGCTTCTCCTAAAATCTCAAAATTGCGCTCAACGACCCGTTTTAGCCATAGCATCTCTAAATATTCTTCTTTCGTCACTGCTTCGGTAAAGTTCTGAATCTCTCGAATAGCCTCCGCCATATCCCACAATGCAGAATGATTACGATCAAGACTTTCCATAAAGCACCTGTCGAGTTTTAAAAATCTCAGCTTTAACGTAAGGGTTAGTCACTAATTCCTTACGAATAATATCAACTTTACGGCCTAATAATTGCTGTAAATCATCCTGTAAATCTCGCCAAACAATCCAAGATAACCAATATCCAGCCTCAAACTCTATCAACACATCCACATCACTTTCATCATGAAAGTCATCACGAAGAACCGATCCAAACAATGAAAATTCGACAATATTATATTGTTGACAAAAAATCTTAATCTGATTAGAATCAATGGCTAATCGTTTGAATACCGGATGGTCGAGAACAGGGAATGGAGATACGATCGAACCTTCGTCTAAGATTTGAACCATGATCGCATCCCCTAAATTCTTCTAACAGTATTCTAACCGATCGTCTTTTGGACTTAAACCCAATTCACTAATAGAACCATATTAATTGGAGGCATCCCACACGTCATTCCTGCACACCCACCAATTTTTTATAAATCTCCTCATAAGCAATCGCACTCGCCTCCCAGCTAAAATCAGACTCCATGCCGCGTTGTTGCAACCCCGCCCACAATGCTTTAAATCTAAAGGCTTCTGAAGCCCGCACTAGGCAAGTAAATAAATCCAACGGCTCATACCGATCGAAACAATAGCCCGTCCCCGTCTCCGCCACCGGATCATGATGACTGACCGTATCCACCAAGCCACCCGTACGACGAACAATAGGCACACAACCATACCGCATCGCCATCATTTGACTAATCCCACAGGGTTCAAATCGCGACGGCATCAAGAACGCATCACAACCCGCATAAATCCGACGGGCCAAGGCATCGTTATAAAGCAAATACGTCGCCATCCGTCCCGGATATTTCGCCGCCAATTCCCATAATGCCGTTTCATAATACCGATCGCCCGTTCCCAGCACCACAATTTGCGCATCGTTATAGGCCAAAAACCGATCGAGTACCTGCAAAATCAAATCAATCCCTTTCTGCTCCACCAGCCGAGACACCACACCAATTAAAAAGGTCGGTTCACTGACCGTTAGGCCCACTTCTTGTTGTAATGCTGATTTATTGAAGACCCGATCGTTTAATGTCTTACTTGTGAATGTGCGGGCGATCGCGGGATCATTTGCCGGATCAAATACTTCCGTATCAATTCCATTGACAATTCCAGATGTTTTGTCACTGATAAACGATAGCAATCCTTCTAATGTCTCACCATAGGTTGCAGTTTTGATTTGTTCTGCATAGGTGGGCGAAACCGTCGTTACCCAATCTGCCGACTGAACGGCAGCAGCCATGGTGTTGTGGCCTTGCATGTACCACGGGCACCAGGTAATTTGTTCGAGCTTCCAGCGCCACGGACCTTGGTAAGCCAGATTATGAATTGTGAATACCGTGGAAATATCTGGAGTCTGATGCAACCACACCGGAAGCATTCCCGTATGCCAATCATGACAATGAACAACATCTGGTTTCCAATAGTTCCAAGCAAACTCTGCGGCACCATTCGAGAAAAAGGTAAATCGCCATTCCTCGTCTACACCAGAATAAATCCGCTTGGGATCAAAGGCGGGATGACCAAACAAATAAAGGGGCACATCGGTTCCCGGCAACACCGTTTCGTAGACCGAAAACCGATTAAACATTGCACTCCCCGACCAAACTGGTTCCGTCGGGATTTCCATTTTGGCTGCCAATGTTCCATAGTAGGGCATAAAAATCCGTACATCATGACCCATCGATCGCAACACCTTAGGCAGCGCACCCACGACATCACCCATGCCACCAACCTTAGCGACAGGCGCGACCTCTGCCGAGACAAACAAAATACGCATGGGTGAAAATCCTTACCGATCGATGACCACATGAATCATACGACTTTAAGGATCGCTCGTGCAGTGTCTCATTTTGCAGAAACCCAGATTCATCATTATTACTCTTATCACTCTGACTATTGGGCTGGCTTCATATCGTCTGCCACTGCCCCTTTCGTCGGAACAAAAATCGGTTGATCTAGTGCGATCATTAAGGTGCTGGGTGCGGGTAGTTGCAATTGGTCAGACGATTTTGTGGCCGTGTTGGTCGATTTCGTGGCCAGTTGGGGCGAGGTATTTGGGAAAAGCGTAATGGCTGCGATCGCCGCCGCTGCTGCAACTGCACCACCAATTCCCGTCAATACACGCCAGTCGGGCCAAGACCGATCGACTTTTTTGATTACTTTTGCGATCGTCAGATCGACATGTTCGGCCATAACGGGTGAGGGAAGCTGTTGAAACCCAAGCTGCAACTTGGTCATGCGACGATGCATTTTGGCAAAAGCCGGATCTTCATTAATCCAAGCTTCCACTTGACGACGTTCATCCGCTGTCACTTCATGATCGATATACGCGCTCAACAGTTCAAAGCGATCGCGATGAAGGTTGCCACAAGAAATATTAGAGGTTGAAATGTGAGAGTCGTGGCTGCCGGAATTAGAGGAGTTCATGGTGGTAGGGTAGGGCGAGTAGGTGAACCTTGATAACAAATCAATCAATGCGCTAGCTGCTAATCATCTAAATAGGGCTGAAGCTGTTCCTGCAATCGCAGTCGAGCGCGGGCAATACGAGACTTAACCGTGCCAAGGGAAACGCCTGTCATTTCAGCAATTTGCTCGTAGGCCAACCCCTCAATTTCCCGCAGGACAATAGTAGTACGGAAGACTTCAGGCAAATCGCTAATGGCCATTTGGAGTTTTTCATGAAACTCACGGGTTCCTAGCGCTTCAACAGGTCCAGGCCCATCATCCGCGATGTCCCAATCCATCTCGCCATCACCGACCATACGGGGCGCATCTAGGGAAAGGGGTGTGGAATTTCGCTTGCGCTTACGCAATTCGTCATAGAACAGATTAGTCGCAATTCGGCTTAACCAACCCCGAAACTTCACGGGTTCTTGAAGCTTTTTGACATTTCGATAAACTCGTATCCACACTTCTTGCGCTAAGTCTGCACGGTCTTGCCAGTCAGGGGCGAGATGATACAACACCTTATCCACATGGGACTGGTAGCGACGCATTAGCTCAGAAAATGCCGATTTATCGGGACGAATTCCCGTTTGGCATTGAAGAACCAAATCGTAGTTTGAAATCTGTTGGACTGATACAGGCATGGACAATGAAGATTTCTCAGCTCCAGACCAGGCAGTGGCAGACAATTGACTCATAACGTGCAGACCGGGCGATGATTGTGAATGCTATTACAGAGACTTGACGGTGCGGCTCTGGTAAAGGTTCCCAACAATTTTCTAGTCGATCATGAAGTCAAGGGTGCGGACATCGACTGGACTGAGTGGACTCCTTATAATAGCGCTCCGATCGCTATGACGATCCATCCATCACATCGCCATACCCCGAAGCCCTCGACAATCCCGTAAGATCAGTACCATATTCTTTTACTATTTCCCTTTATGAGTGACTTGAGCGAAAACCTAACGATCGTCCTATTGGTGTTGGGGTTAGTCACATTGACGGGCGTGGGATCAATGATTTGGGCTTACCAAGGCAGTGGAAGCATTGCGGTGTTGTTTTTAGAAGTGATTCCGCCGCCAATAGCACTTGAAGCGTCGAGTCGCCGATCGTTTGAGACGGGAATTCGCGACTATTGCAGCGGTCATTACAGACATGCGATCGCGTCATTCACTCAGGTGATTCAGCGATCGCCGGATTGTCCTGAAGCACACCACAACTACGCCCTAGCGATGGCCAATCAGCGCCAAGACGATAAAGCAACCGCCGCGTTTTTGAAGACGGCTGATTTATATGCGAAACAGGACGATCGGGCTGGGGTCGATCTCGTGAAAAGTCATTTAATTGCACTGCGTCAACGAAAGCGCGATCGTGAGGCAAAAACGAGTAAATCTTGAATCTGGGACAGGCTTGAAGAATTGGACGGCTAGAATGAAATCACCGAGTTTGGTAATGGCCCATGTCTCAGCTTTTAACGGATCAGCAGCAACCCACCACCTCAGTAGATACCTCAATAGATCCCTCAGTAGACATCAGCCATTTGGTCATTGAGGACGACAATCCTGTGGATAATTTTCAATCGGCTCAGCAACAGCGCTTTCTGGTCCAAACACTCTACGATTCTGAAGCCTTGCCTGTGCCTTTTCTGGCCGAAGCCAATGTCGGTCTGTTCTATCAGCTTAAAGAAGATCCGATCGTTCCAGATGTGTTGCTCAGTTTGGGAGTGCAGCGAGGGGGCGACTATTCTCAACGGGAAAACCGATCGTACTTCGTGTGGGAATTGGGCAAACTGCCAGAACTCTGTATCGAAATCGTCTCCAATCAAGAAGGGGACGAAGTACATCTCAGTCGTAAATCCAAGCGCAAGGGTAAAACGTTTACTAAAAAAGATCGCTATGGCGAAATTGGGGTGCGGTACTATGTTGTCTTTGATCCGCTAGAACAAATTCAAGCGGACATCGATTATGCCAAAGCCAAAGTCTGGACCTATTCACCCGAAGGTAGGGGCTATAGCGAAACCCTGGCCCAAAGCCTTAATGAACTTGGCCAATATATTTGGCTTGATACGATCGGTGTGGGCTTAACCCTGTGGCGTGGAGAATTTGAAGAAAATGTCACGAGGGTTTGGTTACGCTGGTGCGATGTCAATGGCAATGTAATCCTGACCGGGGCCGAACGCGCAAAACTTTCCGATCGTCGCGCCGATAGTGCAGAAGCAAAAGCGCAACGTTTGGCCGATCGCCTTCGAGAACTCGGCCTAAACCCGGACGACTTGTAATCGCAACCGATCGCCCACCTAAGGCAACCTCTCAAAAATAAATTATCTGCTCCTAGTAGAGTGTCAAGGAATTATTGACGGATAAAGGCGATGCAATTTAATGCGCGCATCAGCAGTAGTAAATTGCCAGTTGACTTTACAAGAGAGAGAATTCCTGCGATTTTCCCAAGCCGAGATTTCCTGAATCAAAAG
>JAPLHZ010000333.1 GCA_026389365.1 Cyanobacteriota bacterium
CATCTCCAAAAGCATTGCATTTAGAAAAGTTGGAAAAGGAAGAATTACAACAGATAATCAATCGACACAGTACATCGCAGCAAATAGCCCAACGAGCAAAGATAGTTGTTTTAGCCTCTCAAGGATACAGTCAAGCAATGATAGCGCGGGAATTAGATATCAGCCGCAAAAGTGCCCGATTGTGGCGAGACCGATGGGTGTCGGGACGGGAAAAAGACATGTCCGTGTTGGATTGTTTGAAAGATGCCGAGCGTTCGGGTACACCGCCGACATTCGAGCTTGAGCAAATCATGCACTTATTTGCAATCGCCTGTGAAAGTCCAGAGGAAAGTGGTCGCCCCATCAGCCAATGGACAAGTCGCGAACTCGCCGACGAAATGATCCAACGGGGGATAGTGACCACGATATCACCGAGGCACGTTGGACGCTTACTTGCCGAAGCAGATATCAAACCGCACCAATCAGGTTACTGACTGAATCCAGCCCCCGACCCATTGTTTGATCAAAAAGTAACAGCGATTACTGACAATTACTTAAATGCAATAGAGCGAGCCGCATTAGGTGAACAAACCATCAGTCTTGATGAAATGACGGGTATCCAAGCCCTTGAACGCAAATATCCTGACAAGCCCTTGGAGCCTGGCAAGATTCAACGCCGCGAGTTTGAATATATTCGACATGGTACGCAAACCTTAATCGCCAGTTTTGATGTCGCCACGGGTTTAGTCATCAAAGCATCTGTGGGCGATACACGTACTGAAGTTGACTATCTTGAGCATGTCCAACAAACGATAGACACTAACCCTAATGCTACCAAATGGCATTTAGTCATGGATTGCCTCAATACTCATCAATCTGAGTCCCTCGTTCGCTATGTTGCCCAAGTCGAAGGATTGGAGATTGATTTGGGTATCAAGGGTAAGAGCGGTATCCTTAAATCTATGCAGACAAGGACTGATTTCTTAACCGACAAAACTCATCGTATTGTCTTTTATTTTACTCCCAAGCATTGTTCTTGGCTTAATCAGATTGAGATTTGGTTTGGCATCTTGATGCGTAAGTTACTCAGACGCGGTAACTTTATCTCTCAAGCCGATCTGAAGTCTCGCATTATCTTGTTTATTGACTACTTCAACCGCACTATGGCTAAGCCTTTTAAATGGACTTATAAAGGTAAGGCTTTAGCCGTCTAAAGTTTGTTCCTTCACTTTAGCCGCCTTGTACTACGTACTTTTCAAAGGTTTCTTAATGATGATTTCCCATTAAGAAATTTACAGTTACGTGATGATGTTAACGATAAGAAGTACTCGGAGCTTTCTCAGAGAGATAGAGATGAGATAAGAAAGCGCTCTATCAGAGCTATTGTGATTTTGAATGAATCAGACGAAGAAGTAAAATATGAAGTATTTGAACGCCTAAATCTCGGAAGCATCCAGTTAACTCCACAGGAAATAAGAAATAACACCTTAAGAGGAGATTTCAATGATTTACTCAAAGAACTAGCAAGTGAAAAATTGTTCAAGGATATGTTGAATCTAAAGCTAAAGAAAGATGACACAAATATGGCACACGAAGAGCTAGTCCTTCGATTTTTTGCGTATCATGACAGTGGATATAAACGGACTGAAAATCTGTCATATTTTCTTACTGAATATATGAAGGAAAATCAAAACCCTACTAAAGATAAGATAAGAACTCTTAGAGAATTATTCATTGGAACAATCCAATTAGTATACAAATACCTTGGTGAAAAAGCATTTTCAAATTTTGGTGAAAAAGTGGGGAAATGGGCTAGCGTTACTAATCGTTCTTTATATGATGCTGAAATGTTAGCATTTTCTGATTTTATTGGGAAAGAGATTACGATTTCTAGTGATAATTTCGTTAGAAAGCTTGAAGAATTGATGGCTGACCCAGAATTCAAAAAAAGTTTACATTCTCAAGCTGGCGGAACAATGATAGAAAAGAGAGTGAATGAGATCAAAAAAATTATATCTAATTCGGAATTATAAATTATGTATGATGGGCAATCTAGGATTTTAGATGTTCTTAGGGCTTTTACCGGAAGGGAAGGAGAGCCTAAGAATGAAGTCGAGTCATACATGTTGAAAGCAATGTGGTTAATGATGCTTTCAGAATTTGAGGCAAGTGTGAAGCAAAAAGCTGAAAACTATATCGATAAAATAAAAAAGAAGGATATTTCTAATATCCACATATGTCTTTTAATAAGACATTTTCATGGCAAATCTGAAGATACATTGACGGCAGATAAAATTGTGGGATTTTACAGTAAAGATCCAAGAGAAATAAGTTATCGAAACTTCACTAAGGATAAGGTTCCTAAATATAAAACTAAGGCCGTCGAGAAGCTTTTTAATAACATGGGAATTTTTTTTACATCTGATGAACTTATCTCATTATCGATTCTGGATAGTGTCGCATCAACTAGAGACTCCATAGCTCACGGAGACATTGATGTCCAAATAACTAGAAAAGAATTAGAAGAGCAGCTTCACAATCTCAGTGAACTTGCAAAAATGCTAGAGGAAAAGCTGATCTAAATGGTTCTAAATTCATCAGATTGAATATTCTATTCATCTCACCGCACTTTGTTGATTATAAAATGTCATTTAAATAACTTTAAAGATAGATTTAAAAAACTCTCGTAAAAATGCGGATGCACCTTTACGAGAGTTAATTTTCGCTTAATTTTTAGAGGATTGAGAACTGCGTCAACATTGTGCCAAATGAATTGTTTTAAAACTCGACATTCATGGGAGTACGCGGGAAAGGAATCACATCCCGAATATTCGCCATCCCCGTCATAAACTGCACCAGCCGCTCAAAGCCAAGCCCAAACCCTGCATGAGGCACTGTGCCATAACGTCGCAAGTCTAAGTACCACCAGTAAATCTCCGGATCAAGTCCCTGGGCACGAATCCGAGATTCCAAGACATCTAGGCGCTCCTCACGCTGCGATCCACCAATGATTTCCCCAATCTTCGGAGCTAAAATATCCATCGCTGAAACCGTTTTGCCTCCATCATCTAAACGCATATAAAAGGCTTTAATGCCCGTCGGGTAGTTAGTGACAATTACAGGCTTTTTAAAATACTCTTCAGCCAGCCAGCGCTCATGCTCGGATTGCATATCAATCCCCCATGCCACGGGATATTCAAAAGATTTATTAGATTTCTCTAGAAGGTCGATCGCTTCCGTATAAGTAACACGAGCAAATTCACTATTGATAATATTATTCGCTGTATCTAAAACACTATCGTCAATGCGCTGCTGGAAAAACTCCATATCTTCTTGGCAATTTTCCATCACATGTTTAAATACATATTTCAGAAATGCCTCCGCCAAATCCATATCACCTTTCAAATCACAAAAAGCCATCTCCGGCTCCACCATCCAGAATTCAGCAAGATGTCGAGATGTGTTTGAATTCTCGGCTCGGAAGGTCGGACCAAACGTATAGACATCACTGAATGCCATGGCCATAATTTCGGCTTCAAGTTGACCGCTAACCGTGAGATAAGTCGGTTTACCAAAGAAGTCTTGGCCGAAGTCTACTTTGCCTTCTTTAATTGGCAACTTGTTTAAATCAAATCGCGTCACCGAAAACATTTCCCCGGCACCTTCGCAATCACTCGCTGTCAATATTGGCGTATGCACCCATAAAAATCCGCGTTCTTGGAAAAATTGATGGACCGCTGCTGCACAAGCATTTCGGACTCTAAACACAGCGCTTAATGTATTGGTGCGCGATCGTAAATGCCCAATATCCCGCAGAAATTCAAACGAATGCCGTTTCTTTTGCAATGGATATGTTTCTGGGTCAGCCTCGCCATGAACCACAAGAGCGATCGCTTGCATTTCAAGGCGTTGACCTTTACCGGGAGAGGGCACCAGTTTGCCTTCGATTTCGACCGAGGCTCCGGTATTAATTCGCTTAATCGATTGGGCATAGCCCGCGATCGCGTCACTCACCACCACTTGCAATCCTGCCATCGAGGAGCCATCATTCACTTCAATAAACGTAAACGTTTTTTGTTCACGCTTAGTCCGAACCCAACCGCGAATGATAACCGTGGTATCGGGTTCGCCACTACGAAGGACTTGGGAAATACGGAAAACGGAGCTTTGAGTCGGCTGAGTCATGGAAAAACCGCGCTACACATCTACTAGAAGAGATTATGGATCATAATGTGAAATAGGGATTAATTGGGGAGATTGAGAGAGGCAAACCCTAGAGGCCACGAGGCTGAAGCATTGGAATGTGCTGGAATATCGCCGCATGACTGAGTTGGGAATTCTCAATCCAGATAAACGAACAGAATTGATTTCAGGACAAATTTTATTTGGGGCTGCCAAAGGAACGCCCCATATATTGGCTCTTCGTTTACTGGCAGTGGCGTTGGATTCGCTGTTAATCAATCAGCCTTTTTTCGTGAGTACTCAAGACCCGATTCAATCGGATGATTTCTTGCAACCAGAACCCGATTTGGCGGTTTTATTTAATCTCCATTCCTTAGATAAACCTGAATTACTTCAGCGGTTCTGAGCGCGGCTGTTCCAAACGGATAGGGGACTGATTTGAGTCGGGAACCCCTCGCATTCCCATCGCCCACGTCGTGAGTCCCCAACCGACCAAAATGCCCATGCCCCCAAAGCGTACAATCTGCCAAAAATACTCACGAAGTCCCAACCAAGACACCAATTGACTTTCGAGACGCATTTCTACGTCATCCAGTTCAGCCGCGAGTCTTTGTAACTCTGCCTTTAGCTCCGGTCGGCTTGTTTTCAGGTCTTGGTGTTTAGCTTGCAGTTGATCTCTAAGTGCTTCATCGGCTTGCACTTGGTCATACCGATCGCGAAACTCACCAAGGGTTCGCTCTAGCTCCAGAAGAGCCGGACCGATTTCATCAGAATTGGGCGCGATCGGCAAAGGGGCAGACTCAGACGGCATAATAAAAGAAGAATTAAGAGCTTGATTACAATCTATGACACAATCTACAACCCGTAACGCTGTCAACCTCGATTCAGGCACAGAACCTCTTGAACTGGCCCAAGCCCTAGCCCAGACCTTGGCAATCGGCCACAAAGACTGGCATCGGCTCCAAGCTAATCGTTCAGCTCGGGCCAAGGAGCAAGCGGCAGTGGCATTAGTCTATTTGCTCAAGGGAGACAATGACCAAGCCCTAGCCCATCTTCAACAAGCAGCAGGATGGCTCGATCGATCGATTTCGTCTCCTGGCTGTCCGCATTAGACTTTGAAGAATAATCTACGCTTTTGGGCCTAGAAGAAGTTTGCGGCTATTTCGGGTTTGCTGCTGATGACACACCATGACGCAGGACACATTGGCAATGCGCGAGGAATAGTTACCGGGTGCCGTTGAACTGGACGTTGCACCCGCCATGGGCTGACAGAGCAGCGTCAACAGACAAGAACAACCTGCCAACAAGACTAAATCAAGCTGACGATGATTAAAGGACAAGAAATGATGCGCTAACCGATGGGTCATGAAAGGGTACGGATGGGGGACGTTTCTGGAGACAAGATACCCTAATTTTAGCCAATTTTCTCAGAGATAAGAGATCGTTGGACGGTCATTTAGGTAAGTATCGGCGATCGTGACGTGAATCGCATCTTCTTACAAAGACGTAACTGGGTGCCGCAAGGGTTCCACTGAACTTGATCAAAAACTTGATGCAATATAAATAAGCCACGCCCGGATTCAGTATCATCACTGAGCGTTTCTTCTAGATTAGATGTATGAGCATCTGGCGGCGTAAATCCAGCACCTTGGTCACAAATAAGCCACTCGCACCGATCGTCACTGTGGGAAAATAATACCGAAATGCTTTTACTTGGGTCGAGTTTATTTCCATGTTTTGCTGCATTTACTAATGCCTCTTGTAACCCCAAATGCACCTCAGCGTGCCAATGGGACGGAATACAATCAAGCAACAGCTCTAAAACAGGTAACAGATAAAGCGTTGACGTAAAACTAACCGTCATCGCCGATCGCCCAGTTATTCGAGTTAATTTCGCGAACACAGTAAACTCCGTATCACTAAATCAACAACATATCCACTCCACATATATCAATCCTACATGAACTTTAGGAAGAGATTTGATATTTTCTGGGGATCGCATTTTTACTTTCAAGGCAATATTAAATAAAACTTAAATCGATCGAAGTGATGTTTGTTGGACTTGACGGTTTAACGATCGCAGGTCTTGATGAAGCTTAGCGACCAGGTCGCGGTTGGTTGGATTGGTGGCGAGGGCTTTTTGCAGATAGCATAGGGCTTGCGGATAGCGACGATCGCGCATGAGACGACGACCCTGTTGTTGGTAGGCAATGGCACACCACTGCTGGACTTCGAGATCGTCGGGCAGCTTCGAGATCAACGCCTCCACTAGGGCTATTGCAGTGGCAAAGCGCTGTTGAACAAATAACTCGCGCAACCGGATATGGGCATTGTATTTCAGTAAATTTTCTGGCGTTTTAGCACAGGCGGCAGAAGCCGAATTTTTTGGGGGGCTTGACGCAGTGTGGGCTAGAAGAAATTTATAGGCGATCGTGATCGTGAGAAAAATATCTGACGCAGTTTGATTAGCAGCAGTTTGATTAGAGGTAGCTTGATGCGCTGCGGTGTCAGGATGGTGTTGACGTGCCAAAACCCGATAAGCCTGTTTGATTTGCTCGCGGGATGCACCCGGTTTTAGCCCAAGCGATCGATAATACTCCTCCAATTTCATAGCCAGCCTAAAACCCTGATCAAAATAAAATGGCAGAACTCACTCTATGAATTCTGCCACCTCTTTCTAGATTTGGACGGAAAACCCTATTTCAAGGTTTCAATCACTTGGTCAATCAGACCATAATCTCGGGCTTCGGCTGCCGACATAAAGTAGTCGCGATCGGTATCTTTCTCGATTTTCTCAACCGTTTGACCACTGCGCTTAGCCAGAATCTCATTCAGCAACGTCTTGATGCGAAGAATTTCCCGCGCCTCAATTTCAATGTCCGTTGCTTGACGACGACCCGTTCCACCCAGAGGTTGGTGAATCATGATGCGGGCGTGGGGCAAAGCAAGGCGCTTACCTTTGCTACCCGCAGACAACAAAAATGCACCCATACTAGCGGCCAGACCCACACAAATGGTGATCACTTCTGACTTGATGTATTGCATCGTGTCATAAATTGCCATTCCAGCCGTGACGGACCCGCCAGGGGAATTGATATAGAGATATATCGGCTTAGACGGATCTTCCGAATCCAGATACAACATCGCCGCAATGATAGAGTTCGCAAGGGAATCAGTTACTTCTTGGCCCAGGAAAATAATCCGCTCTTGGCTTAGGCGAGTGTAGATACTGACCCATTGCTCGTAGGTGCTACCGGGTAAGCGGTACGGGACTTTTGGCTCGCCGATAGGCATGGGGAAATCGCTCCAATTGATGATAAATGTTCAGGTCCAGACTCTAAATTCCAGCAGGAATTGGGGTAGGCAAGTCTTTGGTGCTTTCGAGGACGCGATCGATCAGGCCGTACTCCTTCGCTTCGTGGGGCGTTAGATAAAACATCCGATCGGTATCTTTGGCGATTTTTTCAACCGTTTGCCCCGTGTTTCTAGCCATGATGTCAAGGACGGCGGTTTTGTTGATGATCGCTTCCTTCGCCCGAATTTGGATATCCGTCGCTTGACCTTGGGCACCCGTGCGCGATTGGCTCAGTGTGATGGTCGCATGAGGCAAACTCGCCCGAAATCCTTTAGCACCAGATGACAAGATCATCGCCGCCGTCCCCATAGCCTGACCGAGGCAAATGGTGTGGATGGGCGGTTTGATGTACTGCATGGTGTCGCAGATAGCGAAGGCTTCGGTCTCATAACCAATGGTCTCGCCGTCGTACCAGGAGGTTCCGGTGGAGTTGATATAGAAGAAGATGGGCTTCTCGGGGTCATCAAACTGCAAGTAAAGCAACTGCGCGATGATCAATTCCGTGACATCAATTCCAATGCGACGTTTGACATCATCGGAAGAATAAAGTGGTAAACCCAAATAAACAATCCGCTCCTTCAACAGAAGCGATGCAATATCCGGGGGCGGAGTGCGGTAGGACTGATCGCCGTAATACTGTGTCTGACTCATAGCGTTTAATCTCGGGTTGCCTGAACCTGTAACAACAATCTGCGCACCCACAGGTTTTTTGGCCTGCCTGAACACCCTCAGCTACAGGAGCGAGTTTCTCTATAATACAGCGCTGGGTGAAGTGAAGTGGGATTTTTCGGTGGGGAGAACCGTATTTTTGTGATATCAGGGGGGAGGCGATGAAAACAAGCTAGTCTTAGGTCAAAAAATATCAAAAAATAGGGCATAACCTTAGTGGCTACACCCTTACTTGCACCTAATTGAACTACTCAAAGCAACGCTCGATTTCAAAACTATTTGCATCCTGCGCCTAATGGATTAATCGGCATTGGAGACGAAGAACCCGGAAGGTTGGTAAGAAGTCAGGAGAGGGATCGATTCGATCGCCTCCCTAACCTCGATTCATAATGCAGTCTCGTAGCTGAGATAGAGTTTCTGTATAGAACCCATTTGAGATCTAATCCTGAAACCAGAAGCCTTGCAGCTAGCTGGTTTTCTTCATTTTCTGGCAGAAAGCGGTTTTGCTAGGTAGGCAGGCTCTACCACTGATCGCAGAGTAACGGCTTCCTTCAAAGGAATAAGTTCGGTCTGGATATGTACTTAGAATAGCGGGTGAAACCACTGAGGTCATGGGGTAAATGTCGTTTTTTACAGTGATTTTACAGAAGCATTGTTGAGATGAAGAAGAGATATATTTTTCGGTAGAGAATCCGGAAGCGTGACAAGTCCAAGAGCAGATATACGATCGTCCCCCTGAAAGACCTATAAACTAGGAGTCATATTGATGGATTTGAGGAGTGGCGCGCAGATGAGTAACGAGACACAGGATTTTGTGATTTATGACGGTGATTTGGCGATCGATCGTCTGGAGACTTATTTAGCGGGTTCGACCATTGCTGTTGACACCGAAACCATGGGATTACTGCCTCAGCGCGATCGGTTGTGTTTGGTCCAGCTTTGTGATGACCAAAACCGAGTGACGGTGGTGCGAATTCTGAAGGGCCAAACCAATGCGCCCAATCTAAAAGCCTTAATGGAGGCAACTCAGGTCACCAAGATTTTTCACTTTGCCCGCTTCGACATCACGACTCTGAAATATCACCTAGACATTGCCGTTAGCCCGATTTTTTGCACTAAGATTGCTAGCAAACTAGCCCGAACCTACGCACCACGACACGGATTGAAAGATTTGATTAAGGAAGTGGTGGGTGTGGAACTCGACAAAACGGCTCAAAGCTCCGACTGGGGCAATGCGGCAAATTTGTCTGATGAGCAACTGCGTTACGCGGCAAACGATGTGCGCTATTTGATTGAGGCTCGCGAAAAACTGACAATAATGCTGGAGCGAGAAGAACGCTTATCGTTGGCGAACCAATGCTTTGCGTGTTTGCCGACTTTTGCAGAATTGGACATCGCACAGTACAGCAATCTCTTTGAGCACTAAACTTGGAGTACTGATTGCTAAAGCTTCAACAGACGTGCTTTTTCGCATCTAATCCTAAAATCTGGGCATTACTGGCGAAGTAACGATCGCGAATAATGCTCAATAACATCGATGGAATTCAACCCTTTGATTCGACAGCGTATGAGTTATGCGACTTCTAAACTAGAGCGAAACGACTGAAAGAAAGAACGGATTGCTCTAGCAATGGGTGATTTTGAAATAATAGCCGATCGCATTTCAACAGTATCAGGAGCAGATGGAGTACCCCAAGTTGCGGCTAGAACATCGGACCATTCAGCACCGGGGGCAATCTCTTCAAGGCTGATGAAGTCATCCATCAGGCCAGAGACTTCGATGTAAGTAGGTTCTGGGATGTAGGCAGATTCGGTGAAATTCTTGCGGAAAAGAGTGTTGAACATAACGGCTTGGACTCCATCGACATAAGGTTAGATACGGGCGAATTCCGATCAAAGGGGGAGACTTGGCGATCGGAATCTAATAAGGACTTACAGATACACTTAGGGTATATCTAGAAAACTTAGTGAAACTCACGGGCAAGTGAATGACTGTTTTCTTGACTTGTATCAAAAGAATAGCACATACCTGCGTGGAGATACCTACGTGTTTTCGGGATACTTTAAGAAAGATTTACACAAATTCTATAGAACTTTATATATTCTCAGGATTAAAAATGATGGCTCCCTCGCAAATACTGAGACTAATGCAACGAATTCAGGTCGATAAATGGCCAATAGTATTGTTTCTATTGGCTTGTGTTTCTATCGGGAACCCAGGAGTTCAGGCCGCTGAATTGCCTGCAATCGAGCCGGATTTGCCTGAAGAGGTGCTGCGATCGGAGATCCTACTGGATGGTCGATCGCCATTCGATGGAAAACGGCTGACGGCGACGGAATATGCAGAGTTGCGACAGGAGATTGAACAGGCGAACGAGGTAGAGCCTCAACTCGCGTCCCAGATTCGGAGATTGGTGGGACTGATTAAATTTCGGAAGTTTATTAAACAGGTTTTACCGATCGTGCCGATTAAGTAGTTTGCATAGGCGACAGGATTTGAAAGGGAAGAAAAATGGTGGATACGTTATCAATAATATTATTCGTTCGCGTCTTTTCATGCTAGGGAAATTACACTACTAACGATCGTACAGATTCAACAGCTCTGCGATCGCTCTTGATACAGGTGAAGCTCCCGCCTCAATCATTCAGTGAATAGAGCCGATCGTTGCCAAATTATGGCGAATTTGATGATTTTATATTTAGATTTTTTAAGGGGATTTAAGAGCGATCGATTGTAGGATAACAAATAGTGTGTAGATGTTGGGCTAATTTATCTACAATAAGAATTAATTTATTTCATTGTTTCGACAAAGATAATCTGCATTTTTTATTGGTAGTTAGAACATAATTGTTCGCTATAATTATGGTGTAATTATAAGAAGTGTACATGGAAGCTCAGAATGACAAATCTAACAGATGTAGAAATTCAAGAAGATACTGCAACACTTCCAGCGCAGTCTGACGAGACTGAGTCAATCAAGTGGTTTGATAATGATCCTCAGGTTGAAGAACTATACTCAATTAATGAATATGAGATAACAACTTCGGCTAATGATTTTAATATCAAGACGCTGTATGACTTTATAAAGTCTGGAGCTATAAATATTCCAGGGTTTCAACGAAATTATGTTTGGGATATAAAAAGAGCGTCGAAACTCATTGAATCAATAATTATTGGTTTACCGATTCCGCAAATTTTTCTTTACCAAGAGTCGAGAAACAAGTTTTTAGTGATAGATGGACAACAGCGTTTAATGTCTCTCTATTATTTTATTGAGCAACGCTTTCCAAAAGATGGGAAGAGAGCAGTTCTAAGACAGATTTTCGAGGAGCATGGGAAGATTCCGGATGTTATTCTGGGAGATGATAATTATTTTACAAAATTTAATCTGCAACTTCCTTCCACTTTGCCAAACCAGCCTAACAAGCTAAATAAAATTAATTATGCAACTTTGGACGAATATAAAATTTCATTTGATTTACGTGCTATTAGAAATATTATCATAAAGCAGAATTTCCCAGAAGAGGATGATTCATGCATCTATGAAATTTTTAATCGTTTAAACTCTGGAGGTATCAATCTGAAACCTCAAGAAATCAGAACGAGTTTGTATTATTCAAATTTTTACAATATGTTGTATCGGCTGAATAGTCTTCCAGACTGGCGGAGAATAATCGGTGTCGAAGAGCCAGATTTAAATATGAAAGATATTGAAACTCTATTGAGAGGATTTGCAATGTTAATTGAACGTGAACAATATCAGTCATCTATGGTCAAGTTTCTTAATAGTTTTTCCAAAAACTGTAAGAAATTGAACGATGAGCAGATACATTATCTTGAAAAACTTTTTCATTCTTTTCTAGAATCTTGCTCAATCTTGCCAGATAAAGCATTTTATCGGAAGACAACAAACAAATTTAATATATCTATCTTTGAAGCAGTTTTTGTCGCTCAATGTGCAAGTTCTTTTGAAGCCCGTGGACTTGTCGAACGAAAGATTGATCCTGGAAAACTTGAAGAGCTGAAAAGTGATTTGGAGTTTGTTGAAGCAATTCAATCTCAAACTACTAGCAAACAAAATGTTAGTAAGAGATTGGAAAAAGCTACGAGTATTCTATTTAGTTAATTGTAATCTGCTATGACAAGTGAAAGTATTGTTGACCGGATCTATCGAGATAATTTAGATATTCTAATATTTTTGGAGGAAAAAAATGAGCCATCTTTTGTGATTCAATTTAATACACTTTTCACTAAAACTTTATTACTTTCAGCGGCCAGCTATTTTGAATATGAGATTTGTAGAATGGTTAGAGCATTCATTAAGCATAAAGCTCAGAATGATGAATGTATCATTGCAATAGTTAACCAGAAGGCAATTGATAGGCAGTATCATACATATTTTGACTGGACTGGAAGGAATGCAAATAAGTTTTTTTCTTTATTTGGACCCACCTTTAAGGCGGACCGAGTGCAAGACATAAAGAATAATCCTGATTTAGAACTTGCAATCAAGTCATTTCTAGAATTAGGAGATGAGCGTAATAAGTTAGTACATCAAAACTTTGCAGATTGCACTATACAAAAAACGGCGAAGGAAGTATATGACCTTTATCAACAAGCAGCAAAATTCATAGATTTTTTAGATAGTCAATTAAGTAGTTTATAGTTCTAAACTTACTCCTTTAAATTTAGATAACGTATTGACGCGGCAATAGGGAATATAGACCGATCGGACCCATCACCATATCGATCGGACCCAATCCATTCACGCCTACTATTCCGATAAACCCGATCGCCGCAATTGCCTCAAACCATCCAAAAGCATCTCCAACACAAACTCAATCCCATCATATTCACTAAAATCCATTTCCCCAACTCGTGCGATCTACAATAAAAATAGAAGACCCTCCAGAGGAACTCCCATGCGATCGCCCTTCCCAGGAATGGACCCCTACCTCGAAGACCCCATTTTTTGGTCTTCGTTTCATAACCGATTTTTAGTAGCGATCGCCGATGCCATTGCCCCTCTTCTTCAGCCAAAATACTATGTTGAAATTGAAGCTAGAACTTACATTGATAACGGGGAAGATGAGGTCTTAATCGGGATTCCGGATACCGTCGTCCTCGCACGCACGCAGCCAAATCACTCCCCCATCTCGCAATCATCCAGCTCAACCGCCGTCCAAACCAAACCTCAAAAGGTGGAAATTCCAATAGATCTCGAACGAAAAGAGCGTTATCTTCAAGTCCGCGAAATCGGAACCGATGCCGTAATCACCGCGATCGAACTCCTCTCTCCAACCAACAAAAGGACGGGCGAAGGTCGAGACATTTATAAAGAAAAACGCCGTAGCATCTTATCCAGTCGCTCTCATCTCGTCGAACTTGATTTTCTACGTTCCGGAAATCCCATGACCATGCGAGGAGTCACTGGAAGAATGGACTACCGAATCCTAGTCAGCCGAGCCAATCATCGTCCAACTGCTGATTTGTATGGATTTACCCTAAGAGATCAAATTCCGACCTTCAGCCTACCCCTACAAGACGCTGACGAATCATTAACAGTTGATCTCCAGACTATCTTTAATGGGGTCTACGATCGCAGTAGTTATCGATCGCGCCTAAATTACCAGAATCCCGTCCCGCCTCCAGCCCTCCCCGATCCCGATCGCCTTTGGGTTCAAGAATTATTAAAGTCCTAAAAATTTGATGGTCAAAGACCGGCCCTAGGTCATCGCCCCTAATAACCAATCGCGATCGATGCCTTCAGCCATGGGAATACATCGGTTGATAGCTTCGGGGGAATAATCGATCGAAAGGTCGAGTCTAGCGCGATCGTACATTTCATTCAGGAGGCGTTGGAGATCGACAATCGGTTCGATATCTCGCGTTTTCAATGGAATGGGAAATGCTGGAATAGGTTCGGGAAGATTGAACGCAAAAAGGTCAGCGTTGGGACGGAGGGCGCTGCGACTGACTAAAATTCGATAGTGACTGGCTGTTTCTCCTGCCATCGGCATTAGTGTTCCCGATCGCAACAAATCGATCTCGACTAAATTCGTCATGGAACTCAAGATTTTAGTTCGCTTAGCTTCATACAACGATCGCCCTTTCGACGATCGTTTATTCGCGGGCGATAAAACCTCGATCACTGTCACTAGTTCACGAGTCGCAATTTCTCGAATTTCTAAGTATCGTTCTTTAACTTCCCAAGGCATGGGCAACTGCACCTGTTGCGGTTTCACCAGCGTGGCAGTTGCTATGGAAAATGAAGCTATCGTGTCACGATCGGTTTTGACTCCAATGTCGGCAATGCCCACCAAACTTTGGGGATCATCGACACTCATGTAAACCCGTTGTGCAATCGCGACGCGGTATTTTGAAGCGATCGTCCCTGCAATCTCATCGGCAATGCTAATGATTAACCGATTGTGAACCTGATGCCAAAGCTCAGGATGCTCCAAATAGAGATTCATGCCAGGGAAGGGATTTTGCATGAGTACGAGTTGGGAAACGGGTTATACCATTTTAGCAAAGCTCAGGAGGTTGGCGATCGATTGGGGCGGGAATTGGAGAATTGTGTTGACCTATGGTCGATCGCCCCTCCAACCATTCCCCCCACTATTCCGATAGACCCGATCGCCGCAACCGATCGAGTCAATTTGAATACAAAATGGACTAGCAAAAATATTCTAATCACGAGACTTTGGGTCAATCAACCAATCAAACTTGAGATCAAACGAATTGACGATCGGACCTTCCGTATAGACTATCAAAAAATAGTTGACGAAAAGCCTGAAAACAAAAAAATCACACCATTCGCCAATTCTGGAGCCTACATTTTTGAACATAGAAATGGATGCTGGCACCTCATACAAGATTTACAAATCATTCCAAACTCTTAGAATCCCAAATCTTGATCAACTATCCGATTGTCCTCAACTGCATCAAATACTTCATCACATCCGCCATCGCATTCGTATTTGCCATCATCGTCTCAGAAAAGGGATCCATGATGAAACCGTGATTGAGGGGCTTGACATATTCAACTAATTGATCATGATGTAGTCTATAGTCAATTAGTTGAATATTGGCTAGGTTTGAGTACCTATTTACTTGCGGAGACTCCTATGACTGCTACTATGCCTACCAACCGTGCCGCCTGGGCTAAATCGATCGCCAAACCTGCACAAGAATTTCCGTTAACTCCCCTCAAGCTGCGCTCTGGAGCGATTCCAGAAGGTTTACAAGGTAAACTCTATCGAAATGGGCCAGCTCGGCTAGAACGCGGTGGAATGTCTGTTGGTCATTGGTTTGATGGGGATGGTGCCATTTTGTCTGTTGATTTTGCTGATGGAAAAGCTCATGCCATTTATCGCTATGTTCAGACCAGTGGCTATAGGGAAGAAAGTAAGGACGATCGGTTCATTTTCGGCGGGTATGGAATGGTTTCTCCCCGTGCTTGGTGGCGACGATTTGGGAAATCATCCAAAAATGTTGCAAATACATCTGTAATTGCTTTTCCCGATCGACTTTTAGCCCTTTGGGAAGGAGGTTTACCCCATGCGTTGGATTTGGAAACCCTGGAAACCAAAGGATTAGAGAATTTGGATGGATTAGAATCATCTCTACCCTATTCTGCTCATCCAAAACGTGATGCTCAAACAGGCAACATTTATAATTTTGGATTAACCTATGGAAAAAATGCGACATTACATCTCTATTGCAACGATCGCCAAGGTCAACTTCTAAAAAAGAATCAGATAGAACTTTCTGGACTACCGATGATTCATGATTTTGTCATGGCGGGCGACTACCTTGTTTTCTGTGTTCCGCCCGTCCGACTTAATCCGTTCCCCATGTTGCTCCAGTTCAAGAGTTACAGCGATTCACTACAATGGCAACCCAAAGAAGGAACCGAAATTCTAGTCTTCGATCGGCATACTTTAGAATTAGTTAGCCGCACTCAGACAGAAGCGTGGTTTCAGTGGCATTTTGGCAATGGTCATACCGATCGGGATGGCAATGTTGTTTTCAATTTCATCCGTTATTCAGATTTCAGTACCAATCAATTTCTCAAAGAAGTTGCATCAGGTAAAGTTAAAACTCATGCTCCAGGATACTTTAGCCAAATACGACTCAATCCAAAAACTGGAACAATTTTGGAATCAATTCAGTTGTTTGATCAGATTGTTGAATTTCCTACTGTATCAACCTTACAAATAGGCCAAATATCTCGCTATACCTATCTTTCTATGCAGCACCCGAATACTAATCCTGATTTATTCGGAGCGATCGTTCGCTATGATCACCAAACTCAAACCGCAACTATTGCGGATCTTGGTCCCAATTGTTATGGCAGCGAGCCTATCTTTGTTTCTGATCTAGATAATGCTGATCTCGGTTGGGTTCTAACCGTGGTGTATGACTGCGATCGTAACTGTTCAGAAGTCTGGATTTTTAATAGCGAACATCTAGATCAAGAACCGATCGCTCGATTAGAATTACCCGATGTTATTCCAATGGGATTTCATGGAACTTGGCAATCTTTGACTACATAGGTTGATAGAAATTGGGATCAGGTGAAGCAGAGGAACATTAAAAAATCAATAAGAACGATATAATTTATTTGTTGACTACCGTTATTACCATTTAGTCAACAAATAGATGTTATCAATCTGATCACAGGAACGACTTTACGATGGCTCTGGCTCATGCAATTTTGGCGACAATGATAGATTGTCCCTGTAGTGGATATGATTTACGTAAACGGTTTGAACGTTCCGTTGGCTTTTTTTGGCAGGCGAGTTTTCAGCAGATTTATCGGGAATTAGGAAAATTAGAAGAACAAGAATTAGTACAAAGCAAGGCGATCGTTCAGCAAGGTCGCCCCGATAAGAAGCTATTTTCAGTGACCATGGCGGGGAAGACATTTCTACAAGATTGGATTAGTCAACCTTGTGAGATGGCTCCATTACGGGATGATTTGCTCGTAAAAATGTTTACGGGATCTGTGGTTTCAAGAGAAGTAATTTTAATAGAATTAAAGCAACATCGATCGTTACATCAAGAACGCTTAGCCGTCTATCAACAAATTGAAAAGAATGCATTTGCTAATCCTAAAACATTATCAGATAAAGATTTATTTCCCTATCTAACCCTTCGCAATGGTATTCAGTTTGAACTAAGTTGGTTAGCTTGGTGTAAGGAAGCGATCGCTATGCTTTAATTCTGCTTTCATAGTTTCTCCTTTTCAAGGGAGATTGAGGGGAATCGTTCCTATCTAAAAACTGATCCGACCTCCGTAAGTAATTCTGCCTCTCGATCGATAAATCATGAGCGATCGGGCGTAAATTAAGAAGGGTTTGAGGGGCGATCGGATATACGTCTAATCACATTCTTCATCGAATATACTGCTAATCACATTCTTCAATTAGTCTCATAGTGATCTCGTCCCTTTGACAAAATCGCAAGGACATCAGATAACAGAGGAGAGTCGCTGCCCAATCTCATCGTCGAAACCCCTATGTCACTCCTCCAAATCAACCATCTCAACCTCGCCTACCCAAACTCCACCGAATGGGTCGTCGAAGACCTTTCCCTCACCCTACAGCCTGGAGAACGGCTAGGACTGGTGGGCGAATCTGGCAGCGGCAAATCGACGATCGGTAAAGCAGTTCTACAAATGCTACCCAACGGTTCCAGCATTCAAGGGGAACTCCTGTTTGAAGGCCAAGACATTGCACGACTCACCGGCGATCGGTTACGAAAATTCCGAGGCGAAACCGTCGCCTTAGTCTTCCAAGATCCCATGACCCGCCTC
Source organism: Cyanobacteriota bacterium (assembly GCA_026389365.1). GTDB lineage: Bacteria > Cyanobacteriota > Cyanobacteriia > Leptolyngbyales > Leptolyngbyaceae > JAAFJU01. Next base: position 18,010 of record JAPLHZ010000333.1, read on the forward strand.
AATCCGCTATTGACGATCGGCGATCATTGTATCGAAACCTTACAAGCCCACGAAATTGGCATTACCCGAAAACAAGCCCGCGCCCGTGCCCATGAAGTACTAGAAGCCGTCCAAATTCCCGCCGATCGTTGGAATCAATATCCCCATGAATTCAGCGGCGGAATGCGTCAACGGGTCGCTATTGCCCTTGCCCTAATTCTCAATCCAAAACTGATCATTGCTGACGAACCCACCACCAGTTTAGACGTGACCGTCGCCGCAGAAATTCTCACCGAAATCAAACGACTTTGCACCGAACGCAATATGAGTTTGATATTGATTTCCCACGATCTCGCCATGGTCAGCGAAACCTGCGATCGGATAGCCGTCTTATCCAATGGCAAACTAGTTGAACTGAATACAACCGATGAAATTGTTAATCATCCACAACACGAATATACCCAAGAACTTCTAAATTCCGCCCTATATTTACAAACAGGAAATACAAAGAAAATAAACCAAATTAAACCAAAAGCACTTCTAACCTTAACCAATCTCAAACAATATTACGATCGTAAAAGCAATCTAATTACAACACTTTTTTCCAAAGACGATCGGACCATTCGCGCTGTCGATGGCATCAATCTAACAATCCATACAAATGAAACCCTCGGACTCGTCGGCGAATCTGGCTGCGGCAAATCCACGCTTTCCAAAACAATTTTGCAACTAATCAAACCCACCAGCGGCACCGTTGAATTTCAAGGCCAAAATCTGGGCCAATTGACCCACAAACGAATGCAACAACAGCGCCGCGACATTCAAATGATCTTCCAAGATCCCAGCGCCTGCCTCAATCCCCGCATGACCGTGGGCGAAAGCATTGCTGACCCATTGCTAATTCACAACATGGCCACCGCCATCACCGCCAAACCCCAAGTCGAAGCCCTACTGCACCGAGTCGGACTCGAACCCAAAACCTACCTCGATCGCTACCCCAGCCAACTCTCCGGCGGACAGCAACAACGGGTTGCGATCGCTCGCGCCCTGATCACTCAGCCAAAACTAATCATCTGCGACGAACCCGTGAGTATGCTTGATGCAACCGTTCGCACCCAAGTCTTAGACTTAATGCAAGATCTCAAAGAAGAGTTTGAATTAACGTATCTATTCATCACCCATGACTTGTGGGTTGCACGATTCTTCTGCGATCGTATTGCGGTCATGTATCACGGTAAAATTATTGAAATTGACCAAGCCTCGGTCATTTTTGACCATCCTCAGCATATTTATACCCAAACCCTACTGGGTGCCGCTCCAATGATTCATCGATCGGCCTAACTTAAGCCATCCAGTTTAGGACTTACGCATTGACAGATATCGATTAGCCTGAAACTTAGGTAGGGCAGTCTTTTTGAGCATTATCTAGGATAAATTGGCGCACGATCGTTTCCGACATTAGAGTAACTGCTATCTCCCGCTGTCCAGCAAGGCTTTAGACCCCAGGCTTTAACCTCTGAAACCATCTCTAGAAAATACTCATTTTTAGTCTTACCCTCACGTTTATCATAAATCCGAAAGTTTACAGGATATGACTGATTCGCAATATCTGTGTGATACAACGTAATTAAATTAATCCCTTTTACCGTTCGCTTATGCTTGCCGGAATAAAAGTTGTAAATTGTTCCCTCAATAAAAATCGATTAATACTATCGTGACAGAGCGTTCCCAGAATATGGGCTAGTCGTACACAGCTTATCTATTTCGGCTCCGCGATCAGAAACAGCATATAAATATTGGCATTACATTTCGCTGTCGAGGGTTTCGATCGTTCGATCACAGCTAAATTTCTATAAATTATCCCATCATTTTAGTCCATCCATAGTCTTGGCGTTATGTCAATGCGTAAGTCCTACAGTTTTCAATCAAATCTTCAATCAAATTTTCAGTACAACAGCCCTTAAAAACTGAATGTCAATGCGTAAGTCCTACAGTTTTCAATCAAATCTTCAATCAAATTTTCAGTACAACAGCCCTTAAAAACTGAAGTACAATTCTCAAACAGCGTTCCCGGAATCAAAACGCCCATCGTCTAAATAGAAACGATCGCGTCAAATGGTTCAACGTAAACTCAATGCAATATGGACATGCCCGCAAAAAACGACTACTCCCTCGGAAAATTTCTCACCCACTGCACCGTCATTTTGTGGCTGGTGTACATTCTCACAAATCTGCGCGCCGGAAATAGCGTTTGGGTGAATACAGAACTCAAAGGCGAAAACGCGCCATTAGCAATGGAAGGCGGCGACCCTTACATCCGCGCCCTCATGCGTACCATTTCCGCCAGCGAATCCAACGTATCTAACCCCTACAGCATCATCTACGGCGGCAGTCGCACCCAGACCTACGGCCAACATCCCGATCAATGTATCACCATCAGCGTTGGTACCAACCTGGATAACTGCTCCACCGCCGCCGGACGCTACCAATTCATCACCACTACCTGGCAAGAGCAAGCTAAAAAATATCATCCCGCAGCCTCAGGACTCTGGCAACATTACAGCTTCGAGCCGCAGTACCAAGATGTCGTCACCTACCGCTGGCTCAGCGATCGCAACGCCTGGAACGCCGACCTCAGCAAACTCCTACAATCCGGACAAATCAACACCGTCCTCCAAAAACTCTCCCCCACCTGGACTAGCCTCGGCTACGGCATCGAAACCAACGACATGAGTAGCAGCCTGCCCCAAATCTACAAAAAAATCCTCCGAGAAGAACTCAAACTCACCTCCACCGCAAACCGATAAACTATTCTCGAAAGATCAAAGCCGTAGCTATAACTCATAGTCATTATGACTACGGGAACGATATGGTAAACTACAGGTAGAAATGAACGATTTAATAAAAGGTATCTACCATGGGTAAGAAAAAAGAAGCAGCGCTGTCGATCGCAGCCATGGGAACAGCTATTGATATTGGTCTCGAACCCGAATCACGGGAGGCGATCGCCCAAGGACTTTCGTGCCTGTTGGCTGACACCTATACGCTGTACCTCAAAACCCACAATTTTCATTGGAACGTCACTGGGCCAATGTTCAATACATTGCATCTAATGTTTGAAACGCAATATACCGAACTCGCGTTAGCGGTTGATATTATTGCAGAACGCATTCGTGCCCTAGGCTATCCCGCCCCCGCGACCTACAGCCAATATGCGGAACTCACGTCTATTCCTGAAACCGCTGGTGTGCCTAAAGCGAATGAAATGATTAAGCTTCTGGTCGAAGGTCAAGAGGCCGTCGTTCGCACCGCCCGATCGCTCCATCCGAAAGCCTCTGAAGCTCACGATGAACCCACCGCCGACTTGCTCACCCAACGCATGAACCTGCATGAGAAGAATGCTTGGATGCTTAGAAGTCTTTTAGAGTAATGGCTTTCAATTTGAATTGATTATTCTCAATCAAACAGAAACCCCGGTGATTTGAATCTAATCAGCGGGGTTTCTCGATTAAAGTATCAATCTAATGACTCAGACCAATTACTCACGATTACCAATGTAAAGATAGCCGTAGTAAGTAGCCATCGGAATGACGGTGGATAACACCAACAACACAATAACCCAAGTGAATCCGCCGCCTTCTTTAGTTTCTTCACGGCTGGCAAAATTACCTTCGACATTGATATTGTCTTTGACCACAGGCGGACCAGGATCGGCTTGACCCGAAAGCACTAAGGCTAGTCGATCGGTTGCATCGGTAAAGGCTTGATTGTACTTGTTGCCATATTTCAACGGCACCAGTACAGTTTCTTTGGCGACGCTTTGGGCAATCGTATCGGGCATGATCGCTTTGGCACCTTCCCCCGTCACGATCGCCGTATTGTCCGTCTGAACATCTATTGTCAGAAGCGTCACATTATTTTGATCCTCGGCAGTCGGAAACCAACGAACAAATAAGTCTTGGGTGAATTTTTCGATCGTTACGTCGTAGTCCAACCGACGGACTGTAACGATGTAAGTCTCTTGACCATTATCAGTCTCGATTTTACGAAACGTCGAATTGATGGTTCCTTCAGTGGCGCGGCTCAGGACTTCGGCCTGGTCTACGACGTGGGCATTTTCTTCAAAGTCAGGAACATCGTAAATATTCGTGGCGTTCGCGGGCAGACAGATCTGTAACAACAGAACGGCTAGGACTGCGATCGCGCCGATTTGGGCTTGAAGTCGCTTGAGAGTGGGTGGGATTTGAATCATGGGGAGTATTAATAATTGCAATGACTGATTCTCTCCCCAGAATACAGGATTGTCCGAGCCTGGGATCGGCGAAGGGGATTCTGTGGGGACGGTATAATCAGGGAGAAAACCTTTTCCCGTTGAGTACGAATTTTTTATGGCTTTATCCATTGGTGCAGTAGCTCCTGATTTCATCGTGAAAGACACTCAGGGCAATACCGTCAAACTTGCAGACTACGCCGGAAAAACGGTTGTGCTGTATTTTTATCCCAAAGACGATACGCCAGGTTGCACAAAGGAAGCCTGTAGCTTTCGGGACAATTATGCGCAATACACCACCAAAGGCATTACGGTCTTCGGGGTGAGCATGGACGATGAAGCCTCACACCAAGCATTCACAGCTAAATTCACCTTGCCGTTTCCATTGCTGGCGGATGTGGATGGCGCGATCGTGACGGCTTATGATGTTGCGGGCGATCGGAATGGGGTGAAGTATGCAAAACGGGTTACCTATGTGATTGAGTCTGGCAAGATTGCTCAGGTGTATGAGACGGTGAATACTGAAACTCACGCATCTGATATTTTGGCGGCGATCGGCTAGTTTCGTAGGGACATGGCTGGCTGAGATATGGCGGCTATGTCCCGAGGCCGATCGGGGGTTGAGGAGAATCGATCGAACTCTTTCTGTCACTGGGTTTTGGTATTTTGACTGGGTGGAAAGTGGGGCTGATTGGTTGGGCGATCTGAGGGGCGATCGTTACAAAATGCAACAGCAATAATTTCCTTTTAAGGCTGATTTGGCCGACAGTTTCAATATTTCTACGTATAATGAAAGGAGATTTGGAAACAATTCTGCCTATCACCCCTGATTTTGGTAGATAGGTGGAAAATTTCCACCTACTAATTGTTAGCCTGCTATCCTTAAAAGTTCTTAATTTAACTTTTCTCCATTAACTATCACTCGAATATGGCAAAAACTAAACTTCTAAGCAATACTGACCCAGAAATTCGTGGTAAGTCAGACATGTTGGTGGTTGTACTACATGGTATTGGGCGAGATTTGAAAGACTGGTGTGAAGCAGTCAGAGAATATCTACCAGACGCTGATTTGCTTGTTCCGCAATATCACTCAAATATAGTCTCCAATGTTGATCCAAGAAGAGTTGCAGATCAACTTGTGCAATATATTCATGAGATTGATATAAGTCGCTCAAAGCGCTCAGATGGTGGTGAATATAAAAGTATTATTCTGATTGGATATAGCGGAGGTGGATTAATTATCCGTAAGACCTACCTAATAGCTATGGGGTATGGTGATGATGAAAAAATAATCCGCAACTTCAAGCCGTTTCCATGGGTTAAGAAGGTTGAGCGTATCCTTTTGATGGCTGGTCTTAACCGAGGAATTTCCAATACTAATAAGCCTGAGCATATGAGCTGGCTTTTCTATGCAATTCAAAGATTAGGTTGGGTTGCCCTTCCACCGCTGGGAATAGGAAAGTTTGTCTCTCATCTGAAACAAGGTTCGCCCTTTGTAGCAAATTTAAGAGTTCAATGGATTCGGCTCAGTCAATCCCCAAATGTCCAACTTCCGCCAACCATTCAGCTTCTAGGGGATATCGATGAAGTTGTATCAGAGGCAGACAATATAGACGTGCTTGCAGATGCAGGTTTTAAGTATCTCAAAATTCGAGATACGGGACATGCCTCAATTCGCGACTTTAAGAACCCTGCTGTTGGTTCTCATCGAAAGGAAAGATTCCATCACGCACTAACCGCTCCTATTGAAAGTCTAGATAATGATTCAATTTCCTATGAAGATGAAGTCGGACAAGCCAAAGACCATGTTGTCTTTATTATGCATGGCATTCGAGACATGGGCTTGTGGACAAGCAGAATCGGTGAAACTGTAGAATCAGTTGCCCACCAACTTGGACAATCTGTAGTTCCCATCAAAGCAGGGTATGGCTATTTCCCAATGCTAAGGTTTTTGTTTCTGGGGTCACGACAAGTAAACGTTCGCTGGTTCATGGATCGATATACGGAGGTGATCGCCCGCTACCCAAATGCAAAAATCAGTTTTATTGGGCACAGTAACGGTACCTATCTATTAGCTAGTGCCCTTAAAAGATATCATGCTTGTAAAATGCATCATGTAGCTTTTGCAGGAAGTGTAGTTCCTAAAAATTATCCTTGGGATAATTTAATCCAACAAGGGCGTGTAAAGGCAATTCGCAATGACATAGCATCGGCAGATTGGGTGGTCGGCATCTTTCCAGGCTTCTTTGAGTTACTAAAACTCAGCGATATTGGTACTGCTGGACACAATGGTTTTCAAGATGATGCTCCTAAGAATAGCTCTTTTGACAAATATTTTAAAGGTGATCACAATGCTGCAATTCAGCTCCAAAATCATAATTCATTAGCGCACTTTATTCTATTAGGTGGAAGAGTTGCACCTGAGGAAGGACTGCTCGTAGAACAGCAGGAAAGTTCAGTAGTAATGTTTGCTAAACTATGTTGGTTAGTTTGGTTGCTAATTTTTGCAATCCTAGTTTCCCTGGGTTTTCTATTTGCTTGGCTACTAACTCTTTTGGGTATTCCATTCCCTGCTGCTTGGGTAATTTATGGCGGTTTTGTATTGCTCCTACTTTACACACTGTAATTTAACCCAACCTCAGGCAGTACTTAACAAGTATTCATTCAAGTTGTCATTTCCAACTATTTGAAGTAATTGCCTTGCAAAGATTTACATGCATTTCAAGCTGTAAGGCTGAAGGCTAACAAGCCCGCTGCACCGGAATAAATTCAACCTGTTGTTTGGATGCAACAATGATCTGCATCCGGTGAGCGGGAACGTTAGACCGCTGAACTAAATGTAGGGGCATAGTTAAGAGACTGTTTTGGGGCTTGATCAAGTAGGCGAAAGCCCATAGCTGATGGGGTTGAATTGTGTAAGTTATGAGATATTTCAAAAGGAGAATCTTCAAATGGCCATGTCTGAAAAGTTAATAGAATTGGTCAATGTAATGTGGAAACGAATAAAGTCTTTGAGTGCCGAAAAAAATGTTTTGCCTGAAGCTGCAAGCGAAGCCATAGAGAAAGATTTCATTCTTAAGAATCACCAAGAAATAGTTGAAATCATAGAGTCTAAGATTCATTTGGCAGGTGATTCCGCTAACAGTAAAGAATTGATCAATGAGTTACTGAAGTATATCAAGCACGTTGCAGTTTACAAAACAATTCGTTCTATAAAGGAACTTCAGAGATTTAATCCGATTGACCTAAATGAGCCGTTTCCCGAAAAAATTTTTCCATTAGTTGAAAATAACTTTCGAGAGTTGCAAAACAAATATGAGAAGCTTAAAAAAGTTAAATTTGGAGAACTTAATGAATGAATTTAATTGCGCTGTCTAACCGTTCAAATGCAGCGGACAATCAAAATCCGTTGGTAGCTGAGCTTGAGTTCTACTGCCGCCGCTGATTTGAGTCGTTAGAAAGATAGTACGATCGAACTCTCAACCCGCCAGTAAATGCGAGTATCAATTAACTCGATCGAGATTCCGTTATAATTTCAATATGACCGATCGCCCTTGAGGAAGCACCGATGAATCTAGCGCGCTCAACATCCACCCTCACAGGACATATCTTGTTGGAAACCCTAGAAGAGGGTTATTCCGCATAGATTGCTGAATTTTCTGACTGTCGAGTCATTGCAGAATCCAAAGAAGCAGCGATCGCTGCCATGTTGAAGATTTCTAGTTTCTCCTAAAATAAATGAGCTGATGCGGTCGCTTCCATAATTCTGGAAGAACTTGAAGATGATCAATGCATAACACAAACGTTAGGCCTATCCTGAAGCGATCGTCCCCTTCCCCAAGTTATGATTGGATTACTTGAAGTCGCAGCGAGGTCAATCCTATGGCAGTTTCTCCAGAGGAGAGGTTACACCCACGACAACCCCGATACAGTAAAGAAGAGTTTGCCCAGCGTGGCGATGCACTCTATGAATCAGAGGTGCGATCACAAGTCGAAGAAGGTAATCACGGCAAGATAGTGGCGATCGACATCGAAACTGGAGCCTTTGAACTAGCTGATGATACGATCGCCGCCACCGATCGCCTTTATGAGCGTGTACCCGATGCCCAGCCTTGGGTCATTCGGATCGGACATCGCACAGTCTATCGTTTCGGGTCGCGGAGCTTGAAGAAGTCAGTATGATGCAAGGCTTTGTGAATCAGAATTGTGAAGCGATGCTGCCGATCGTTGTTGGTCGTGACAATAAACCCAGACAAATGGTTGAGGCATTGATTGATACGGGATTTACAGGATTCTTGTCCCTACCATTGTCGATGATTGAGTCGCTGGGGTTACCTTGGATCTTCAGTGATTCTGTCACATTGGGTGATGGCAGTGAAGTAATTTTTCAGATGTACCGTGCCACTGTCATCTGGGACGGACAATTTAAGGTCGTGGATGTGGCAGAATCAGAATCAGAGCCACTTTTAGGCATGAGTTTGCTGTATGGATTTAAGCTCCAAGTTGAAGCTATTGAGCGTGGCACTGTTAGCATTGAAGCGATGACATAGTGAATATTAATCGGTTGGGGAGCAGTCTAACAACGCCCATGCACACCGATCGCCCCTGAGGAAGCACCGATGAATCTAGCGCGCTCAACATCTACCCGCGCAGGACATATCTTGTTGGAAACCCTAGAAGACGGTTATTCCCCATGGATTGCTGAATTTTCGGACTGTAGAGTCATTGCAGAATCCAAAGAAGCCGCGATCGCTGCTTTAGAAATCATCCTTACTAAACGAATGAAAACGATCGAAGTGATCCCATTACCGATTTCGTCTGGAAATTCTGAAAATATTTGGCTTAAACTCGGCGGCAGCTTGAAAGATAATCCTAGTTTTATTGAATGGAGCGATCGGTTCTGGGATGACAAACAGCAAAATACTGATGATGATGAAATTTTGTCTGTGGAAGACTGTCTGAGGTTGATAGGAGTTTACGAAAACTACTATCGCAGAATCCCAATCTCCGTAAAAAGAGACTACAAAAAGATATGCGAATTGCTGCGATCGCCCTTGCCAATGATGCGATCGTCTACAACACAACCAGCGGAAAAATTCATGAAAAAGTTGACTCGTCGAAAGTTTATAGTTAATGAAATGTAACACGCCTTTTTAACCCTAATTAGCTGATAAAAATTCGTTTTGCACTCTAGATTGAACTCAAAAATGTTATTGCCGTTATAATCTAAAGATATTTGTTTTTAGAGGGTATAACTATGACAAATCAAGAGGTTTTAAGCGAGTTTTTATCTCTCCCTGCTGACGCACAAAGCCAAGTAGTCAGTCTGATAGCCTTCTTGAAGCAGAAGTACACGTATGCTGAACCGCACTCTCCTTCATTAAAAGTTGATTTAGTGAATGATCCTTTTGTTGGAATGTGGCGCGATCGTCAAGATTTAGGTAGCACTACTTGGGTGCGAAATTTACGACAAAGCGAGTGGTCAAAGACAAATGGCTAGTTCCACTATCGTAGATACCGACATAATCATTGATGTTGGTCGTGGTATTCCTGAAGCCGCCAATTGTCTGCAAAGGCTAAAATCAAGTTCCAGATTGGCAATTAGCATAGTCACAACAAATGGAATTAATTGTTGGATGCACTAACAAGGAATGAGAACTAAATAAGATCCAGAACTGGGATTCCCTTAAACTCTTCCTAGAAGCCATAAGGGTTTCAAGAATTATGAGTGTTATTAAATCCTCGTTCCCAAGTCAGAATTACGGACTCTAGAAAAATTCCTCCAACAGTTTGAGGTAATTAGAATTGACCAGCCTATTTCAGATAAAGCGGTTGACTTGTTACGATTGTATCGGCTAAGTCATGGCTTACTCATTGCCGATGGCTTGATCGCAGCTACGGCAATCATATACGAGTCACCTTTCATAACCAAAAACCAACGAGATTACCGATTTATCCAGAATCTCAATCTATTACCCTACCTGTAGCCAAAAGCCTAACGCTGCGTTGATACGGACGGTACAGAGGTTATCGGTAGGTGTTCGAGGTTGTCTGCCGCGTTCTAACTGATGTTAACCACCAGAAGGCATTATTCAAAAACTTCTTTTCTCTACTGGATGAAAGTGAGCCGATCACGAGCGGCTGGGAACTTTAGTGGAGGCAATCAAGTTAGTCATGGAGAGCGCCATCGTTCATAATAGACGGTAGACACCTTCAACCTTAGGAGCCGTCTATGTTGCTACAAGAAGTCAAGGAACAGGTCTTCAAACTGCCACCAAGCGATCGTCTTGCGTTAGTCAGTGCCATCATTGAGTCCTTACAAGAACAGCCAGTTCCCAGGGCTGATCGTTCTGACGCGATTCAACGGATGCGAGGCTTACTAAAGACAGACCAACCTGCACCGACCGATGAGGAAGTGGCAGCGATGTTAGACGAGCGACGGGTGGAGAGGTATCTTTAGTGAGGGTATTAATTGATACCAATATCACCTTGGATTTTCTGTTGCGACGAGAGCCATTTTTCCAAGATGCAGAGTTGATATTTCAAGCGATCGATGTGGGTCAAGTCATCGGCTATGTTACGGCAACAACGCTCACGGATATTTTCTACATTTCTCGCAAACATACTCGCAGTGTTGATCAAGCACGGCAAGCAGTTTCAGAAACGTTGACTGTTATGGTCGTTTGTCCAATTGATCGAGCCGTTTTGGAATCAGCCTTCAACTCTGGCTTGGTTGATTTTGAAGATGCTGTTCAAATTTTTGGTGCGGTTTCCCAAGGGTTAGATGGTATTCTGACCCGCGATAATAAAGGCTTTTTGAGTTCGCCCATACCTGTTTTTTCCATTCAAGAGTTGTTGCAGCAACTGGGGACGCAGAATCGGGGGTAGTTGGTGAGGATGCATAGATCTCGATCGTATTGTCAGGTTGTCGCAAACGCAGTCCAACCACCCTAGTGCAGCGGACGGAATCAAGATCTTGGTGGTGAGGCAAAAGCTATCTGCCGCCGCTGACTAGGAACGTTAGAAAGATAGTGAGATCGCCCTCTCAAGCAACCGCCAGCAAATGCGAGTATCAATTAGCTCGATCGAGATTCCGTTATAATTTCAATATGACCGATCGCGGATCCATTGCGGGTTCCGATCGTAATGATGTGAAGTATACGAAATGGATTAGTTTCATGGGGACATGGCTGGCTGAGATATGGCGGCTATGTCCCTGATGCCGATCGGGAGTTGAGGAGAATCGATCGAACTCTTTTTGTCACTGGGTTTTGGTATTTTGACTGGGTGGAAAGTGGGGCTGATTGGTTGGGCGATCTGAGGGGCGATCGTTACAAAATGCAGCAGCAATAATTTCCTTTTAAGGCTGATTTGGCTGACAGTTTCAATCTTTCTACGTATAATGACAGAATATTTGGAAACATTCTGCCTATCACCCCTGATTTTGGTAGATAGGTGGAAAATTTCCACCTACTAATTGTTAGACAGCGGTTTTTAGTTGAGTGAGTAAGATAAGTGAAAAAAATATCAGACATACAATCATTAGTAGCTGAAATTAACTTAAGGAAACCTAGCATTACGGTTGTTGATGGTTATCCTGGCACTGGAAAATCTACTATTGGATCATTAATTTCTAAGTCGCTTGATATACCCCTAGTATCTCTAGATAGCTATTTAAATCCAAATCAGGGTAAATATCTATCCAGTATTAGATATGAGTACTTAAAGCAAACTTTGCAAAAGCGCCCGCTTATTGTAGAAGGTATCTGTTCACTAGAAATACTATCTCGGCTGCATGAAAGTTACGATTGCTTAGTTTACATAACTGCTTCAGTTGCATTGACTAACAGTAGTGATAAAGTTATACAAGAAGTTGGTGCGTATCATGAAGGGTGGAACCCATGTGAACGCGCTGATATTTGTTTCAACAACGACAAACCATTAAACCCATTAAACGTATTGAGGAAAAAAATGTCTACAGATAGAACAGCCATTGATGTAACTTACATTAAAGCTACAACGCAATTTGCTATTGTTCTTGCTTGCGGAGGAATGTTAAGTCTTGTCATTGGCTTGGTTGTTCTCCTAAGCGGCGTAGAAGGACAAGATGAAACTGTAGTGAAAATAGGTGGTTTTAACCTTTCAGCCAAAGGATTAGGGGCTGTTATTATGGGGACTTCATCTGTTTGGGCGTTCTTCTCATATCAATCAAGACCAAAGTACTCTCACTCAAGGGAAGTTACTGAAGGGTTTGATCCAGAATCTAACCGTACGTACCGACGTGAAGTTGAATCATCAACAATAATACGTGTAAATGATCATAGTTAATTTTAGTCTAAGTCATAGCCTTCAAAGATTGATATGCTACTGAATCTTACCAACTAGCGGTTTGTTTGATAAACGTATGTACGCAGAATTAGATATTAGATTGTAACTCAAAGTTAAATACTTTTCGTAATGCACTAACAATTAGGTTGATGTTAGAGATTAGAAGCTCTTCCAGTAGCAATAGAGTATTCTCGTAATATCTGATGTCTAACAAATCGCTGCACCGGAACGTTGCAAGTTGGTTGGCTGAGTTGTAAAGGTTGTCTGCGTCCGGTGAGCTTGATAGTTAGAAAGATAGTACGATCGCACTCTCAACCAACCGCCAGCAAATGCGAGTATCAATTAGGACTTGCTGATTTAGAGGATGAAGAAATCTCTCCAAGCACCGGAAAATCGCCCATCAACTCCTACTCAATTCACTTCCGATCGCTTACGGTTATGGATCGAGAGTTTAGATCGTAATGGTGTGAAGTATGCAGAAGGGATTAGCGCGATCGGTTAGTTTCGTGGGGACATAGGGTGCTGTGTCCCTAACTTGATCTAGATCACCTTACGCATTGGAGCCATTCGCGGATCAAGGATTTTGTGACCACTTTCGGGAAACTTAATGCCCAAATGCAATTTGCTCGATGATGCAAACACATGGGTAACAGTGCCCGTGCCAAACGCTTCATGCACAACCTTATCGCCAGTCAGCCAGTCCTGAGGCGCATTGTCGCGGGGTTGAAACTTGGGTTTGGGTTCACGGATGGCCTGAGCTTCGGTCGCTTTTCCTAGACTTTTCGCCCATTTGGCCGGAGGTGGACTGTTGGTTTCCATTAAATCGGTCGGAAGTTCAGCGAGAAATAGTGAGGGCGATGCGGGTTCGCGGTTGCCATAAAGACGACGGGCGCGGGCGTGGGTAATAAACAATAACTCCTGGGCACGGGTGATGCCGACATAACACAGACGACGTTCTTCTTCTATTGCAGCGGGATCATCCAGCGATCGGTAACTCGGGAACAATCCTTGCTCTAACCCCACGAGGAATACCACAGGAAACTCCAATCCTTTTGAAGCATGAAGCGTCATTAGGGAAACTTTTTTATCTTCTTCATTTGTAGAATCCATATCCGACGACAATGCAGCACTCGCCAAAAATCCAGTCAATGACTTATCTTCGTCACTATCTTCTTCAAATTGCAACACAGCGTTATAAAGCTCTTTAACATTTTGCATCCGATCTTGCGCTTCATCGGTGTCCTGGGATTTTAGTTCAGCCAAATATCCCGAAGTCTCAAGAATATCCTGAACTAATGTCGAAGCCGATACCGTGTCCCGTTGAGCCTGAGCATTACGAATCACATCAGCAAATGCCAATACTCCTTTAGACGATCGGCCAGCCAAGGTCCGCACAGAGGTTTCATCTTTAAGAATTTCCCACAAGGGAACCTGAAGTTCAACGGCAGCGCGCACAAGGGAATCGATCGTTGCTTTACCGACACCCCGCTTTGGAGTATTGATAACGCGCAACAAACTGACCGAATCCGCTGGATTGGCGACAGCACGCAAATAGGCAACCACATCTTTAATTTCTTTACGATCGTAAAACCGCAAGCCGCCAATCACACGATAGGGAACCCCCGCCCGCACTAAGGATTCTTCCAACGCACGAGACTGAGCATTGGTCCGGTAGAGAATCGCAAATTTACCGAAATCGAGTTCTGGATTTTTACGTTCAAGGGATTCAACTTGTTGTCTCACAAATTCCGCTTCGTCAATCTCATCTTCACAACGATGGAGTCGAATCGGTTCGCCTTGGCCTCGGGTTGGTTTTAGTACTTTGTCAATGCGTTCAGTATTGTGTTCAATTAAGGCATTAGCCATTTGTAAAATATTAGCCGTCGATCGATAATTTTCTTCAAGCTTAACCATGGACTGGGTTTCAGCATCTTCTAGCCCATCACCAAAGTCACTTTGAAAGCCCATTAGAATAGTAAAATCAGCGCTGCGGAATGAGTAAATAGATTGATCCGCATCACCTACCACAAAGACCGATCGATAGTCCCAATCATCAAATTCATTAGGATCTTTCCCATTGGTCGTGAGCATTTGAATCAAATCATATTGCGTCCGGTTTGTATCTTGATATTCATCGACTAAAATATGTCTAAACCGTTTATGCCAATAGCCGCGAACGAGTTCATTTTGACGAAACAGTTTTACAAGCATTAAGATCAAATCATCAAAATCTAATGCATTGTTTTCAGCCAAACGATCGAGATAACATTCATATACATTTGCAATGACTCGTCCCCGGAAGTTATTCTGTTCTTGTTCAAATTCTTGGGGCGTTAGACCTTGATTTTTTGCATTACTAATAGCAAACCGAACGGCACGGGGTTCAAATTTTTTGTCGTCTAAATTCAGCTTATTAACAATGATGTCTTTGATTAAGTCTTTCACATCAGATTCATCAAAAATCGAGAATGTTTTGGTCCATTTACGACCTTTTGGATCTTGGTATTTTTCAATATCAAACCGCAAGATTCGACAACATAATGCGTGAAATGTACCAATCCACAGCTCTTTGGTGATGTTTTTATAGACTTGCGATCGGAGTTTTGTTTGTTCCGATTGTGATAAGGCATCGAGGGGCTTGCCGTGGGTGCTGTGAGATTGCTGATCGGCAAATAGCTTTTCGACCCGATCTTTCATTTCCTTGGCCGCTTTATTTGTAAAGGTGACGGCTAGAATATTTTCCGGGTCAGTGCGATGGGTGAGGACGAGGTTTGCAATACGATAAGTCAGCGCCCGAGTCTTTCCTGATCCTGCGCCTGCAACAACTAAGAGCGGTCCACAATAATGCTCCACCGATTGACGCTGGGAAGGATTGAGATGAGCAAGAAAATCAGTGAATTTGGGCATGATGCGGCGCTCAAAGCGTGGACTCTAGACGGGTAAACCTTTACCATACCGCGTCCCCGACATACCTGCAACGCCCAAGTTTTCATCATGGTGGTCGAATTGAAGCCTTAATTGAAGCAGCGGGATACAAAGGATATATTTACTGCCCTATTCTCCGGACCTAAATCGAATTGAGAAATGTTGGGCTTGGATTAAAAGTCGGGTTCGTAGTTTGAACTCGACGAAGACTAAACTCACATCAAATTCACTGGATCCACATCGATCGTCAAACTAACCCCCGGACCACAAACCGATCGTAATTCTTCCAAATGGAGTTCCACGGGTGTGGAAGTCGGTCCGTTAGTTTCACCCTTCAATAAAATCTGCCATCGATATCGCTGCGCCACTCGCAACACCATCGCCGGAGATGGACCCAACACCTCATATCGCCCTTGAGCCACCATTTGTAACCGCTGGGCCACTTGGTTCGCTGCTGCCTGAACCTCCATCGCCTCTGGACTACTAAGCCGAATTAAAATCACCCAACCGATCGGCGGATAGCCTAAAACGTTTCGGGTTTCCAACTCCGATCGGGCAAACGCGCCATAATCCTGGGCCACCACCGCATCAATTACCGGATGATCAGGACTATAGGTCTGCAAAATAACGCGGCCAGGATCATCCCCCCGACCCGATCGGCCCGCCACTTGCAACAAGGTCTGACAGGCTCGTTCCGCCGATCGAAAATCCTGCAAATGCAACAATCCATCCGCCGCCACAATGCCCACCAGCGTCACCTGCGGCAAATCCAAGCCCTTCGTCAACATCTGAGTTCCCACCAACAAATCGGCATCTCCACGGGAAAACCGATCGAGCAAACTGCGGTGCGCTCCCTTGGTCCGAGTCGTATCACTATCAAATCGCAAAAACTTCAACTCGGGGAATTCCTGCGCAAGCTCTTGCGTCACCCGCTGCGTCCCACTGCCAAAATGCTTGAAGTAAATGGAACTACACACCGGACAAATTTTCGGTTGAAGTTGCGTATAGCCACAATAATGACAGCGCAACAGTTCCGCCGCTGTCGCGTGCGTGTGGTGATAAGACAGAGAAACATCACAATTTGGACATTCCATCACATACCCACAACTCCGACAAGATACATGGCTACTATGTCCCCGTCGATGGATAAACAAAATTCCCTGATTGCCCTTCTCCTTCATCTCAGCAATCTCATCCCGCAACGATCGGCTGAAAATCGATCGATTCCCTTCCTTTAGCTCCAGCCGCATATCCACCACTTCAATTTGGGGTTGGGGCCGATCGTGCACCCGTGTCGGCAGCGATAAATATTTAATCTCTGGCGCAGACCAGGATTCGAGGGATGGAGTGGCCGAACCTAAAAGCAAAGGACAATCTTCCAATTGCGATCGCCACCTTGCCACTGTCCTCGCGTGATAACAAGGCGCAGGTTGATCTTGTTTAAAACTAGAATCATGTTCTTCATCTAAGACAATCAATCCCAAATTCCCCAATGGGGCAAAAATCGCACTCCGAGTCCCAATCACAACCTGCGGCTCAAGTTTTAACATTTGTCGCCAAGTGTCATAACGTTCCCCCTCAGAAAGCGCACTGTGATAAACCCTCACCCGATCGCCGAACCTCGCCCGAAACCGATCGGTTAACTGTGGAGTCAACCCAATCTCCGGCACCAAAACCAAGGCTGATTTTCCGGCCATTAAAAGAGGGGCGATCGCCTGTAAATAAACCTCTGTTTTTCCCGATCCCGTCACCCCATGGAGCAAAATAGTTGCACAGCTTTTATGGTCTTGAATCGATCGCACCACCGACACCTGAAATTCGGTCAAAACCTTCGGCAAGTCGGATTTCACAGTATGAATTTCCTGACGAAGGACCTCGCGAGATTGAAGTACAACAAACCCTTTTTTCTCCAATGTCTTAAGTACGCTTGAACTGGATTTGGTTTGAACTAAAAGATCACTGACCCACGCCTCACCGCCCATACGTTTCAGGCATTCCAAAATTTCTCGATGCCGACCGTTCAACTGATCATCAACCTCACCCACCAATGTCGCCGCCTGTTGCTGCTTCGGACGGACCGTTTGCGGCGGTTGCAAATAACTATCAACTAATCCCGATCGAACCAACTCCTGAACAATTTTTCCCAAGCCCTTAACCTTTTGCTGTAAAAAACGCCAAGAATAGTCACCAGTTTTACTTTCAGAGAGCAAATCTAATACCTTCTGCGCTTCGAGAGACACAGCCAGATTGCTATTTAGATTATGGTTCTGGTCGGACCGTAATTTAAGTCGGCGCTGCGATCGTGACAATAATCCCGGCGGCAATGCGGCTCGTACCACCTGCATTAATGGAGTCTGATAATACTTCGCGACTTGAGACAACAACGTCCAATAATGAGCAGGAAAAAATCCCAAACTCACCACCGCATCAATTTTACGAATCTTTTCAATATCTAACCCAATGGACCGAAGTGATTTCTCATCAGAATCTACTACCAGTGCAATGGCTCCAACCTGTTGTGCACCGAAGGGAACAGATAAAATATCTCCCACTCGGACAATTAAATCAAAGGGAATTTCATAGGTATACAAACCCTGTGCGCCAGGACAATCGACTAATGCCTGAACCCAACTACGATCGCTACTCATTCAGGCATATTCCTAACTCTAAAAACCGATGCAAATCTTAAGAAAATCCAGAAAAGAACTTGTAATGCAAATTATAATGCTAAACAAAGTCAGATAGTTATTTTTAAACATCAACTAAGTAAATTTTAAATTTGCTCAATTCAAAAATCACTCTTAGATCAGAATTTTAGCTCATTTCCCATTTAAAAGAGGACTTAGCACTATGACTGTCACGCAACTCAATAAGGATGAGAATTTAACTGTATTTATAGATAATTTGGAAAGCAGGATTCCAGATGATTGCTCTGTAAATAACAAAAGTCAAACGGCAAACGATTGGAATAGAAAGAGCATCGCCGAAGTTACTGAAACTGTTATCTCGTCAGAACTACGATCGCAGTCAGTCGGGATAACTGATGAATTATCCATAGATTTAGACCCCACGTTACTAGAAACAGAGCTAGAACTTCTAGAAACCAATGATGAAAATAGTATCCTAGAAAACAGAGCAATTACAGGATATAGCCGAGCAATTAGTGATGATGCTGTTGGGGCATTTTTTAAAGATATGGCTCGTTACCCATTACTAAAGGGAAATGAAGAAATCGAACTTGCTCGGGAGATTCGTTACGGTGTTCAAATTGAACAAGTCAGAAAAGAACTTTCGGAAAAAAAAGGTAGCCCGATCGGACAATCCCAGCTTGCTAGTCATTTCAAAATGACCCAACAAGAATTTGAACGCAAATTACATCTTGGGCGATGTGCAAAGCGAAAAATGATCCGCTCGAACCTGAGATTAGTCGTCTCGATCGCAAAACGATATCTTAATCGTGGCATCCCCTTCCTGGATCTAATCCAAGAAGGAGCACTAGGCCTACACCGGGCTAGCGAGAAATTTGATCCAGACAAAGGCTATAAGTTCTCTACTTACGCATATTGGTGGATCAGACAAGGCATCACCCGGACGATCGCGAACGATGCCAGGACTATTCGTTTGCCTATCCATATTGTTGAAAAACTGAGTAAACTTAAATGTGCTCAACGAAATCTACGCCGAGATCTTGGACGTACTCCTAAAGAACAAGAAATTTCAGATGTATTAGGAGTCACTGTTGAATATTTTCGGTACCTTCAACAAATTCAACGTCAATCTCTATCCCTGAATCATCGTATTGGGGAAGACGATAAAGAGTTGCTTGATCTTTTGGAGGATCATAATTGCCAATCTCCTGAACAGCAGATGACTGAGTCTGTAATGCGCCAGGAAGTATCAGAAGTTTTAGATACAGTCTTAACAGAACGGGAGCGGGAAGTCATTTGTCTTCGATATGGCTTATCTAGTAGTAAACCCTGCACTCTTGAAGAAGTTGGATTTGCCTTTAACCTTTCCCGTGAACGTGTACGCCAGATTCAGAGCAAAGCAATGCGAAAACTCCGTCGTCCTCATGTTGCTGAACGGTTAAAGGGATGGCTAGCTTAGTTCCCAGCATTCCCTTTGATATTTCTTTAGATTCATACTAAGTCCCATAATTCGTCTTACAATGGAAGTCTAAATTTCATACAAGATGTAATTTTTGGAAAGACAATACCATGATAAAAATCTGGGTTAATGAACAGCTAGATCCCAGTGGACTGCTGTATGCCTGTATCGCTTGCTGTAATGAGCAACAGGCAATCGATTGTTGTGATTCATTTGAACTGAACCTGACCCAGCAGCAAAAAAGGGCCGGTTGGTTAGTTCGTCGATCGGTTGTGAGTTCTTGGCGCGACGTGCCTGCTGGAGCGCTGGAGCTGGGTTAATTTTTTCAGTAAAGTCTAGCTTTTTAGCGCTACGATTTCTTAAGCTAGCCTATTTAATTTACCGAGGTTCCCAGAGCAGTGACTTTAGATACCCTTGTAAACGAGGTCGCCCCGAACCTCGACACGTCCGCACTATTTGATATAAAAGAGTTTGATACAGCAGAGTTTGATCACTATGTGATGAAAACCTACGGACGATTTCCGTTAACCTTGGTTCGAGGAGACGGCTGTCGAGTTTGGGACGATCGGGGTAAAGCTTATTTAGATTTTGTCGCGGGAATTGCGACTTGTACTCTGGGTCATGCTCACCCGGTTATGGTCCAAGCCGTCACTCGGCAAATGCAGACGCTACATCATGTTTCCAATCTTTATTACATTCCTCAACAGGGCGAGTTGGCCAAGTGGTTGGTCGATCGTTCCTGCGGGGATCGTGCTTTTTTCTGTAATTCCGGGGCTGAGGCCAATGAGGGTGCGATTAAGTTAGCTCGGAAATATGCCAAGGTAAAACGCGGTATTGAAAACCCGGTGATTATTACAGCTCATGCTAGTTTTCATGGTCGTACCTTGGCGACTGTTACTGCAACAGGTCAACCTAAATACCACAAGAATTTTTCGCCATTAGTTCCAGGGTTTAATTATGTTCCCTACAATGACATTGAATCTTTGCGGGCGACGATCGCAGAACTCGATCGAGACCAGTCTCAAGTGGCTGCAATTATGTTGGAACCCCTACAAGGCGAAGGCGGCGTAAATCCCGGAAGTGAGTCCTATTTCCAGCAGGTTCGTCAAATCTGTGATGAAACTGGGATTTTGTTAATTTTAGATGAGGTGCAAGTTGGTATGGGCCGATCGGGTAAGCTCTGGGGTTATGAAAATTTAGGAATTGAGCCAGACATTTTCACATCGGCTAAAGGTCTAGGCGGTGGAATTCCGATCGGGGCGTTGTTGTGTAAGTCATCCTGTGATGTGTTTGAGCCTGGGGATCATGCGAGTACCTACGGCGGTAATCCTTTTGTTTGTGGTGTGGCACTGGCTGTTTGTCAGTATGTTGAGGCATCAAATTTAATTGAGAATGCTAAGGAACGGGGCGCACAGCTTACCCATGGCTTACAAAAGCTCGCAAATCAATATCCCCATCTGATTGAGTTATCCCGTGGTTGGGGCTTGATTCAGGGACTGGTGTTGCGATCGGATATATCTATGAGCGCCATCGATTTGGTGAAAGCGGCCATGGCTGCTGGGCTATTGCTAGTACCTGCCGGACCAACAGTCGTGAGATTCGTACCGCCGCTTTTGGTGACAGCGAGGGAAATTGATGAGGCGCTTTTGGTGCTTGACCGATTATTTGCTGCTCTTTAGAAAATCTTGATTAATGTGTCATGAACTGCCGATCGGGTCTCAGGTTGTAGGAAAATCTGGGTTGAGACGATCGATCGGTCGCGGTTTGTGGTTATGATTACAGACTGGACATTATGAAGAAATAGCAATAAGCGGAGAATAATTATGTCGCGCGTATGTGAATTAACAGGCAAGAAGGCCAACAATGCTTTCGCGGTCTCTCACTCCCACCGTCGTACTAAGAAATTACAGGGTGTAAACCTTCAGTGGAAGCGTCTGTGGTGGGCTGAAGGCAAGCGTTTTGTGCGTTTGAACCTTTCTACCAAAGCCATCAAGACCATTGAGCTTAAGGGTTTGGCGGTTTATGCGAAGCAGTTGGGTGTCAACCTGAACAAATTCTAGATTCGGTTACTGATGCCTAGACATCATCCGATTAAGAGAGTTGGTAAATAGATGATTGAGTAGCTCCGGTGGACATCCACGGGGGCTATTTTATTGTTATGAGAGTAGATGTTTCAATTTTTTTGTTCTATTTTGAATCTGATGTTAATCAAATTCGATCGTTTTGGGTAGCCTTAAAATATGAAGTCCTCATGAAGCCCTCGAAATGATTACTAATGATAATTTTCCAAGAGATTTGGAGATTTTTATTAGGATCCGGTACAACTGAGTTAGGTTTAGGATTTGGTCTCAATACTTTTTTAGAGTCGCTTTTTAGCTTAATACGGGTGAATTATTCTCTCAGAAGACGTGAATCTCCAGTCATTTCTGAGTTCATCGGCTAAACTGTCACTCTATACAGTATGTCCAACGATCGCCCCGGACAGATCCATTTTTTGACCAGTGGAATGTCCCACTCTACAGAAATTCTACAAAATCGTCTCCCTGGCACATCACCGCTATGTCAAACCGTAACCTTTCCAAAGCATTTCAGACCTTCACCCGCGAGGTCACTCGTCTGTGTCGATCGATGACTAAAGGTGCGATAGACTGGCTATTGCGGTCAGCTTTCGTTGTGAGTCGTGGAGTTTCCCCGAATTCAGGGATAATTCTACCGACGACCATAATGTTGATTTTAGTGGTGTCGTTGTCTGTGGGAGCGTTGACCTATCGGGCTTACACTCGTAACGTTCAAGTCATTACCAGTAACCAGCAGCGGGTTATCTATAATGCTGCAACTCCTGCGATCGATCGGGCGCGATCGAAGCTGGAGTTCATGTTTGATGCTAGTCAAGATACTCGTTATCCTAGTGGTGGTGTTCCTCGAGAAGACTATCTTCTGGGAATGATGTTGAATGATAACGTCACAGGAGGTGTTGCAGAACGCAAGGTCAATGGTGAAGATCCATATACTTTACCTGGAGAAACTAGACTTAATCTTACTACAACTGCAACAGCTACTGATAATGCTTGGTCGTTCAAAGCAGATACGAATGGAGATGGCCAAGAAGATGCAACGGTTGTTTATTCAATCATCTTCAAAACTCCTCTGGATGCAGACCCGGCCAGATCTCAACGCTTACTCGTTACGCAAAGTGATAAACAAAAATCCGATCAGGGTGTTGTCCGCCATGGTCCGTTAACAACTGAAACGGGTTCAGCTTGTCAATTGCCATCTACGGCTACTACTGCTCCTACCTCCGTCGGTTGGTTTAATGATCCGACTAACACTTCAGTGGTTCGTAAAAATTTCCAAGTGGATGTTTTGGTGGTGCCATACAGTGCAAAATCCGTCGCCACTACAATTGAATTCCATCAAGATCGTGAGATAAGCAAAGGAAACAAATGGGGTGCATGGTTCCGCAATGACTTAGAAGTGTTTCCCGGTCCTGAATTCCGTTTTAATGGTGCTATGCATACGGAAGGTAATTTGATTGTTGGACAAAGCAATGGTCTCACGACTAGGTTTCAATCGTATTTGATTAGTTCAAAAAACTCTTGCCTGTATCCCCCGATCGATAATTCTGAAATTTCGATTACAACGGGTAGTGACCAAGACAAGTTTCAAGGTGTCATTGCTGCCGGATTGATGGGAATTTCGACTAATGTTGGTGGTTTCACACCGCATTACCAGCAAGCTGGGCAGCCTAATTCCAAGATTGCTATCAATAGGAATAATGATACGAGTAAGGCAGATAAGCCGGAGGATGTTTACAGCGACCCAGTTGCTATTCTGACCGAAGACATTCGGCAAACGGTTAAACCTGGTACTGGTTCTGCTGCTAATCCGAAAAATAATTCACTAAATTACCAAGCTCCGACTTACAACGACTCACTAAAACAGCGAATTCAGTTTAAAAAGGAGGCAACTCCCTATATCGACGATTTGTCAAGAGCTGATGGTCGTTGGGGACCAAAGCCAACTTTTCCCTTGCCTATTTCTTCTTCCGGTGCTGCGGCAGCTACTACATCTAGTAAAGTCCCCGATCGTAATGATACGGCTAAAACTGGATATGGGTATGCAATTCCGGATGCTAACAAGTACTTAACTGCGAAAAACACCTTCACTCCAACAGCGGGCGCAAAAGACCTCACGGATGAAAGCGTTGGGGCTGACGGATATTGGGAAAATCGTGCCCGAAATGAGGGGCTTCGTATTTTGGTGGGTGAGCGTTTGGAGTTGGGAAATCCCTTCGGTTGGGTCACTCCGCGAGATGGTGATAATGACGGATATATTGCCTCTGATCCGACCGGAGTGAATGAGCGGGAGGGCGATCCGCTCTATCCGCCTGAAGTTAAGCCATATCCTGTCGCCTCTGCCAGTACGACTATCTCTCATGTTCAGCAGCAGCATAGAACCTTGCGTGATAATTTAGCGGCTGTTCAGGCGACCGCTCTGTATCACACTGACTTTATTAATAAGGGTTTTGGTGCAGACTATCCGTTTGCTTGCTTAGCGACAACGGCCCATCCCGGTACTCCGACGACCTTGCGTCAGTCCACTAACTTTGTCCCGACCCGATTTAATACATCTGCAACTGATCAGGTTGATTTGTTGTCAGATTTTTTCTCGGGGCGCGGAACCAATGGTTGGGAATTTGAGCCGCCAGCAGGAAATCTAGGTGCATTTACGACTGCGATCGGAAAAACCGAGCCATTAGGAATTGCCCTACGAAATTTGGCAAACTTTGCTGGAGATCCAGATGGTGCATTCCCACCAAAACAAGATGCTAATATACATCCCTATCCTGCATTGAGTATGTGGGGTAACTTCTCAAATCTTCGTCGTGCGTTAAAT
This sequence comes from Cyanobacteriota bacterium, assembly GCA_026389365.1. GTDB lineage: Bacteria > Cyanobacteriota > Cyanobacteriia > Leptolyngbyales > Leptolyngbyaceae > JAAFJU01. Next base: position 42,515 of record JAPLHZ010000333.1, read on the forward strand.
CTCATAGATACGGGTACATCTTATGCCAATCTTTCAACTGCTGATAAGACTTATATTCAGACGGCATCTTGCACCGTTGGAATGCTTGCCTATGAGATTGATACGGTTCAGAAGTTCGACCCGACCAAGCCGATTAATAATATTGCTGTCGGACTAGGGCTGACTGACACCGCTAACAATGGAAAACTGATGTTTCAGTTGGGTACAGAGCTTTATGAATTAATGAATGAAGATGCGCCTAATGCGAATGTGCTTAATGCGAATAAGGATCATGTTTTACCAGACGAGCTACGCAATCAATTTAAATACGATCCAACGGATACAGGAACAGGAGCTAAAAATCCTCGTGATTACTACAACGTGCCACCAGAGGCATATATTGAAGCTCTGAGGCAGAAATATAGTAATGGGAGCGGCGGCGGACTTGGGGTTGCGGCGGTTAATAATAGCAAGCTGAGAATGGCTGAGCTAATCATGCTCAATTTCCAAATTCGTCGCGATCGGACCTTTGGGTTCCGCCCCTCTCCATCGTTTGGTCACTATGCAATTGAAATGACGACGACGACTTCAGGAGTAACATCGGGTTCTGGAAAACTTGCTGTTTATCCATCCGCCTGCGATCCAGACTTGTTTGCAATAACCGATGGTGTTTTGCTGGGAGATGATGCGACTAAAGGTCCAAAGGTATCAGCCTTGGCTGACGGAACTCCTGAAGCGATCGTTGATTTCTCACCTTCGTCCGTATTCGATACAACAAAAAAACAAAAACTAGTAAGAGCACGCTTAGGATTGTCTCGCCTTTGTGGTGCATTGAATATTCCAGACACAGCGTCTTACGATTTGACTAAAACTGGCTACAGTATTTCTGATGACAATCAGGCACGCCCTGTTGTTATGCCGAAATTTCCAGCACTGTACTACATTTTCCCTCAGGAAACACACGACTTGAAGGGTGCTCTCACTGGTACTGTTGATACTCGTCAACCCGGAAGCTATACGGTTGTAGATGGCACTCTGGATCAGAAAAAGTTGGGGTTGAAGAGTACGGACAAAGAACCCTACATCGTAGATAGTTATGTTCAATCGTCACTGGGTAGCTACAAGTTTGAGCCAGTCCAAAAAAATGATGTCGCAAATGAGCCATCTCCAAGTTTCACTGGTACTTTTGTAAATGCTGCTGTTCCTACATCATTTCCAAATTCAGGTGCTATTCCAGCCGTTGCTCGTTTCCCTGATGACAAACGACAGGTTTTCCCTACTAAGGACTTTAAGGTAAGCAGCGTTGCGATCAAACCTCGTAACCTTCCAGGATTGTTTACCTTGAACAATTCATCTCCTGACAAGTGGTTCTTACCTTCGTCCGAGACGGTCACTGGTGCAGGGAATGGTAATGCAAACATCCCAACCAACATTATTCAAGCCCCAAAGCTCTCGGGCAGTGACTTAGTTAGTACACCTTTTGCTGTACCATTCCTCGATCGAGCTTTCTTTGATGGCCGACAACTAATGCTTGCTCGGACATTGGATCTTGATGTTGGGATGATGCGGAGTGCTAAGGCAAAGCTGAGAGGTGGACTACGCGGGGAACCGTTAATGCCCATGAGCGGAATTGTTTATGCGTTCCGTGAAGATGCGGTTCGTGAAGATGCGATCGCCCGTCCCGCAGCGGGAACAGCGACGAATGCCACCAACCCTAAAACACCGACAGATCCGCCTCTGAGAACTAATGGAATCTCAATTAAAGCCGTTGATGGTTTACCTGATCCAAGCCGTCGTATTCATGGCTTCCGGCTGAGAAATGGCCGTCAAGTCAAGCGTGATAAAGGTTACGAGACGACACCGTTTACGGCTTCAGACAACTACAGAGGTCTCTCACTCTTTACGGATCAACCTCTCTATATCCAAGGGGATCTAAACCGACATCAGAACGGTGAAGATGACACGATCGGTGATCCTCTAGAAGAATTCACGGGAGGAACTGATGCCTTGATTCGAGATGACACTGTTAAGACTCTTAATGAAGCCCAATACAATACCCGTTTTTATAATCGTGGTGGTGGTGGTGCCACTGGTACAAGGGATGATAGATTCGCGAGCTTAACGGGCGATCGTTGGCGACCTACAGAGTTACTTGCCGATTCAATTTCCATTCTTTCTGATAACTTCTGCGATGGCAGTATTTCAGATATGTTTCTTACCTATCGCGAGGTTGATTCTGTCAAAGGATATCAACGTCATCCCGGCAATGACTCATCACTTGCCAACGATACATCCGAACGTAGCATCTACCATGATGGGGCTAAGGGATTCACAGAAACGGGTCTGTACGGTCCAGGTTGTGCAGTTAGTAGTAGAGGATATACGTCTAGTAGAGGATATACGTCGTTTCAAAATTCCGATCGGCCTGTCACTATTTTGCCCAATATGACATCCCAGTCAGGAAAGACGGGTGCTTATGACTGGCTACGTGAAAATCCAAATGTGACTAACTACAATGCGCTAGCAGCTAACAGCTATCTAACGTCTACGAAGAACACAATGCCTGCGGGTGACAATGCCACTCCCATCAAGATCTCGCGTTCTGGCCTTCCTTTACTCAGTCAGCCGTCCGGTCTCCCAAAAGCCACGCCGTATGATGTTACCAAAATCGATCAAAAACTTTCGGCGATAGGGACTACTTATGCTTATGCAGACAAGGATTCGCCTGTGACTAAAGACATGGCGTTTGGGAAGATCGGTAATAATGGAAATCGTTTGCTTATGGATGCTTTATCTCTGGGAAGCGATGCCACTAATATCAATTCCATTGTTGTCAGCGGTATCGTTCCGTCTCGGCCTGGAAATAGTTATGGTGGCCTGCATAATTTCCCTCGATTTATTGAGAAATGGGATGAAAAAACCCCCTTAGATTACGCTGGTTCATTCTTGCAGTTGAGCTTTAGCAACTATGCAACGGCTCCATACCAAATGGTGGCCTTGGATCTTGATTCGAGTGGTGCGTTGACCCCGCCTTTTGAAACCTCTGGAAACGAAGAAAATATCGATTACTATAGACCGCCTCTACGTCAGTGGGGGTATGACGTGGCATTACAGCTAGCACCTGCTGGTCCGGCTGCTTCGCGTTTTGTGTTGGTCAAGGCCCCTCGAAACGAGTTTTATAGTGAACCTCAAATTAACGACCCATACATTCAAAATCTGTGTGCCGTTGCTAAAACCAACAACTTCAAGGGCGCAGCGAATCTAAACTGTACAAACTAACTTGAGGAATACTGATATGAAACGTCAAGTTAAACATCCAATGGATTCGTTGTGGTTCGTGATTAGCAAGGCTTCCAAACCCCGATCGAAGTCTTCAGGTGGCGGATTCACTCTAATTGAGTCATTGGTCGCAATTATCATTGTCAGCATCACCGTTGTTGCTATTTCACCACCTATCTTTTGGGCTACAGGGACTCGGGTGCAGAACCGTCGCGCTGAACAAGCCCTATCGATCGCTCAAGCGACAATAGATCAGGTTCGGGCAAAAGTTGAACGGGGTGGATCTAATGCCCTTGAACTGCCTGCGATCGACACTACTGCTACGGCTGGCAAGCGTCCTAATCCCCCTGCCCCTGCCCCTTCGGCTGAATGGACCTCAATGCAGGGAATCACGCCATGTCCTAAAAGTGTTTCACGGCTTAGACCCGCTGTCGCTGCTACAGAAACTACGGCGGCGGTCCCGGCAGATCAGCAATACCCTGCTGTTGGTCAGTATTTGCCTGTCATGACAACCACTGATTGTGATAAACCCGATTTCTTAGTTCAGGTCTTTAGGAATGACGGAATTTGTGCCGATGGATTAGCCTGCTCAGCATCCGCAGTACCTGTTAATGAGAGACGGCCACTGGCATTTTCTGTTGGGGTTCGGGTTTATTCTGCTCTTGCAAAGAATAGCACTACATTACTAACAGAAAAGGCTAGTCTGACGGGTACGACGGGTACAGGGCAAGTTGGAACCCGTCCGCTTGCGGTCCTGTATGCCACGGTTGCGAAAAGTGATGACTCAGCATCTCTCAATAACTACCGTGCTCTCTGTAGGGCTGGCGGTACATCTTGCGAATAGAGTGCTTGTGGCGAGGCTCGAGAGGATTGTTGGTTCAGATATTTTTATAGGGGCAATGACATGAAAAGCGGGTTGTCGAGACGAGATAAGCATCTGCGTATGGTATTGCGGATGTTGCCTAAACGCACCGATCGGCGAGGGTTCACGCTGATTGAATTACTGGTGGCGATATTAATCAGCGGATTGATTGTCAGTGGGTTGCTTTATCTGGTTGTGGAAGTTTTGGGGATTAACCAAAAAGATGCAGCTCGTAGTGATACCCAGCGCGATATGCAAATGGCGATGGACTACATCACCCGTGATCTCCGGGAAGCATTTTATGTTTATGGGACAGAAGTAGAGGGTACATCTGTCGAAAGTTGCTTAGCGGACCGTGATGATGCCGCTACTCGTGGTGCAGGTGGTCTATGCACGGGTTTGTTAGCTTCTTTGCCCGCTCATTTAAAATATCTCCCTGACAAAAATAATATCCCTGTCTTGGCATTTTGGAAACCGGAACCTTTACCCGATGGCGTGAGTGCTTATTGTAAAACGAATGTAGATAAAATTGGCGTAGTAGTGCGTGATGCTAGCGGTGTGCCTCAAGAGAATCCGGTCGATCGAGTTCCTTGTGTTTCTCAACGAATGTACACTCTGGTTGTTTATTCCCTCAATACGGATAATAGTAGTAAGATTTGGAAAGGCCGCGCTCGGATCAAGCGCTATGCTCTTCCTCATTTCGCTGAATCTACAACAAACACTAAAAAATCTGGATGGGTGGCTCCAGTCGCTTCTGATGATAAGAGACCGCTGTCTTGGCCCTTTGGAAAATCTGATAATGGGACCGTTGATTTGCAACTTAACGCCTCTAGTGCAAACACCTCTATTACAACTATTCCAGCCGCTGGCAAGCCATTAGAAAATAGTGCTGAAAGCGTTGTTCTTACGGATTTTGTTGACTATGCTTTAGATGCTGCTGCTAAGCCTGTTCCTGCCTTTGCTATTAGTCCAATTCCAACTGAAACGGTGAACAGTGGCTATTGTCCCTATGGTTTTGAAGTGGCTAATTTCAAAGCATTTAGACCTGAATTTTATGCCTGTGTTCGTAGAGCTTCGGTTAATGAAAATCCTGAAGTCCGTGTTGTAATTAAGGGGAATGCGGCGGGTCGTGGTGCAATTCCCTATGCGACGGGTGATGTTCCATTTCAGATGGAGGCTCAGGTGACGGGGCGAGGGGTTTATAGTAAGCAACGATCGGGAAGCTAACGTTAATCTAATTGCAATAGGGAGGGTTTAGACATGATGAAATATTTTCGATCGCGATCGCGCCAGTCTAATGATGGTTTTACGCTAATTGAGATTTTGGTCGTTGTGATTATTGTTGGTATTTTGTCTGCGATCGCTGCCCCTGGTTGGCTAGCCTTCGTGAACAACCGACGGATTGGTACAGTGCGTTCTCAAGCCGCCGATGCCATTCGTTTAGCTCAAACTCAAGCGAAAACAACACAAACGCTTCGTGCAGTAGTCTTTGATGAGAATAGTGACCCTACAGTTGGTCCTCGTCCTCGTGTTGCTGTGGCTCGATGCCTATCTTCTGGCACGGCAGATACGTACAGCTCTAGTAAATGTGTATTGCCTGCGCAATTAAATTGGCAGACATTAGGTGGTGATGATGTGAAGTCTGGAATGGTTCGTTATTATGCTCTGAAGACTAATCTTACTGCAAGTACTAATAAGGCTTCTAATCAATTACGACTAGTGTTCGATGGTAATGGAGTTGTGAAAAAGAGCGAATCTGATTGGCCCTCTACCTCTGAGAGTTTTGTGATTGGTTTTCAGCTAGTGAGTAGCGGCATTAATTCTCAGCCGCGTTGCATTGTTGTGCGGACTATCTTGGGTGGGCTAGGTGAAGGGAGTTCAGCTTCTGAATGTAGTCAGTAAATATTGTTCGATCGTCTCTTTATCTGGGAATTCTTAGGGGTGTAGAATTAATCCAAAGTATTCCCAGCTATGAAATTTGCATCTATTAAAAAAGTTTTTCTGAAAGCTGGAAAGCAGGCCGCCGGGTTTACATTGTTGGAATTGATGATTGTATTGACCATTATCGGTATTTTGTGTGCGATCGCTGTTCCCGGTTGGAATAGTTTTTATGCAACGCGACAACTCAATACGGCCCAAGATCAAATTCAAGGTTCTATCAAACAAGGTCAACATCTAGCGAGAGTACAGCGTCGTCCCTATCGTTTTGTGATTGAGCAGTACGGAGATGTCGTCCGTTGGGGAATTGGAACTGATCCAAATATGCCTATTGAATGGAAAAGTTCTTTTCAAAATATTTCGATCGACACTAACCAAACAACATTTCGCCAAATCAAAGATAAAAATCAATGGTTTATGGTTTTGGATGATGACGGGACGGTGACAGGCCAGCTGGGTCGAGTGACGTTAGTATCGCAAACGGTCAGTGAACAGCGTTGTGTGATTATGTCTACGCTGTTGGGTGAGACTCGTAAAGGACAAAGGCAGCGCGTTAATCAAGGGAAATTTTCTTGCTATTAAACTTGTCTTGAATCTAGCAGTGAATCCAACAAACTGAATTCAAAGACGATCGCGGAGTTCTTTAACTCGATCGATCGTCAGTTCTGTGACTTGGGCGACGAGTTCGATCGGCATTCCCTGTCTCAAAAGATTACGCCCGACTTTGTAGACCCCTTCTTGTAATCCCTCTTGTAATCCCTCTTGTAATCCCTCTTGTAATCCCTCTTCCTTCCATTCCGATCGCTTCTGGAGATAGGCCGCAGACAAGTTCATAATCAGTTCCTCCTCTTCTTGAGTAAGCTTTCGATTGGCTTCTAGATTAGCCCGATAGTCCGCTAGGATTTCGCTAATGCTAACATAGAGCTGCATTGTATCCGGTAACTGCAAAAACTCATCAATAGCTCGTTTCTGATTTCCCGATCGCCCTAAAATCCTCAACCATAAAGTCTCTGGGATGTTCGGCAATTGATGAATGACGACCAAAGTGGTTCGTTCTTCGATGGGAAATGAATGAACGCCAGGGATGTTGGTTTCGACAGTACCAAAACCCGATCGAATCTCTTCGGAAGCCGTGGGCATCAGAATCAGTAAAGATGGCAATTGGTCTTGGGAGAGAGTTTGTTTCTCTCGTTTAGCTTTGCGTAGAAATTCGCCTTCTAGGGAATAGAGTTTTCCTTTACAGGCACGCATTTCAAAAGCGGTAGCGGGATTACGAAAGACTTCGATGAGTGAATCTTTTGTCAGGAGATCTGCGAGAAGACCTAATTGCGATCGTTCTTCTTGTGACCCACTGTCCCGTTCAAACCAGAGGTCTACGGCTCTAACTTCGGATTTGATTGGACGACTGGGCGTAGTTTTACCGATCGTGGTCAGCAATCCTTCTAAATAGTTTTTGGCAAAATTATCATGGGCAAACTTAGACATTAGGAAACTTAAATAGTGGAAAAAACAAATATTGGAAGACATGGGAATAAGCAGAACTTACCCCCAGACTCACTTTAATTTAACCGTTTTTGATTTAACCTTTGTAGTCTCGATCGAGTTTCAGGATAATCGTACTAAGAGGAGGAAGGCATAGGTCTAGGGAGTACTCACGATCGTGGTAGCTCCAGTCGTCACTCCATTTACCCCCCAGATTTCCCATATTACTGCCGCCATATGCACGCGAGTCACTGTTGAAAATTTCCTGATAGAAGCCCGTATTTGGGACTCCGACGCGGTAATGTGCGTGAGGTTGGGGTGTAAAGTTGCAGACAACGACCACGAACTCATCGGAATCTTTGGCTCGCCGAATGAAGGCAATGACGCTGTTACGGTTATCGCCGCAGTCGATCCATTCAAATCCGCCCTGTGCGAAGTCTTGGCTGTAGAGGGATGGTTCTTGTTTGTACAGCGTATTTAGAGCTGTTGTGTATTCTTTCAGCTTGCGGTGGGCTGGGTATTCCAGCAGCTTCCACTCAAGGTCGCCCCAGACATTCCACTCGCTCCATTGCCCAAATTCCATACTCATGAATAGGGTTTTCTTGCCGGGATGGGCGAACATATAGCCATATAGACAGCGGACATTGGCGAACTTTTGCCATTCGTCTCCGGGCATTTTTCCGATGATGTTGCTCTTACCGTGAACGACTTCATCGTGGGACAGCGCCAACATGAAATTTTCGCTGTGGTTGTACCACATGCTGAAAGTTAGGTTGTTTTGGTGGAATTGGCGGAACCAAGGATCCATACTGAAATAGTCCAGCATGTCGTGCATCCAGCCCATGTTCCATTTCAGGTTGAAGCCCAAACCGCCGACATAAGTAGGCCAAGAAACCATAGGCCAGGAAGTGGATTCTTCTGCGATTGAGAGTGTCCCAGGGAAATAACTAAACAGCAAATGATTCATCTGCCGCAAGAAATCTGCCGCTTCAATATTTTCCCGTCCACCGTACTGATTCGTCACCCATTGGCCCGGATCTCGGTTGTAATCTAAGTAGATCATGGAAGCGACGGCATCAACTCGGATTCCGTCGATGTGGTATTTATCGAACCAAAACAGCGCGTTTGAAACGAGATAGTTACGCACTTCAGGACGTTCGTAATCAAAAACTAAGGTACCCCATTCTTTATGTTCACCTTTGCGGGGATCGGCGTTTTCGTAAAGGTGTGATCCGTCGAAGAATGCCAGTCCATGGCCGTCCTTAGGGAAGTGGCCGGGTACCCAATCAACAATCACGCCGATCCCGTTGGCGTGGCATTGATCGACAAAATACATGAAGTCCTGCGGGGTGCCGAAGCGGGTGGTGCAGGCGTAGTGGCCGACGACTTGGTAGCCCCAAGATCCGTCGTAGGGATGCTCGGCGATCGGCAGCATTTCGATGTGGGTGAAGCCGAGTTCTTTGACGTAGGGAATCAGTTTGGTGGCGAGTTCGCGGTAGGTGAGGAAGCGGGCACCGGGTTTTTCATCGGAAACGACGACCACAGGTTCAGGTTTGCCATCGCTTCCGATCGCAGGCACGGTCGAGTCCCCATGCATCCAGGAGCCGAGGTGAAGTTCGTAAATAGAAATCGGTTGGTTGAGGGGTTCGCTTTGGCGGCGTTGCTCCATCCAGTTATCGTCGTTCCACTGGTACGTGCTTAGGTCGGTGACGATCGAGGCGGTTTTTGGGCGGGTTTCTTGTTGGAAGCCGTAGGGATCGGATTTTTCGTAGATGTGGCCTTCGTGGTTTTTGATCTCGTATTTATAGCGATCGAGTTCTTTTAATTCTGGGATGAAAAGTTCCCAAATTCCCGTTGATCCCCGACGCATTTGATGCTGACGACCGTCCCAATAGTTGAAGTCACCGAGAATAGATACATTTCGCGCGTTGGGTGCCCAAACTGCAAAATAAACTCCAGCAATATCGTTTTGTGTCGTTAGGTGTGCGCCGAGTTTTTCATAAATGCGGTGGTGGTTGCCTTCGCCGAAGAGATGCAAGTCAAATTCTGTGAGACAAGGGTCTTTGAAGGCGTAGGGATCGTAGAGGACCGTGCTGCGATCGTCTGTTGTGATGCGTAGTTGGTAGTTATTGATTTCGGGGAGATCGATGAGGCATTCAAAGAAGTGAGGGTTGTGAGCCGAGGCAGTCATTTCAAACTCGCGGCGCGCTTCAGGAATCAGGGCTGCAACTGCGGTGGCTTTGGGTTGGTAGACGCGGAGTGCCCAGAGGTTTTTTCCATCCTGTTCGATCGGGTGTAATCCAAGAATATCAAAGGGATTGGTATGTTGATTATGAATAATCTGATCTACTTGCTCGCGGCTCGCCGTAGTCGTCATGAAATTACCTATTATTTGGTCTTCGTTTAAAGCGTTTTAAAATGCTGCTTACACCGTACCAAATCTCGGTAAATCATTTTCAACTTTCTAGGGTGTTTGCTGTCTTGATGATCTAGGGATTAAAAAAATCGCCCGGATTTTGGTTACTATTTCTTCAGCTAGTGCTAAAGCATCTACGGCATCCGATCGAGATCCATCAAAGCCTCAATCTGGAACTGTAGATCCATGGTAGCGGTCTCCCTGTCAGCAAATCTTTCACGTCTGACGAGGGGTGATGATGTCGTTGTTAGATCTTTGTAGCCATCGGTTTGCAAGTTCAAGATGCTGATCGGTCCTAGAGACGTTTTACTGTTAGAACTGCGGTGGTAATGATGGGATTGCGGGGATCGGCACTCTAGCTTGTTTATGACTCAAAGTGTAGCGTAGGGCGATCGATCCTAAAAACAATCGCCCCAAATCTGATTATCAAAACCTATCGAACATAAGCGCGGAACCGATCGTACCAACTCACATCTGCTAAGTTCACGGTCGGAAGTTTTTTACGAATATCTTCGATTTTCCAGCCCGTGAGTTTGGATAATGTTTGCGCTTCTTGGTCAAAGCGTTTAGGAAGTCCGGCACGATATTGTTTGCCTGCATCGCAATTGCTTTCATTCAAATAGGGATGCTGCATCACATAACGACCTTGGAAGTTCTCCTGATTGTTCGTATCTTGGAACATCAAATCTTCAGGGAATTTGTCGCGGGTATAGCGGACGTGGAGACGAGTGATGAATACATTAGATGACATGGGCATTGGCCGACGACCGCCCCAGATTGGTTGAGGTTTGTTTGTTCCGATCGGTTGTTCTAGCCAAAAGACACCCGCTTGTTTGAGTTCATCGGGATTCAAGGGGTCAGCCGAGCAAGGATCGCAATTGCCCATGTTCCAGGCATATTCCAGGAAGGCCACATTGCGGTCTTCACGATCGTAACTCGTATTAAACATTGATTTATAAAAGTCGCTGAATTCACCTTTGACAAATTGAGGAATATTCACATCCGACGGAATGCGTACGGTGCGGTAGTTTGCGACTTCGGCGCGGCCTTTGGGCGACAGGATATAAACAATCAAATCCTGGGCTTGTTGCGCATTGACCATACCAAGACGGATGGGCAACATGAAGCGGGGAGATTCGTAGGCGATTTGAATCGGGCGGAGTTTGGTGAATCCTGAGGTTTCAAACTTCTCTAGGTTTACTTTGGCGACGAAGAACTTAAGCTTTTGACGAATGTAGGGCTTCAGTAAATCCTTTGCGCCGTTGGGGATTTTGTAGCCATTGTCCTGGAGCCAGCTTTCAAGACCGCCAGATTCCTTGGCGCTGAGAATCACAATGTCATATTCACCGACATTAAATTGTGCTTCAACAGTTACGCCTTGAGCTTGCTCTCGGGAACGATTAGAGGCGATCGGTGCTGGTGCGGCACTAGGGAGTGGTAAACCAAAAGATTTATACTCCCTAACGGGTTCACAGGGATTTGCGTCAAAGTATTCTACTAATCGCGGCGCACTGAAGGCATCAAGGCGCTCCATGATAGTTGGATTTGCGACTTTGACTTGTTCTTTTTTTAGCACTGTAGGGACTGGGACAACCATGGCAAAATCTTTCGCTTCGCCTTGGTAATCGTTGGCCATGGTGAGAATGGTTCGATCGTCGGCGCGGGCGATCGCAACTTGGGAGGCTTGGTTATAGAGTTTGGTATCTGCCTTTGCAACGTAGAAGCCACAGAAGGCGAGGGCTGGTAATGAATTTGTAAATACTAAAAATAATGAAAGTACTATGGCAAAAAACGATCGAATCATAGTCATGATGATTACCAAAATGAATGAATTTAGACGGACTTAATTTCGGGAGTGATAGCACTGGGGAGATTGAACCAATCAAATCGATCGTCTTTGAAAATCCAATCTAAAAGAATGGTGAGTGGTGCAGCTAGAAACAATGCAAAAAAGACAGCCGTGGTCATGAAAAAGTAATTTCTTAGAATAAAAGTGATCAATGCGATCGTAAATGTCCAAATGATTCGGGCGGGTTTTGCATTGGGAATAGTACGCGGATCGGTAATCATAAAAAATGAAAACATGATCAATGAACCGCTCATCATCCGATGACTCCACACATCCCAAGTCCAGCCGAGGTATACATTACGCAATGCTTCCATAGCGAAATAGAACGAAAGAAATGCGATCGTGGTGTCCCAACGGCCCACTTTTTTCAGCACTAATCCACCACAGATTAAGAACATTCCCACATACCACATGGATTCGCCCCATTGACCCGGTGAAACCCAGGCTTCATCGGTGAAGAGAACAGCACAGACAATGCCAAAGTTAGCAGGATTGAAGATGTGTTTTTGATTGAATTCCAACAGGAATTTGGATAGAACCGCGATCGTTGCTGCAAATGCCATGGCCCATGGATGATCAACGCGAAGTAGAACGGATAATCCTAAGGCGGTGATCATTGGGCTGTAGAACTGGGAAGATCCCCCTAAATCTCCCTTGGGAAGAGGGACTAGAAGGTTTCTTGAGTTCTTTAGTTTTAGGCAGAGGTATTGGGTGGTGAGGGCGGCGACGATCGCGGTGAGGACGACTTCAATATGGAGTTGCCAATCGCGGGTGAGGAAGCCGAGGAGTAGGAAACTCGTGAGGAAGCCGATTTGATATAGGCGAGCGTCGATCGGGGTGCGCATACGCAGAGGCCAAGGTAACGGTGTCTGAATTATGGCGCTTACGATCGGTCTGGGTGGTCTGGTTTCATAAAATGAAACCTGTCTGGATGGTGGTTAAGACCCAGTCACCCGGCGATTGCATTTCTCCGTTGGAGACGCTTCGCGAACGTGGGCTACACAAACAAAACCCACCGTCGTGGGTTAAGAATAGAGTCTTAGTCCGCTCAGGGCGGACTTTGTTTGTGTAGCCGTGACTTTAGTCGCCAGGGCAAATAATGGATGTGATTCAATCCTGATTTCTTTGAAGTCCTACATACGCCATTTGGTCATGGTGCTGAGGTAGTCGCCTTGCCTGTCGGGATGCGGTTGAATTTTGCTCCAGGCTGAGTGGTCGCAAGTTGAGGACGCAGAGATGGTCGATCGTTTCTTGGATGCCGTCGCGGGTTCCGATGAGAAGAATGCGCGTAGGTTCGGCGTTCGATCGGTTGGATCGAACGACTAAGGGAGGAGCCATGTTCATGGTGATTTTTAGCTTTTTCTAGGGTGGAAAAAACCAAAAACTTGAGCCACCCCACGGTGATGCGTTAGTGGGATGGCTCAAAGGCTGCGTGGTAACATAGCCAGAGACCGCCCGCTGGTGTATTCAGCGCGTGTGGTTTAGCCGTTGGCTGGTGTTCGTTGCACTAGCCATCGGTGCTCAAATTTTTGGGGCCAGATGCTTGGTTGCATCCTGTGAGATTTAGCGTAGCGGATTTGATCTGGGTTTTCAAGCGTGTGGTGGATGGAGTTTTTTAGGTTTGTTTGAGGGAAAAATGATTCCCGTTCCCGGTGGTTGGCCAACGATCGTAACAAAAGGGTTCTGATTCATCACTAAACGCCGATCGTTTTGAACAAAAGGCTGTTGCTTTTGGACTAACTATCGATGATTCTCTACTAAACGTTGATGATTATTCGAGAGTTGTCGATCGTTTTGGAGGAAAGGTCGATCGGTTGTTACTAAAGTCCTCTGGTTCTTCAATCAATGGAACTGTTTTGGCTTGAGCGAAGGTGCTTTCTTTAGGTTTGCTTAAGGGAAATTGGAGGGACGATCGGTTATTATTCCTTTAGAGGTCATGAAAATTTTGAGCGGTCTATTCTGAATGGTGTGATATGCGGAAAGTTTCTGCCTATCACACCAAAATAGGATGATAGCAGGAAAAATTCAACCTACTAATCGTTAGACCGCTAGATCTTTTGTCAGGGCGCAGTCAAAAAATTCTCATTGTAGTGCGAACTCTAAAGTGAATACGCATGATTTTTAGATGACTGATCGCAAGATTGCTATCTATGGAGTGCATCTGACTTTTCCTAACTTTTTCCCGACCTTTTCCCGACCGCCAAAGTAGGTCTGTAGAGATTAAGGTTGGTTTTGGCGGTATTCATATCAAACTTGAACGGAGGTTCGCTAGTGAGATTGTTCAAAATTCTACCTTCTCAAAGTTTTAGAGGTCTTTTAATTGCTACCCTTGTGGCTTTACAGATTCTAGTTTTCTCTTCTTGGCAGCCAGCACGTTCTCAAGTTTTAGAGGTTGTAGCGATAATCAAGAACCTCGCCGCAAGCGGACGAGGTATGAAACAGCCACTTTTGGGTTTCTTCAGACGTCCCAAGGGACGGGGAATTTACCCGTGACAGATTAAAACTTGTTGCTAAAACAGGTGTAGCCAGAGGAACTTGCTTCACAGGTGCATATTTGGGCGGTAATGAATGTAGAAAACCTTCTAGATGTGTAGAAGCAATTGAGCATTTTGAAAATGTAGTGAATTCCAATGGTAGTTCAGCCTCAGTTAGAAGTTTGGAAAGCTGGATCGGATCAGCTAGTCAAAATAAAAATTGTGCAGTTGCTATTGCTGGTGGACCTATTGTTAGTGCCGTAAGAAATGCAGTTGCAGCTATAGATTTAGGTGTTCCTAATTCAATTCCAGGCTCACCCAGTGGATCATTCGTAAAGCTTCGGAATAAGAATTCGGGGAGATGCCTGAATCTGCAAAACGCAACTCAGAATGGTGTAGCGGCTAATGCTTGGGAGTGTGTTTCACATCCTGATCAGGAATGGAAAATTGAGGATGCAGGTAACGGATTCGTAAAGCTTCGGAATAAGAATTGGAGGA